>NZ_JANLOH010000115.1:0-214857 GCF_025466155.1 Pseudomonas sp. 13B_2.1_Bac1 | reverse complement strand
GTAAGTTGGCCGCCGCAGCCCCCGCCATCAGCTCAAGCCGTCCTAACCCCGCGACTCCCCCTATCCGGGATGTCCATGTGGGTCCCCAAGCCCCGACAAATTTGCACAGTTATTTCTGAACCAGACCACTAGAATAGGCACCTAACCTTTTTTAGAGTCAGAGCCCTATCTATGCCCGATCCGGTTGATGCCCCTGAGGTGTCGGATTTACCACTGGACGACCTGGTGGCATGCCATGAGTGCGACTTGCTGATGCGCAAACCCAAGCTTGCCCTTGGCGAAAAAGCCCAATGCCCGCGTTGCGGTTACGAGCTGTACGCTCACCGCCACAATGTCGTTGAGCGAAGTCTCGCCTTGGTGCTCGCGGCGCTGTTGCTGTACATCCCCGCGAACTTTTTGCCCATCATGCAGCTCAATCTACTCGGGCAGTCCTCGGAAGACACCGTGTGGAGTGGCGTGGTCGGCTTGTTTGATACCGGCATGCAAGGCGTCGCCGCCGTTGTCTTCCTGTGCAGCATGGGGATTCCCTTGCTCAAGCTGCTCTGCCAGCTCGCAGTCCTGCTCAGTATTCGTTGGAAGGTGGGCCGCAGCTATGGGCTGTTGCTGTACCGCATTTACCACCACCTCAAAGACTGGGGGATGCTGGAGGTCTACCTGATGGGCGTACTGGTGGCGATCGTAAAGCTCGCCGACATGGCCTCTATCACGGTCGGCTTGGGGCTCGTGTGTTTTGTCAGTCTATTAATGGTTCAGGTACTGCTTGAGGTGGTGATGTCGCCCCACCAGGTCTGGCAAGCGTTGTCAGGAGAGGATGATCATGCGGGCGATTGATGCAGGCATTCTGATTTGTACCGAATGCCACGAGTTGAACAAACAGGCAGCGGACACCGATGAGCAAACCTGCACTCGCTGCGGTGCGCTGATCCATGCCCGGCGTCCAAACAGCCTCACCCGCACCTGGGCGTTGTTGATCACGGCGGCCATTTTGTATATCCCCGCCAACCTGCTGCCTATCATGACCATCAATTCCCTCGGCCAGGGTGATCCCAGTACCATCATGGCCGGTGTGATCCAGTTGGTGCAGCACGGTATGTTTCCCATCGCGGCGGTGGTATTTATCGCCAGTATCCTGGTGCCCACGTTCAAGCTGGTAGGCATTGGCCTGCTACTGTTCTCTGTACAGCGCCACCAACCGCTGTCCGCGCAACAGCGCATTGTGATGTACCGCTTCATCGAATTCATTGGACGTTGGTCCATGCTGGATATCTTCGTGATCGCCATCCTGGTGGCGGTTGTAAACTTTGGGCGACTTGCCAGTGTCGAGGCAAACCTCGGCGCCGCGGCGTTCGCCAGTGTGGTGATCTTGACGATGCTTGCCGCAGTAACTTTCGATCCCCGACTGATTTGGGATAACACGGAGTCGGACGACGACCATGAGTGATTTGCCTAAAGCTAAAACCCGCCCGGCCTCCAACTGGTCGGCCATTTGGGTGTTACCCCTGATTGCCCTGATCATCGGCGGTTGGTTGGGGTGGCGCGCCTATTCCCAACAGGGCATCGAGATCCAGGTGCGCTTTGAAAGTGGCGAAGGTATCCAGGCCAACAAAACGGAAGTGGTCTACAAAGGCATGTCCGTGGGCAAGGTCAAGACCTTGGCCCTGGACGACGAGGGCAGTAACCGTGGGGTGATTGCCACCATTGAGATGAACAAGGACGTCGACCAATATCTCAAGACCAATACGCGCTTCTGGCTGGTCAAGCCGAGTGTCAGCCTCGCCGGTATTACAGGCCTGGAAACCTTGGTGTCGGGTAATTACATCGCCGCCAGCCCGGGTGATGGTGAGCCCACGCGCAAATTCAAGGCGCTCTCCGAAGAGCCGCCGTTGTCAGACGCCAAGCCCGGCCTGCACCTGACGATCAAGGCCGATCGCCTCGGCTCGCTGAACCGTGGCAGTCCAGTGTTCTATAAACAGATCCAGGTTGGCCAGGTCAAAAGCTATCTGCTTTCCGAGGACCAGAGCACCGTAGAGATCAAGGTCTACATCGAGCCGACCTACGCGAGCCTGGTGCGCAAACACACACGTTTCTGGAACGCCAGCGGCATCAGCATCGACGCCAACCTTTCCGGCGTGAAAGTACGCAGTGAATCGCTCTCCAGTATCGTCGCCGGCGGTATTGCCTTCGCCACGCCGGAGAACCGCAAGGACAGCCCGCCGACTGATCCGAGCCTGCCGTTCCGCTTGTATGAAGACTTCGACGCCGCCGCTGCTGGCATCAAGGTCAAGGTCAAACTCACCGACTTCGAAGGCCTGCAGGCTGGCCGTACGCCCGTCATGTACAAAGGCATCCAGGTCGGCAGCCTGAAAACCTTGAAGATCGACCCTGACCTGTCCAGCGCCAATGCCGAGTTGACGCTCGACCCATTGGCCGAAGACTACCTGGTGCAGGACACCCAGTTCTGGGTGGTCAAACCCTCCATCTCCCTGGCGGGCATCACCGGGCTGGAAGCCCTGGTCAAGGGTAACTACATCGCCATTCGCCCTGGTGACAAAGGCAGCGCGCCGCAACGCGAATTCGTTGCGCGGGCCAAGGCACCGCCGCTGGATCTGCGTTCCCCAGGCCTGCACATGGTGCTGTTCACTGACAACCTCGGCTCCCTGGATGTCGGTAGCCCGATTCTCTATAAACAGGTCAAGGTCGGTTCGGTGCAGAGCTATCAGTTCTCGCGCAAGAACAAGCAACTGGTGATCGGCGTTCATATCGAGAAGGAATACGAAAACCTGGTCAACGGCTCGACGCGTTTCTGGAATGCCAGCGGCGTCACCCTGACCGGCGGGCTCACTGGCGGCATCCAGGTGAAAAGTGAATCCCTGGCCAGCTTGATGGCCGGCGGTATCGCCTTCGAAACCCCGGAACCCAATGTGCCGCTGAAAAAGCGCATCCCGCGCTTCCGTCTCTTTGCCGATCGCGAGGCCGCCAATCAACGCGGCACCCTGGTGACCATCAAGGTCGACCGCGCCGATGGCATGCGTCCTGGCACCCCGGTGCGTTTCAAAGGCCTGGATGTCGGCAAGATCGAGAGCGTCGACCTGAGCGCCGATTTGCAGTCGGTGCTGCTCAGCGCGCGCATCACCCAAGTGGCGGATCGCATCGCGCGTGTCGGCAGCCAGTTCTGGGTGGTAAAGCCTGAGCTGGGCCTGATGAAAACCTCCAACCTGGAAACCCTGGTTACCGGGCAGTACATCGAGGTGCAGCCGGCGGCGAAAAATGCCGGTCCACAGAAGAGCTTTGTCGCGCTGGATCAGCCGCCTGAAGCGGTCCACCAAGAGGCAGGCCTGAGCCTGACACTCAGTGCCGCACGGCGTGGTTCGTTGAAAGAAGGCGTACCGGTGACTTACCGCGAAGTCACCGTGGGCAAAGTCACCGGCTACGAGTTGGGCCAGACCGCCGACCGCGTGCTGATCCACATCCTGATCGAGCCGAAGTACGCGCCGCTGGTACGCGGTGGCAGCCGCTTCTGGAACACCAGCGGTTTCGGTCTCGATTTTGGCCTGTTCAAAGGCGCGACGGTACGCACCGAGTCGTTGGAGACCCTGGTCTCCGGCGGTATCGCTTTCGCCACGCCAGACGGCGAGCGCATGGGCAACGCCGCACGGCCGCAGCAAACCTTTCCGCTGTTCGACAAGTTCGAAGAGGAATGGCTGACTTGGGCGCCTAAAATTCCGCTCGGCAAGTAAACCGAGGCGAGGCTATCGCGGGCAAGCCCGGCTCCCACATTCGACTGCATTCCTATAGGAAAACCCGGTCAACAGTGGGAGCCGGGCTTGCCCGCGATGAGACCCTCAGCAACACCAAAAAAAAGGCCGCGATCCATAAGATCGCGGCCTTTTTGCATTTCACTGCAGCCGATCAGACTTCATCCAGCTCCGGCTCGTCCGCCTGCACATTCACCGTCGCCTTCACCACATCGTGACGACGGATGTACTTCCAGTCCGCCTCATCAATGTAGATCCCATTCGGCCCGCTACCGCCTTCCAGGTCGATCGCCACTTGCGCAGACACTTGCGGTTTCACACTGGCGAGAATCGGCACAAAGCCCAATTGCAGACTGGTTTCGAGCAGCGCTGCCTGGTTCTTTTCATCGATATCCGCGGCCTCGTCGAGGTAGTACGGCAAGCGCACGCGCCCGGCCTGGTCACGGTCCATCAAGTGCAGCAACAAGTACATGTTGGTCAGTGCCTTGATGGTCATGGTGGTGCCGTTGGATGCCGCGCCGTCGATGTCGGTGTGGATCACCGGCTGGCCATGCACCTTGGTGATCTCGAACGCCAGTTCGAACAGGTCCTTGAGGCCCAGCTGGTTATGGTTGGCGGCCACCAGGCGGGCCAGGTATTCCTTGGCCTCTTCGTTCTTGTTGTCCTGCTCGGCGCTCTGGCTGAGGTCGAACACCGACAGGGTCTCGCCTTCTTCATACTGACCGGCACTGTGGATGATCTGGTCGATATGCTTGAGGGCTTCCTTGTTCGGCGCCAGCACGATGCGGAAGCTTTGCAGGTTGGACACCTGGCGCTTGTTGATCTCGCGGTTGAACAGCGCCAGCTGGTGTTCCAGGCTGTCGTAGTCACTGCGGATATTGCGCAGGGTCCGCGCGATGTCGGTCACCGCCGCACGGCGGGCCTTGCCCAGGGTCAGGGCTTCGTCGGTGCGGTGGGCATAGGCGTTGATCAGCAGTTGCAGGCGACGTTCGACGTCATCCTCGCTGTCGAACTTGGCCACGCCCTTGAGGCGCACCTGGGCGTACAGCGCTTCGATCTGGCCATCAGCGCGCAGCAGGCCTTGCCAGCTGTCCTGATAGTCATTGAGCAGCGGCAGCAGGTTGTCCATGGAGTCGTCGACCGGGTCCATGAACGGCGTGCCGAATGGCAAGTCTGCTGGCAACAGCTGGCGGCGGCGCAGTGCGTCGTCGAGGGTGCGTTGCTTGGCTTCCATATCACCGATTTGCCGGCCGACCAGTTGCAGCTTGGCCGACAGTTGCTGGACACGCTCGGTGAAGGCATCACTGGAGCGCTTCAGCTCATCCTGCGCGGCTTCCATCTGCGCCAGGCTTTCCAGTTTCTCGTCTTCTTCGGCGCTCAGGGTGTGCGCGCGGCGGAAGTCTTCCAGCGCCTTCTGCGCGTCCAGCACCTGCTGATACAGCGCCTCGGTCTGAGTCTTGCTCGCGGCGCGGTCAGAGGCTACGGCCTGCTGGGTTTTGAGTTGCTTGAGTTCTTTTTCCAG
This sequence comes from Pseudomonas sp. 13B_2.1_Bac1, assembly GCF_025466155.1. NCBI lineage: Bacteria > Pseudomonadati > Pseudomonadota > Gammaproteobacteria > Pseudomonadales > Pseudomonadaceae > Pseudomonas > Pseudomonas sp. 13B_2.1_Bac1. The sequence goes on along the minus strand of NZ_JANLOH010000115.1, from coordinate 209,580 downwards.
GCGCTCTTTCTGGTCGCGCAGTGCCGCGCGATCCGCCAGGGCCTGCAAGGCCGGTGGCTCGATGTGCGAGATGTCGATGGACAGGCCCGGCACTTCGAAGCGCTCGCCCTTGAAGCCATCGAGGATCAGCTCCAGGGATTTGACCCACTGCCCGTCCTCGTCCAGCGTGATGCCATGCTCACCCAATGGCAGGCTGAACAACGAACTGTTGAACAGGCGCATCAGGCGCTCGACATCCTGCTGTGAGAATTCTTCGCGCAGTTTGGCGTAGCTGTTGTTGTCCGCATGATCGAGCTGCTGCTTGACCGACTTCAGGCGTTTTTCCAGGTCGCGCAAGCGCTCGTCGAGATCTTCGGCGCTGAACTGCCGCGACTGCGCCAGGGCGCCCGCCAGTTCGTCGTGAGCATCCTTGGCCGCCAGCAGTTGCTGCTCGAGCACCTTGACGTCATCCACCAGGGCGAAGCGATGCTTGAGCACCGACAGCTCACCCAGCCAGCGCTGGATGCCGCTGATCTCGCGCTCCAGGCGCATCAGCTCCTGGGTGCCGCCACGCTGGTCGTTCTGCAGCGCATCCTGCTCGTTGCGGTAGTGTTCGGCCTGGATCGTCAGCTCTTCCTTGCGTGCACTGGCGTAGTCCGACCAGGTGCCCAGCAGCGAGTCCAGCAGCGGCGACAGCCGATGCAGCTTGCCGCGCAGGATGTCGCGCTGTTTCACGCCATTGGAGAGCGCCTCGACCAGCGGGCCGGCGGCCACCAGCGAGTGGTAGTCCTGTTCCATGCGTCGCACGTCGCGGAAGGCTTCTTCGCACGCCGCGATGTAGTCCACGCTGCCCGAACGCAAGCTGTGTTCGAATGCATCGAGAAATAGCTGCTTGAGCTTGGCCGCGGTGATTTCGCGCATGTGCAGCAGGTTGATAAACAGCGCGCGGAAGGTCTTCAGGCTCTGCTCGCTGGTGGAACGCAGCGGGATCAAGGTCAAGTCCAGCGGGATCGACGTATGACCGCCGACCAGCAAACGGCGCAGTTCATCCGGCTTGAGTTCGTAGGCTTTCAGGCCTTCGCGCTCAAGGTTGGTGAACAGCTCTTTCTGGCGCAGGCAGGTATCGTTCTTCTGGTAATGCGCCAGGTCGAGCTTGCCGGCATAGGCAAAGAACTGGTGACCGAAACCGCCGCCCGGACCGCGCCCGACCACGCCGATCACGTGAGGGCCGTGGGGCAGGGACACTTCCACGAGGATGTAGCTGGTGTCGGTGGCGAAGTAAAAGCGCCGCGATTGTTCCAGGGTGTACTTGCCGAAACTCATGTCCGACATGCGCGCCAGGATCGGGAACTGCAGGGCGTTGATCGAGGCGGATTTACCCAGGTTGTTCGCGCCATACACCGACAGCGGCTCTTCCAGCGGGAACAGGCCCAAGCTGTAGCCGGCGGTGTTCAATAGGGCAAAGCGGCGGATGCCGTAGCGTTCCTTGCTCATGCATCGGTCTCCTGTTCTTCGGCAATGGCGCGGGCCAGGGCGTCTTCTTCGCTTTCGTCGGCAAAGTCGCTGAGATCCAGCGGGTCATCGGTCTTCAGCAGTTTTTCATCGCTGTCTTCGTCGATGATCACCGGTGCCGGCAGCGGCAACACGCTGTGCACGCTGGCGGCGAGGTCGCGGTCCTGTTGCACCGACAGGCACACATCGAGGAAGCGGTGCATCGGCGGCAGGAAGCGATAGATACCGTTGTCTTCGCTGGCAAAACCCAGTTGGGTCATGCGGCGCATGATTTTTTCTTCGAGCTCTTCCTGGGTCTGCACTTCGGCCTGGATAAAAAGGTCGCGGTACTTCTCCAGCAGCGATGGCAGTTCATCGCGGCCGAGGCTGCCACCGTCGAGCACGGCGATCGGGTCACGGCCCTGGTCGGCCAGGTGCTCGACGATGATGAAGGTGAACAACGCCAGGCGCTGGGCAGTCTTGTTGACCTGTGCGCTGGCAATCGCCGAGTCCGGCACGAAGTAGTAGAAACCACGGGTGTCACACACCAGCTCAAAGCCCAGGGCCTTGAACAGCGTGCGGTACTGGTCCTGGAAGTTCGACAGTTGCGCGTACAGTTCCGGGTCGCGGCGGCTGACGTGGTAACCCTTGAACAGCTCGCGGAAGATCGGCGCCAGCTGGGACAGTTCGGATAGATCAAGATGCATGCGAAGTCCTTACATTAGCGGTGCTCGCAGAGTTCTCGGCGGCGTCGGGCGTAGCCGGGAGCAGGGCGAATGAGCGCAGGCTGACCTGGTGCTCGTGCGTGTGGTAATCGCGGCGTTCCAGGCGTTCGCGCTTGAAGCGTTTTTCGCGGGACAGGCGTGAGAACCAGTACAGCAATTCGTCGGTGGCACCGTCCGGTTCCTGCTCCAGCAGCCAGGTCATCAGGTCCGGCATCGGCAGCGCGTCTTCGCAGCGCTCGAGCATTTCCTTGACCGTGCGCGGTGCACGCTGGGCGTCGCCCTTGTGGGATTTGTGCGCCTTGGGGAAACGCGCCGGTTTCGGCTCGAAATTCGCCAGGGCATACACATAGGCCTCGACCTGGCTGGCGCTGCCGAGGAAGGTGCTTTGCGGCCGGGTAAACATCGGCATCGCCGCCTGCGGCACGGCGTCCAGGCCCTTGCGGCGGATGGCCGACAAGGCCAGCGCCGCGCCACGGGTCACGGCGTTGTGCCGGCGCGCTTCTTCGCGCAGCGGCAGCAGCAGCTCGCGGGCATGGCGCAACGTCAGCTGGGCGCTGGTCTGCATTTCGAGGATGCGCGCGTGGGTGCGCAGCAGCATGTCGTCGTCCACCAGGTGGCCGAGGCGCTGCTGCTCGGTGAGCATGCGCAACAGCACGTTCTCGACCTTGCGCACGCCTTGTTCGAAGGCGCCGTCGGCGTTCACCAGCTGGATCATCGGTTCGACGTATTCATCCCAGGTCGCCAGTACTTCGGCGTAGCGCTGGCGCAACGGGATCTGCCGGTCGCTGGTCTTGGCGCGGTCGGCCACGGCGGCGAGGGCCTGTTCGTCGTTGGCGAGTTTTTTCAGCACGTCGCGCACGCGCATATCCAGCAGGCGCAGTTGGCGGGCCAGGTCATGGCCATCACGGATGTCGAAGGCGTCCTGGATGTAACCGGCCAGGCGCTCGAGGTGGCGCAGGTAGGCTTCGATTTCCAGGCACAGGCCAAGCCGGTGCTCCTTGCGAAGATAGGCGAGGAAGTCATGGATCTGGGCGTTGAGCTCGAAACGGTTCGGGCTCTTGGCGACAGGCACCAGGATATCCAGGCGAATCCACACGTCCAGCAGGCTGGTGATGTCCTGGGGCGTGCTGTCCAGTTGTTGGGCGGCCAGTTGCGCACGCAGCTCGCCGAGGCTCAGGGTGCCTTGGTCGAAGTGTTCGCACAGTGGCTCGAGTAGGGCCCAGTGTTCGGCGAGGGCGCGCAGGACGCGCTTGGGTTCGATCATGGGAATGGCCGGCTGGTTGGCGATTAAAAGTCGCGATTGTACTGCATCGGACGCGGGATTTATCCACAGCCGGTCAGTGCGCAGTGGGCGATTGTTACCGAACAGCGGTAGAATCCCCGCTCTTAACTTATCCACAAGTGGCCGAGCTGTGCTTATCGAGTCCCGACGTCGCGCTTACTTGACCGCCATGCAGGTGGTCAATTGGCTGCCCCGCACCGAACTGCCGTTTGCCGCGCCGTCGCGGCCCGAGCTGCTGGAGGCGTTCGAGCCCTATGAGGCCTTGGAAGCGTCCGGCGAGGAGGCTGCCGCGCCGGTCGCGGTGGTCAAGCCCGCTCCCGAGGCGCGTGCGGCGGTCGAGCGGGCCAAGATCGAAGTGCCACGCCCGTCACCGGTGGCCAAGCCGGTGGTGGCCGAAGAAGCCGCGCCGGTGGTCAAGGCTGCGGTGGTGCCGCCGCCGCGTTTTGCCCTGCAATTGCTGCGCGCCGGGCGTTGCCTGCTGCTGGTGGAATTGCCCACCGGCGAGCGTTTCCAGACGCGCGATCCTGCCTACATGCTGCTCAAGGACATGCTGCGCGCCGCCGGCCTGCCCGACAGTCCGCAGATCGTCGGCGATCCGGTGCGCTGGCCGCTGTTGGTACGCGGCACCATGGACCAGGGCCCGGAAGCCGCGCGGGATTTTGTCCAGGGTTTTGTCTCGGCGCGCCTGGAGGATGAACCCTGCGTGTGCCTGTGGCTGATCGGGCTGCCCGCCGTACGGTTTGCCGGCGAAGCGAATGCCGAGTCCTGGTACCGCGAGCTGCAGGTCGAGGGCCTGGGCTCGGTGTGGGCCCTGCCGGGCCTGGAATTATTAATGGAAGAGCCACAGCGTAAGGCTGATGTCTGGCAAGCCATGCGCCGGCTGATGGCGCGCTGGAAAACAACCGATGAGTGAGGCTTTATCCTTCCGCCCGATGACCGAGGCTGACCTCGACGCCGTGCTGAAAATCGAATACGCGGCGTTCAGCCATCCCTGGACCCGCGGGATCTTTCTCGACGGGCTGGGCAAGTACCAGATCTGGCTGATGTTCGAAGGCGAGCAGCAGGTGGGCCACGGCGTGGTGCAGATCATCCTCGATGAGGCGCATTTGCTGAACATCACCGTCAAACCGGAAAACCAGGGGCGTGGCCTCGGCCTGGCGCTGCTGGAACACCTGATGTCCCGCGCCTATGCCGCCAATGCCCGCGAATGTTTCCTGGAAGTGCGCGACAGCAATACCGGCGCGTTTCGCCTGTATGAACGCTATGGCTTCAATGAAATCGGCCGTCGTCGGGATTATTACCCGGCAGTGGGTGGCCGTGAAGATGCGGTCGTGATGGCCTGCACCCTGGTCGATTGATGCAAGAGCCCGGCTTGCCGGCGATGGCGATCTCAACGACGCACTCGCCGGCAAGCCGGGCTTCTACAGGTTGACGGTGTATCAGCGGTTGCCGTCTACCGGGTCGATATCCGCCAGCTCAGCCTCATCCAGGCCATTGCCGCCGCCAATCTCGTCTTCATCGACGATGCTCAGGTCCCAATCCGCCTGCTCACCTTCGCCGGCTTCCTGGGCATCCCGCGCGCCGTCCTCATGGATCAGCGTCTCCGGGCTCATGTCATCGTCCGTCGACTCATGATCATCGGTTGAAGCCCCGGTCAATCCGGCCTCGCGCACCCGCTCGTCGGGCATCAGGTGCTCACGCTCACGGCGGGGGATTTCCTCGCCGATCTCCGCCGTCGGCTCTTCCTGGTCAAAGTCCAGCTCGCGCATCTCGCCCATGCGGTCTTCGTTGTCATCAATCGGTTCCGGCTGCGTAGCGCCGTAGGGACGTCGTGATTCAGTCATGGCCAATCCTCATACTGTGGGGCTTATAGTGTGTGGACAGGCGTCGTTCGCTAAAGATTCAAGCTAATTGGCAATCGGTATTCTTTCGCGGCGGCGTGACCCGGACGAGCGGTCGTCTGTCAAAGCTGCGCATCATTCCTGAGGCTTTCCCTGATGAACGAACTACAAGACCTGCTTGATAACAATGAACGCTGGGCGGATGCGATCAAACAGGAAGATCCCGAATTCTTCGCCAAGCTCGCCCGCCAGCAGACCCCGGAATACCTGTGGATCGGCTGCTCCGACGCCCGCGTACCGGCCAACGAGATCGTCGGCATGCTGCCGGGCGATCTGTTCGTGCACCGCAACGTGGCCAACGTGGTGCTGCACACCGACCTCAATTGCCTGTCGGTGATCCAGTACGCCGTCGACGTACTCAAGGTCAAACACATCCTCGTCACTGGCCATTATGGCTGCGGCGGCGTGCGCGCCTCGATGCAGGACCGCCAGTTCGGCCTGATCGATGGCTGGTTGCGCACCATTCGCGACCTCTACTACGAAAACCGTGACGTGCTGGCGCAGTTGCCTACCGAAGAGGAGCGCGTCGACCGTCTGTGCGAGCTCAACGTGATCCAGCAAGTCGCCAACGTCGGCCACACCAGCATTGTGCAAAATGCCTGGCACCGTGGGCAGAGCCTGTCGATCCATGGCTGCATCTATGGCATCAAGGACGGCCGCTGGAAGAGCTTGAACACCACCATCAGTGGTTTAGAGCAACTGCCGCCGCAGTATCGCCTGCGCCCCTTGGGCGAAGCCTAAGGCCGTTTGCGCTCGCGCCACTGCACCATGAACTGCTGGCCCTCGGCATTCAGGGGTTCGTCGCGACCGGTGATCCAGCCCCGGCAGTTCAGTTCGCCGCATTGGCACTTGAACTGCCGGAACAACGCATCCTCGGTGCTGGCGTAATCCAGGGTCAACAGGGTGCCGGCGCCTATGGGCTGTACGGTCCAGAGTTCCAGGTAGGTGGTGTCGAAAAACACATTCGGATTGCACGAGTGCCTGAGCAGGCCGCAGAACCAGCAGTCGTATAAATGGATGCGCGGCGACAGTTGCAACGTGTGCGGGCGCCGCTCGCTCACGGCGTAGCCGGAGACCTGGGCAATTCGCATGCGCCCGTCAAACGCGATGCGTGCCTTGACCCCGCTGCCGGTACTGTCGCTACCCTGCATGACCTGGAAATGCTGGTACGACGGATAGCCTTGCTCAACGAGCAGTGTCTTGAAGGGGTACAGGCAGTCATTTGCCGCCGTTTTAGCCTTATCCATGGCCTGAGTTTTCATGACTCTCCTTGGTGGGCTGCATGGACCTGCGGATGGTGGCTGACTACCAGTCTTGCAGCAGATGGGGGCGGCACAAGATTCGCCGAAGATCGATCCGCTGGCTACTGTCAAACCTGACAGTAGCCAGCGGATTTTTTTTGTGCGGTTTATAGGGCGGGGACGCTTATTTCCGGGGCGGGGGCGGCATTCTTCAGCTGCCTGAGCTGCGCTTTGATCGCGGGCGTGGCGCATTTGGCATTCGCCTTTTCCGGCGACAGGTTGCGCACCGAGGTATAGAACAGCTCGCAGGTCTGCTCCTTGCGCGTGACCTGCCACGTGTTCATGCAGGCCTTGAGCAGCACATTGGGATCACTCGCCGGTTTCTGGCCCATCCCGGCCTGCCAGCAGGCTGCGCTCAGGTCCTGGCCCATCACCGTCAGGCCGGCTTCATCGGCTTTCTGTTCATTGCCGTCATAGCTGGCCGGGTCCGCCGCATACCAGATGTAGCTCGGGTGATTGGCGCCCAGTACCGAGACACTCTTGCCTGCGGCCGGGCTGATCTGCACAAGGCCCAGTACCGCCACGGACGGCCCGTATTGTTGCTTGACCCAGGCGCGCACCGGCGAACCGAACGCCACCATCGGTAACGAGCCGTTGGCCGGCAGGCTCAGCTCCCGGACCATGCGCGTCTGGTAGTCGGTGAAGTAGCCATAGACGTTTTCCAGGTCCTTGCCCGCCGTGGAAGGGGCTGCAATGGGCGCGATATCGATGATGGTCTGGTAGGCCGGGGTTTCGCCGGCCGGCACGCCATTGTCGGTGAGCAACGTGGCCCAGCGGTCGGAGGTGGCCGATTCCAGGTAGTCCTGGGCCAGGGTCAGCGAGTAATCCGGAGGGAAGTGCAGCAACTCGATGCTCTTGCGCTTTTCCAGGGCCATGCCCAGCGGCAGGAACAGGTACCAGTTGTAGGCCCACTTGCCGTCGCTGTTGAGCTTGCTGGCGCCCTGGTAGGCGAGGTCGGCGGTGTCGAGCAGTGCGGTGAGTGGCTTGCCATAGTCGTCGGGCACACCGCTGAAGGTGGCCGAGACCTGGCCGTCATGCGTCTTCACACTGACCTTGGCCCGACTGTAACCGTCACGCTGCAGGCTCTGGTTCAGGTAATGCTCCACGGTCTGCTCCAGCGTCCATGGCCGAAAGCAGATCACGTTGCAATTGTTGGGGAAGGCGAACAACTGGGTGACGCGTTGCGTGCTGCCCAGTGGTACCTCGATATCAGCCTGTACGACCGCACTCGCCAGCAGTGCGGCCAGGGTGCAGGACAGCCTGGTCGGTTTAAACATGCTTGATTCCTTGTCAGCGAAGGCCCGTCTGCGCGGGATGAAAGCGCCACCCCTCAAACAGTAGCGGCTGACCAGGAAAACGCGTGCTAAATCGCCAGGCGTGTCGCTATTGGATAAGAAACCTACACGTTGAACTGCAATGCATTGCTCAGGTCACCCATGGGTTTCTGGCCGCGGGCGATCATCGCGTCATCGCGCTGCTTGAGACCGTCGAGCGTCTCCAACTGGAAAACCCGCGTAATCAGCCGCAGGATCGACGCGGTGTCGTAGACCGTATGGTCGACCGTGCCTTTGCGAGCAAAGGGTGAGACCACCAGTGCTGGAATCCGCGTGCCCGGGCCCCAGCGGTCGCCCTTGGGCGGCGCCACGTGGTCCCACCAGCCGCCGTTTTCATCGACTGTCACCACCACCACCATGTTTTTCCACTGCGGGCTTTCCTGCAACACCTTCAACGCACGGGCGATATGCCGGTCGCCCGAGGCCACGTCGGCATAGCCGGCGTGCATATTCAGGTTGCCCTGCGGCTTGTAGAAACTCACGGCCGGCAGCTTGCCCGCCTGGGCGTCGGCGAAGAACTTGTTGGTGCTGGACTCATCGCCCAAGCCGCCGTCACGCAGACGCTTGTCACGCTCTGCGCGGTGCTCGGGGCCTTGCTGCTTGAAGTAGTTGAACGGCTGGTGGTGATACTGGAAGTTGGGGATTTTCGGGATGCCGCCCGAATCCTTGAACTGCTCCAGCGTGGCCTGCCATGCGCCGGCGTACCAGGCCCAGTCGATGTTCTTTTCCGACAGCTTGTCGCCGATGTGCTCGTGGGTTTGCGGCACCAGCACGTTGGGCAGGTCGGGTTTGGAATAGTCCGGGTTTTCCGGGTCGCGGATCCAGGTCGGCCAGTAGGGCGGAGCCAAGGTGTTCACGCCGTAGCCGTCCGGCGTCAGCGCACTGGGGCCGAACTGCGGCGGGCCGGTCATGGCGCTGGCCGGGGACTTGTCCAGCGGCTTGAGGCGCGGGTCGGTGGGGTCCTCGCTTTGCAGCGTGGCAATCTGCGCCTTGGCCACCGATTGCGCGGCATTTGGATAAAACGGCGCGGTCGCGCTGATCAGGTATTGGTGGTTGAGGAACGAGCCGCCGAACGCGCCCTGGAAGAAGTTATCGCAGAGCACGAACTCCTTAGCCACGTCCCACAGGCGCAGGGAATAGCGGCTCTGCGCGTAATGGCCCATCACCAGGCCGCCGGAATCGCCCCAGGCGACGAAACCGTCATTCTTGCCGCCGTTGATCTGCATCTGGTTCTGGTAGAACACGTGCCACAAGTCGCGGGTCACCAGGCTCAGGGGCAGGTCCTCGGCATTTGGACCCTTGAGGGCGAACGGCGCGTTGGGCAGGTTTTCCTGGAACTGCACCTCGTTGGGGTAAGTCACCCCATCCACGCTTTGCGGGCCGACTTGCAGCACGCCGCCCCAAGCCGGGGGCAGGGTGGTCAACAGATTGCCATCGCGATCGCGCTGCTGGTATTGGGCGGCGGAAAGGGCCGACAGCGGCTTCTCCAGGCCGGGGAAATCCGCAAACAGGTTGTTGAAGCTGCGGTTCTCGGCGTAGATCACCACCACGGTTTTCACCTGGTCGCGCAACGCCTTATCCAACTCCTGCGGGGTCAGTGGCCGCGTCACCGGCTTGCCCGGGGCTTCGCCGGTATTGCCACAAGCACTCAAGGTCGCGCCGACCCCCAATACCGCCGCGCCCCCGAGGAAGCGCCGGCGGCTGGTGTCTACCGGCGGTTGGGCTGCGGAATCTGGGGCAGGGCGGTCTTCGTGCTCGTCACTCATTGCGGGGAGTCCTTGCTAGAGATTGTTGCAAGATATTTCGCAGGACGGTAGCAACGCAATGTGACGGAATTAAGTCAGCTACAAGCTACCAGCATGAGGCTTGAGGCTTGAGGCTTGAAGCTTGAAGCTTGTAGCTGTGACCTAAGGGATGACAGGGGGTAGATATTTCAGTGTCGTCCCGAGCGCCCATAGCAGGAACAATACCAGCGGCGTGTGTACCAGCAGTTGCACGAACGAAAAGCCGATCAAGTCTCGCGCCTTCAGCCCCAATACCCCGAGCAGCGGCAGCATGTAGAACGGGTTGATCAGGTTCGGCAGCGCCTCGGCCGCGTTGTAGATCTGCACCGACCAGCCCAGGTGGTATTGCAGGTCGTTGGCCACTTGCATCACGTAGGGCGCTTCGATGATCCACTTGCCGCCGCCCGACGGGATGAAGAAGCCCAGCACCGCCGAGTACACGCCCATCAGCAGGGCGTAGGTGTCATGGGAGGCGATGGAGGTGAAGAAAGTCGAGATATGGTGCGCCAGGGTCTGGCCGTCGCCGCCCTTGACCACCGTCATCAGGGCGGCGATCGAGCCGTACAGCGGGAACTGGATCAGCACCCCGGTGGTGGTCGGCACGGCGCGGGCCACTGCGTCGAGGAAGCTGCGCGGGCGCCAGTGCAGCAGGGCGCCGACCATGATGAACAGGAAGTTGTAGGTGTTCAGCCCGGAGATCGCACTGATCGCCGGTTTGGTCGAGAACTCATGGAACAGCCAGCCGGCCGCCAGCAGCGCCAGCAGGATGGTCAGGAGTGGGCTGTGTTCCAGCCATTCGCCCGGGCGAGTGGGAGGCTGCGGCTTGGGCAGGTTGAAGGCCGGGTCGACGCCGCAGGCCTTGGCGTCACGCGCGCTGTTCGGGCCCGGGGCGGTGGCGTAGGCGATGATCAGCGAGACCACGATCAGCGCCAGCAGCAACACGCCGGATTGCCACAGGAAGATGGTCTCGGTGAACGGGATCATCCCGGTGATCGACAGGATCGACGGCGGCAAGCTGGCCGGGTTGGCCTGCAGTTGCGCGGCCGACGACGACAGCCCCAGCGCCCACACCGCGCCCAGGCCCAGATAGGCCGCCGCACCGGCTGCGCGGTAGTCCATGCGCAAGTCCGTACGACGCGCCAGTGCGCGCACCAGCAAACCGCCGAACACCAGGGACAAGCCCCAGTTGAGCAGCGACGCCACCATCGAAATCAACGCCACCCAGGCCACGGCGGAGCGGCCGTTCTTCGGGATGCGCGCCAGGCGGTCGATCAGCTTGACCGCCGGCGGCGAGCTGGCAACCACGTAGCCGCCGATTACCACGAAGGCCATCTGCATGGTGAACGGAATCAGGCTCCAGAACCCATCACCAAAGGCCTTGGCGGCCTCGGTCGGCGCGGCGCCCATGCCCAGGGTCGCCACGGCGACGATGATCACGGCGAGGGCGGCGAACACCCAGGAGTCGGGGAACCAGCGTTCGGCGAAATTGGAACAACGCAGGGCAAATCGGGCATAGCGGCTTTCTTCGATAGCATCGGCCACGAGTCTTTCCTCTTGTATTTATTATGGTGTTGGCAGTTTTACGGCATGTTCCGCTACGGCCATTCATATGGGAATGCAGTTATCTTCATCGATCCATGAGGAAAACAAATATATCTGCCGCGATTGCCATCATCCGGCCCAGCTCATAACCTGCACGCCATTTTGTTTGTCTGCCGAGCCATCACATGACTGCCACCTTTTCTCCACAGGCGCAGCGTTTTTCCCGCTCCGACTACAAAACCCTGGGCCTGGCCGCCCTCGGTGGCGCGTTGGAAATCTACGACTTCATCATCTTCGTATTCTTCGCGCTGACCCTGAGCCAGCTGTTTTTCCCGCCGGAAATGCCCGAGTGGCTGCGCCTGCTGCAAAGCTTCGGGATCTTCGTGACCGGCTACCTGGCACGCCCGCTGGGCGGCATCCTGATGGCGCACTTTGCCGACCACCTGGGGCGCAAGCGCGTGTTCAGCCTGAGCATCCTGATGATGGCGTTGCCCTGCCTGCTGATCGGGATCATGCCCACCTACGCGCAAATCGGTTATTTCGCGCCGCTGATCCTGCTCGTGCTGCGGGTGCTGCAAGGCGCCGCGGTCGGCGGTGAAGTCCCCAGCGCCTGGACGTTCGTCGCCGAGCACGCGCCGCCGCACCATCGCGGCTACGCCTTGGGCTTCCTGCAGGCCGGCCTGACCTTTGGCTACCTGCTCGGTGCGCTGACCGCGACGCTGCTGGCGCAAGTCTTCACCCCGGCCGAAATCCTCGACTACGCCTGGCGTTTTCCCTTCCTGCTCGGCGGTGTGTTCGGCGTGATTGGCGTGTGGCTGCGCCGCTGGCTGAGTGAAACCCCGGTATTCCTCGAAATGCAGGCCCGCCGCCACGCGGCTGCCGAACTGCCGCTGCGCACGGTACTGCGCGACCATCGCGCCGTGCTGCTGCCGGCGATGGTCCTCACCTGCGTGCTCACCTCGGCCGTGGTCGTGCTGGTGGTCATCACCCCGACCATGATGCAGAAAACCTTCGGCATGAGCCCCAGCCACACCTTCGCCTTGAGCGCACTGGGCATCGTCTTCCTGAACATCGGCTGCATCCTCGCCGGCCTGCTGGTGGACCGCATCGGCGCCTGGCGCGCGGTGCGGGTCTACAGCCTGTTGCTGCCGCTGGGGGTCGCGCTGCTCTACGCCAGCCTGATCAACGGGGGTGTGTGGCTCGGCGCGGCCTACGCCGTGGCGGGCTTGAGTTGCGGGGTGGTGGGCGCGGTGCCGTCGGTGATGGTCGGGCTGTTTCCGGCGCCAGTGCGGGTGTCGGGAATTTCCTTCACCTACAACATCGCCTATGCACTGTGGGCGAGCACTACGCCGCTGCTGCTGATTGCGCTGATGCCAACCAGCCCTTGGATTTGCGTGGGGTATTGCGTGGTGATGGGCGCGGTGGGGGTGGGAAGTGTGGCGCTGTTCGGCAAGCGCCACACCCTGGTTGGCTGAAACTCAGGTCAAAAAGTGCCAGAGCAGCAGGGTACCGATCAGGCCGACGACCGACACAATCGTCTGCAACACCGACCACACCCAGATCGTCTGCTTCAACTGCAGGCCAAAGTACTCACGCACCATCCAGAACCCGGCGTCGTTGACGTGGCAGAAGAACACCGAGCCGGCGCCAATCGCCAGTGCCACCAATGAACTCTGGGTGGCGGCCAACCCGGCCATCATCGGCGCGAGAATACCGGCGGTGGTGGTCGTGGCGACCGTCGCCGAGCCGGTGGCCTGGCGCAACGCCACGGCAATCAACCAGGCCAGCAACAGATACGGCATGTGGGCGCCTTCGGCGACTTTGCTGATGGTCTGGCTGACGCCAGCGTCGAGCAGGGTTTGCTTGAGGCCGCCGCCGGCGCCGATGGTCAGCAGCAACACGGCGATGGGCGCGAGGGCCTTGCGCAGGGTGTTGCCGACTTCGGCGCGCGGCATGCCGGCGGCCCAGCCCAGGCAGATCACGGCGGCTATCACCGCGAGGCCGAGGGCGATCAGCGGTTCACCGAGGAATTTCAGGGTCAGGCCCACGGTGCTTTCCGCCGGCAGGGCGACTTTGGCCAAGGTGCTGCCGAGCATCAGAATCACCGGCAACAGAATGATCAACAGCGACACGCCAAAACTCGGCTGGCGCGGCGCCTTGGGCGGTGCACTGAACAGCGCGCCGATGTCGGCCGGCTCATCCACGTGCAGGCGCTTGGACAGCCAGTTGCCGTAGAGCGGGCCGGCGAGGATCACCGCCGGCACCGCCAGGCAGAAGCCCAGCAGCATGGTCAGGCCGAGGTCGGCGTGCAACGCGCTCACTGCAATCAGCGGCCCGGGGTGCGGTGGCATCAAGGCGTGCAGGGTGGTCATGCCCGCCAGCGCCGGGATGGCGATTTTCAGCAGCGGCTGGTTCGAACGCTTGGCCATCACAAAGATGATCGGCACCATCATCACCAGGCCCACTTCGAAGAACAACGGCAGCCCGATCACCATCGCCACCAGCGCCATCACCCATGGCAGCGACTTGCCTTTGCCCAACCCCAGCAGGGTGGTGGCGATGCGGTCGGCGGCGCCGGATTCCGCCATCAATGCGCCGAGCATAGAGCCCAGGGCAATGATGATCCCTGCTTCACCGAGGATCGCCCCGGCGCCTTTGCTGAAGGCCTTGGCCACTTCTTCCGGCGGCAGTCCGGCACCGACCCCGGCGATAAAGGTGCCGATCAGGATCGACAGAAATGGTGGCAACTTGGTCGCGCTGATCAGCACGATGATGCTGGCGATGGCCAACAGGACGCAGAACATGAGGCGGGTGTCGTGAACCATCCACGCGGCAGTCGATAACTCCAAAACGGGACTCCTTATCGAACAGGTTGGGGAAATTGTTTCTTTTTGTTTCCTGCTCGAAAAGCATACCTGATACAACGGTTCCAGAGCGTACCTGTGCGATTTTGGTGCGCTCGACAATAACGTGCCAATGGCCCGCCGATGACAATTGTGCAACCTATGGCAATGAGTCGGGCCTATAGCTCTATGCTCACCCACACACCTGTGGGAGCCGGCACGCCAGCGCCTGCCGCCAACAACATCACGAGGGTTGCTCATGAGTGCAGGACACAGCCACGCCCAAGTCCGCGCGGGCCACGAGCGCAAGTTATGGTTCGCCCTGGGGCTGACCACCAGCTTCATGATTGCCGAAGTCATCGGCGCCTTTGTCACCGGTAGCCTGGCGCTGCTGTCCGACGCAGCCCACATGATGACCGACGCCCTGGCCCTGGCGATTTCGCTGGTGGCCATCCAGGTCGCCAAGCGCGCCGCCGACCGCAAGCGCACCTTTGGGTATGCGCGGTTTGAAATCCTGGCAGCCGCTTTCAATGCACTGCTGCTTTTCGCCGTGGCGTTTTACATTCTGTATGAGGCCTATCAACGGCTACAGGCACCTGCGCAAATCCAGTCCACCGGCATGCTGGTGATTGCGGTGCTGGGGCTGATCGTCAACCTGATTGCCATGCGCCTGCTCAGCGCTGCCAGCGGCGAGAGCTTGAACGTCAAGGGCGCCTACCTGGAAGTCTGGAGCGACATGCTCGGCTCCATCGGCGTGATGATCGCGGCGGTGGTGATCATGTTGACGGGCTGGGGTTGGGTCGACTCGCTGGTGGCGGCAGCCATCGGCTTCTGGGTACTGCCGCGCACCTGGAGCTTGCTCAAGGAAAGCATGAATGTACTGCTGCAAGGCGTGCCGGACGGTATCGATATCGACCAGGTGGAGCAGGCCATTCGCGCCATTCCCGGGGTCAAGGATGTGCATGACCTGCACATCTGGGCGCTGACCAGCGGCAAAAACGTGCTGAGCACACATCTGGTGACCGATTTGGCGCTGGACACTGAGCACAAGATCCTCAGCCAGGTGACGGAAATGCTGCATGAACAATTCGATATTTCCCACGCTACCGTCCAAGTCGAAGGCGACGGTTTTGCGCATGACGAACATGACGAGGTGCACGCCTGATCCTGGCTAACGGATTTGTAATGTTCTGCCCACCGCCCTGATAAGTACCGAAAGCTACATTGCCCCCCGCTGGGAAACCTCAGCGACTTCATGGGCGTGGAACTTTCGTTATGGCAATTTCTGTTAGAACACTGTTGGGGGCGGTGGCGTTGTGGGGCGTCGCTGCGGTGGCCCAGGCGCAGACCCTCACCCTCGATGCAGCGCTGCAAACCGCCTTCGCCAATAACCCTGACCTTGCCGCCGCGCAGTGGGACATCGACATCGCCGAAGGCGGTCGTCAGCAGGCGGGCTTGATCCCCAACCCGGTGGCGTCCTGGGATGCCGAAGACACGCGGCGCGATACGCGCACCACCACGATCAAACTGAGCCAGACCCTCGAGTTGGGCGGCAAGCGCGGTGCACGCATTGACGTGGCCACGCGCGCCCAGGACGCCGCGGCGCTGACCCTGGAGCAGCGGCGCAACATGCTGCGCGCCGAGGTGATCGACAGCTATTACGGCGCCCTTCGCGCCCAGGAACGCCTCGACCTGGCGCAACGTTCCATGGCATTGGCCGAGCGTGGCCTGGTGGTCGCCAACGGCCGCGTCAGCGCTGGCAAGTCTTCGCCGGTGGAGGCCACGCGCGCCCAGGTGCAGCTGTCAGAGATCCGCCTCGAACTCAACCGCGCGCAGATGGGCCTCACCGACGCCTACCGCCGTCTGGCCGCGAGTACCGGCAGCGCGTCGACCGACTTCCAGGCCGTCGCCACACAGCCTCAGTCCACCCCTTCATTACCGCCGGCGAATCAATTGCTCGCGCGCCTGGAACAGACCGCCGAGTTGCGCCTGGCCGAACTGCAGATCCTGCAGAACGAAGCCAGCGTGGGCCTGGAAAAAGCCCAGCGTATTCCCGACCTGGATGTGTCCATCGGCAGCCAGTACGACGCCAGCGTGCGCGAGCGGGTCAACCTGGTGGGCGTGTCGATGCCGATCCCGCTGTTCAATCGCAACCAGGGCAATGTCCTCGCCGCCAGCCGCCGCGCCGACCAGGCCCGCGACCTGCGTAACGCCGCCGAACTGCGCTTGCGCACTGAAATCCGCCAGGCCCTGGACCTGTGGCACACCGCCAATACCGAAGTGCGCGCGTTCAACCAGCAGATCCTGCCAGCAGCGCAAAGCGCGGTGGACAGCGCCACGCGGGGCTTTGAAATGGGCAAGTTCAACTTCCTCGAGGTGCTGGACGCCCAGCGCACGCTGATTGCGGCCCGCACCCAATACCTCACGGCAACCGCCCAGGCCACCGAGGCCTGGGTGCGTATCGAACGGATTTACGGCGACCTCGCCCGGTTTTGATTTTTTCTGGAGTGGCTTATGAACAAACGACACGGCGTGGCGCTTGCCGTCGCCCTGGGCCTGATGCTGTCTGGCGTGGCCGGCGCCGAGGAAGAGGAAGGCAAACTTGAACTCACCGAGCAGCAAATCGAAGCTGCCGGCATTCAGCTCGCCCAGGCCCAGCCCCGGCAGATCAGCACGTTGCTGACGCTGCCGGGAGAGGTGCGCTTCGACGAGGACCGCACCTCGCATATCGTGCCGCGTGCGGCCGGGGTAGTGGAGTCGGTGCGGGTCAATCTCGGGCAATCGGTGAAGAAAGGCGAGCTGCTGGCGGTGATCGCCAGCCAGCAGATTTCCGATCAGCGCAGTGAGCTGGCCGCCAGTGAGCGGCGGGTCGAACTGGCGCGCACGACCTTCCAGCGCGAGCGGCAATTGTGGCAGGACAAGATTTCCGCCGAGCAGGACTACCTGCTGGCGCGCCAAACCCTGCAAGAGGCCGAAATCGCCCTGAACAATGCCCGCCAGAAGATGACGGCCCTCAGCGGCAGCGCCGTGCTGGTGGGCGGCAACCGCTATGAATTGCGGGCGCCTTTCGCCGGTGTGGTGGTGGAAAAACACCTGGGTGTCGGCGAGGTGGTCAGCGAAACCAGCAACGCGTTTACCCTCTCGGACCTGTCCCAGGTGTGGGTCACCTTCGGCGTGTTTCCCAAGGATTTGAACAAGGTCCGGCTCGGCAAACCGGTGAAAGTCAGCTCCACCGAAATGGGCACCGAGGTAATCGGCAGCGTGGCTTATGTCGGCAATTTACTCGGCGAGCAGACGCGCACCGCCACCGTGCGTGTGACGGTACCCAACCCCGACGACGCCTGGCGCCCCGGGTTGTTCGTGACGGTACAACTGGCCACCGACACCTACCAGGCCAAGGTCACCGTGCCGCAAACGGCGATCCAGACCGTCGAGGACAAACCGTCGGTATTCGTGCGTACCCCGGACGGTTTTATCACGCGCCATCTCGAACTCGGCCTGAGTGAAAACGGCTACGTCGAAGTGCGTCAAGGCCTCGATGCCGGGGCGCAAGTGGCCACGGTTGGCAGCTTCATCCTCAAGTCCGAACTGGGCAAGGGCTCGGCCGAGCACGCCCATTGATCCCGCGAGTGATTTCTCATGTTTGAGCGCCTTATCCAATTCGCCATCGAGCAGCGCATCATCGTGCTGCTGGCGGTGCTGCTGATGGCCGGTGTCGGCATCGCCAGCTATCAGAAACTGCCGATCGACGCGGTGCCCGACATCACCAACGTGCAGGTGCAGATCAACTCGGCGGCGGCGGGTTTTTCGCCGCTGGAAACCGAGCAGCGCATCACCTTTCCCATCGAGACCGCCATGGCCGGGTTGCCCGGCATGCAGCAGACCCGCTCGCTGTCGCGCTCGGGCCTGTCGCAGGTGACGGTGATTTTCAAGGACGGCACCGACCTGTTCTTCGCCCGCCAGTTGGTCAATGAGCGCCTGCAGACCGCCCGCGAACAATTGCCGGCCGGCATCGAGACCGCGATGGGGCCGATTTCCACCGGCCTCGGCGAAATTTTCCTATGGACCGTCGAGGCCGAAGACGGCGCACTCAAGGAAGACGGCACGCCGTACACGCCGACGGACCTGCGGGTGATCCAGGATTGGATCATCAAGCCGCAACTGCGCAACGTGCCCGGAGTGGCCGAAATCAACACCATCGGCGGCTTTGCCAAGGAATACCAGATCGCCCCCGACCCCAAGCGCCTGGCGGCCTACAACCTGACCTTGAGCGACCTGGTCACGGCGCTTGAACGCAACAATGCCAACGTCGGCGCCGGTTATATCGAGCGCAGCGGCGAGCAGTTGCTGATCCGGGCGCCGGGGCAAGTGGCGTCCATCGACGACATCGCCAACATCGTCATCACCAGCGTGGAGGGCACGCCGATCCGGGTGCGCAATGTCGCCCAGGTCGAGATCGGCCGTGAATTGCGCACCGGCGCGGCCACCGAAAACGGCCGTGAAGTGGTGCTGGGCACGGTGTTCATGTTGATCGGCGAAAACAGTCGCAGCGTGTCCCAGGCGGTGGCGAAAAAACTCGAGAGCATCAATCGCTCGCTGCCCGCAGGGGTGGTGGCCGTCACCGTGTATGACCGCACCGACCTGGTCGAAAAAGCCATCGCCACCGTCAAGAAAAACCTCTTCGAAGGTGCGCTGCTGGTGGTGGCGGTGTTGTTCCTGTTTCTGGGCAATATCCGTGCGGCGCTGATCACCGCGATGGTGATTCCCCTGGCGATGCTGTTCACCTTTACCGGGATGTTCACCAACCGGGTCAGCGCCAACCTGATGAGTCTCGGTGCGCTGGACTTCGGCATTATTGTCGACGGCGCGGTGGTGATCGTCGAAAACGCCATCCGCCGCCTGGCCCATGCGCAGCAGCGTCACGGCCGCCTGCTGACCCGCAGCGAGCGCCTGCATGAAGTGTTTGCCGCTGCCAAGGAGGCCCGCCGCGCGTTGATCTTCGGGCAACTGATCATCATGGTCGTGTACCTGCCGATCTTCGCCCTCACCGGCGTGGCCGGGAAGATGTTCCACCCCATGGCCTTCACCGTGGTGATTGCCTTGCTGGGTGCGATGATTCTGTCGGTGACCTTTGTGCCGGCCGCGATTGCCCTGTTCGTCACCGGCAAGGTCAAGGAGGAAGAAAACCTGGTGATGCGCACCGCGCGCCGGGCGTATGCGCCAGTCCTGGATTGGGTGATGGGGCGTCGTCCGCTGGTGTTCGGCCTGGCCGTGTTGACCATCCTCGCCTCGGGCTGGGTAGCCAGCCGCATGGGCAGCGAATTCATCCCCAGCCTCAGCGAAGGCGACTTTGCCCAGCAGGCCTTGCGCGTGCCCGGCACCAGCCTGACGCAATCGGTGCAGATGCAGCAGCAACTGGAAAAAACCCTGATGGCCCAGGTGCCGGAAATCCTGCGGGTATTTGCGCGTACCGGCACCGCCGAAATTGCCTCGGACCCGATGCCGCCGAACATTTCCGATAGCTATGTGATGCTCAAGCCGAAGGACCAATGGCCGGATCCGAACAAGTCCCGCGAAACCCTGATCGCCGATATCCAGCGCGCCAGTGCGATTGTGCCGGGCAGTGCGTATGAACTGTCGCAACCGATCCAGCTGCGTTTCAACGAGCTGATATCCGGGGTGCGCAGCGACGTGGCGGTGAAGGTCTTCGGCGATGACATGGCGGTGCTGAACGCGACGGCCGGGGAAATCGCCGAGACCCTGCAAAAGCTCGAGGGCGCCTCGGAGGTGAAGGTGGAACAGACCTCCGGCCTGCCGGTGCTGACCATCAATATCGACCGTGACAAGGCCGCGCGCTTTGGCCTGAATGTCGGCGATGTGCAGGACACCATTGCGGTTGCCGTGGGAGGGCGCCAGGCCGGTACGTTGTACGAAGGCGACCGTCGTTTTGACATGGTCGTGCGTTTGTCCGACGCACTGCGCACCGATATCGACGGCCTGTCGCGGCTGTTGATTCCGGTGCCGGCGCTGGCGGGTAACGCGGCCGGGCAGTTGGGGTTTATCGCCTTGTCCCAGGTTGCCAGCCTGGACCTGGTCCTCGGCCCGAACCAGATCAGCCGCGAAAATGGCAAGCGCCTGGTGATCGTCAGCGCCAACGTGCGCGGGCGTGATATTGGCTCGTTCGTGGCAGAGGCCGAAACGGCGATCAGCGCGCAGGTGAAAGTGCCGGCGGGTTACTGGACCACCTGGGGTGGCCAGTTCGAGCAGTTGAAGGAAGCCTCCGAGCGCTTGCGCATCGTGGTGCCGGTCGCCCTGCTGCTGGTGTTCGGGTTGCTGTTCATGATGTTCAACAACCTCAAGGACGGGCTGCTGGTGTTCACCGGGATTCCGTTCGCCTTGACCGGTGGGATCATGGCGCTGTGGCTGCGGGATATTCCGCTGTCGATCTCGGCGGGGGTGGGCTTTATTGCCTTGTCCGGCGTGGCGGTGCTCAACGGGTTGGTGATGATTGCCTTCATCCGCAACCTGCGCGAGGAGGGGCGTTCGTTGTCGGTGGCGATCCACGAAGGCGCGTTGACCCGTTTGCGCCCGGTGTTGATGACTGCGCTGGTGGCCTCCCTCGGGTTCATCCCCATGGCCCTGGCCACCGGCACCGGCGCCGAAGTGCAGCGCCCGTTGGCGACGGTGGTGATCGGCGGGATTATCTCTTCTACGCTACTGACCTTGCTGGTGCTGCCGGCGCTGTACCAGTGGGCGCATCGCAAGGAAGAGGAAACACCAGGTCGAAGCGCGTAAAGCGCCCGGGCTGGCTGCTGACGTCGGCGTGCCCCTGATGCAGGCGCATGATCGACTGCACGATGGCCAGCCCCAGCCCCGTGCCGCCCTCGGCGCGGGTACGGCTGCTGTCGGCGCGGTAAAAGCGTTCGAACAGGTGTGGCAGGTGGTGAGCTTCGATGCCACGGCCGGGGTTGCCCACCGACAGCGAGACGCTGTGGTCGTAGCTTTCCACCAGCAGCAACACCGTGGAGCCCTCGGGCGTATGGCGAATCGCGTTGGACAGCAGGTTGGAAATCGCCCGCTGGATCATCAGGCGATCGCCCTTGATCCAGGCGTCGCCGCGCAGGCTCAGGGTCACGCGTTTGTCTTCGGCGCTCAGGGCGAACAGCGCCATTACCCGCTGCGCTTCGGCACCCAGCGACACCGCGTCGAAACCCGCCCGTGCAGCGGGGTGGCTGACCTGGGCGAGAAACAGCATGTCGGAGACGATGCGCGACAGGCGTTCCATTTCCTCGGCGCAGGATTCCAGCCCGGCCTTGTAGGCTTCGCCGGGACGCTCGCGGGACAGGGTCACCTGGGCCTTGCCCATCAGGTTGGTCAGTGGCGCGCGCAGTTCGTGGGCGAGGTCATCGGAGAATTGCGACAGCTGCTGCACACCGGCGTCGAGGCGATGCAGCATGAAGTTGATGCCTTCGGCCAGCTCGCCCAATTCCTTGGGCAGGTTGTCCAGCGACAAACGGTGCGTCAGGTCCTGGGTACTGACCTTGGCTGCCACGCGGCTGAACTGCTGCAGCGGCGCGAGCCCACGTTGCACCAGCCACCAGGCGCCCATGCCGATCAGGAGCAGCAGCATCGGCAGCGCGATCACCGTGGAGCGCAGGTAGGCACTGAGCAGCGCCTCATCATCGGAGCGGTCCAGCGACAGCAGCACGCGCACATTTTCGCCGCTGCGCAACGGCATCAGCCGCGTGGCACTGAGGATGCGATTGCCGCGCCCATCCACCCAATTGAGGTAGGCCAGGGTCTTGCCGGCGGGCACGTCGAGCAACAGCGGTTGCTGGGGCTTGGCACCGACGCTGAGCAGCACCGGTGCATCGGGGGCACCGCCGATGATGGTCAGGTAGATGTTGTCGTGGCCCATCACCAGGTCGAGCAGCGAATGGGGGCGGGCGGCAATATCGTGCGGCTTGAGGTCCTGGCCGAGGCTGTGTTCCAGTTGCTCCAGTTTATTTTCCAGGCCCTTGCGCGCGAGCTTGTCCAGCTCGTGGGTCAGCGCCAGGTAAGCCAGGGTCGCCAACAGCACGACCAGGCCTGCGCCCATCAGGCTGACCGTCAGCCCCAGGCGCATCGACAGGCTGCTGGTCCTCATGGGCGTGCCTCCAGCACGTAGCCGACGCCGCGAATGGTGTGGATCAGCTTGACCTCGCTCTGGTCATCGACCTTGCCGCGCAGGCGGCTGATGGAGACTTCCACCACGTTGGTGTCGCAGTCGAAGTTCATGTCCCACACCAGGGAGATGATCTGCGTGCGGGTCATCACTTCGCCGGCCTGGCGCATCAACACGTGCAGCAAGGCGAACTCCTTGGTGGTCAGGTCGATCCGCCGGTTGCCGCGATAGGCGCGATGGCGGCGCGGGTCCAGCTCCAGGTCCGCGACACGCAGCACGTCCGGCAACGGGATGTGCTCGCTGCGCCGCAGCAACGTGCGCACACGGGCCAGCAGTTCGGGAAACTCGAAGGGCTTGACCAGGTAATCATCGGCGCCCATGTCCAGGCCCTTGATCTTGTCGGCCAGCCGGCCGCGTGCCGTCAGCATCATCACACGTTGATTGCCGTCGCGGCGCAACTGTTCCAGCACCTCCCAACCGTCGGTGTTGGGCAGGTTCACGTCGAGGATCACCAGTTCATAAGTGTGCTGCCTGGCCAGGTGCAGGCCATCGATGCCGCTGGCAGCGCAATCGACGACATAGCCACTTTCGGTCAGGCCCTGTTGCAAGTAGTCAGCGGTTTTCTGCTCGTCCTCAACCACAAGGATACGCATGGGGGGTTTACCTTTTTTTACCAGAGGGGAGGTCCATGTCCTTATGGAATGACGTGTTCGGGGTAGGGGAAAATTCTCAACCGTGAAGTCGCTTCAGGGTCAACTGCGACCATCGGCCGCATAAGGGCGTGCGCAAAAAAAACGCCCCGACCGGGGCGTTAAAAATCCATCTCTTTCCAAAGGAGCTACACAAAAGCTTCAGAGATGAATGTGCTCGGTGTATGACGCGTTGAGTCCACTATAAGAAGTTCAACTTAACGGGAAGGTGGGCCCAATATTACAGTTCTGATACCTGGCTATTTGTGAACAGATGTTAGTTAACCGCGAACGACTGTAACGACTCACAGCGCCACCAGCGGGTATTCGGCAATCAGGCGAACTTCCTCCAGGTCGGATTCGAACGCACTGGAGCGCACCGTGGCCTGGCGCAGGCGCAGCGACAAGTCCTTCAGCGTGC
The DNA here is from genome assembly GCF_025466155.1 of Pseudomonas sp. 13B_2.1_Bac1. Classification (NCBI taxonomy): domain Bacteria; kingdom Pseudomonadati; phylum Pseudomonadota; class Gammaproteobacteria; order Pseudomonadales; family Pseudomonadaceae; genus Pseudomonas; species Pseudomonas sp. 13B_2.1_Bac1. The sequence goes on along the minus strand of NZ_JANLOH010000115.1, from coordinate 186,124 downwards.
CACTTTGCACCACGTACTTGGCCTCGACATCCCGCTCCCAGCGACGTTGGTCGGTGAGCGGATTGCCGGCCGCGTCGCGGCGCATGTATACCGCGTTGGCGTCGCTGTAGTCGGCGCCGGTGCCCTTGCCGTAGCGGGTCATGAACGACAGGCCGGGAATGCCGAAGGGCTGCATGTCCAGGTCGTAGCGCAGCATCCACGAGCGCTCCTTGGGGGAGTTGAAGTCGCTGTACTGGATCGAGTTGTTGAGGAAGATCGAATCCGACTGGCGCAGGTAATCGAAGTCGTCATCACCGTTGTTGCGCTGGTGCGACACGGCCAGGCTGTGGGCGCCGATCTTGACGCCGAGCCTGGCGCTCCAGATGGTGTTGTCGAATTCGCCAAGCAGCTTTTTGCCTTCATCCACCGCCTTGTAAAGGTTGACGTCGCCGAACAGCGAGACGTCGTCGGTCAGTGGGTAGCTGGCGGCGCTGCCCGCGTAATACTGGTCCCAGGCGTCTTTCAGGCGGCTGCTGTAGAGGCTGAAGCTGAGGTGCTGGTTGAGGCTGTAGTCGCCGCCGAAATAGCTGATCCAGGGCGAGTCGACCTTGCCTGCGTAAAACGTCGCAAAGCCTTTATCCATGCCGCTTTCGCTGGGCTGGCTCATGCCGCTCAAACGCCCGCCCTGCAAGCTCAGGCCTTCCAGGCTGGTGTTTTGCACGGTCACGCCACGAAAGCTTTCCGGCAGCAGGCGCGAATCGCCATAGGCCACCACCGGGTTCAGCGGGAATACGTCGCCGGCCTTGATCACCGTGTCCAGCACGCGCAATTTCGCCGCGCCGCCGACCTTGCTATAGCTGTCTTCGGGATGGTTGTCGCTGTCCACCGGCAGCACGCCGAACGAACCTTTGCCACCGCTGCGGCCGGTGCCCGAGTCGAGCTTCAGGCCGACCATGGCAAACGCATCCAGGCCAAACCCCACCGTGCCTTGGGTGAACCCGGATTCGAATTTACCGATGAACCCCTGGGCCCAGGCTTCGGAGTAGCCGTTGCCGGTGGGGCTGGACTGGCCCTTGCGGTCATCGCGATTGAAATAGAAATTGCGCGCCAGCACGTTCACGCTGCTGCCTTCGATAAACCCTTCGGGTTTTTCTTCGGCTGCCACGGCGGCCAGCGGCAACGTGGCGACCAGTGACAGGGGAAGGGTGTAATAACGGATCCGCATGTTTCGCTCCTCGGTATTGGCAGTGATCAGCTTCTTATGGAGGCGGGCGTTCTTATTGATCTGGCCCGGGCTGATAGTTGCAAACCGTGGATAACGACTGGGTGGCGGCAACATTACAATTCTGGAAACTGGTGGCCACCTAACAAATAAGTAATGTTCTGGTGAACATCGCGTCAGGGTTCGCTGGTTAGTCTCGGCACTGAACTTTCAGTCGAGGAACCTGTGATGAACTTTTATGCAATCGCCCTGGGTGTATTTACCGCAAGCCTGTCATTGGGCGCATTGGCCGAAGGCGGCGGTGATCGCACTTTTGCGTTGATGATGGAGCGCAATGAAAAAGCCATGGCCGACTACGCGGTGAAAAACGGCAAGCCGGCGCCCGAGGTGCAGGCGTATCGCTACGGCATGAAACTGGACATTGCCAAGGTGATCAACGTGACGCCGCCGATCCGCGCGTGCAATCCCGTGCCCTCGCGCATGACCTATGAAGACTCCCGCGGCAATCTCAATACCCTGGAATATCAAGTGATGGGTGTGTGCCGAAATAACGGCAGTTGATGGATCCAAAAAAACAGTGGGGCCCACGCAAAAAAGCGCTTCAGAAAACGCCGCCAGCGCCGATGCAGGTCAGATCACTCTCCCCAAATGACCATCGGTGCCCCATGTTCAACACCCGTTTGAAGCAGGAGCTGTCGGCTCTTCGCGAAGAATTGTCCAGCTTGCAACAGGTCAAGGAGAGCCTGGAAAGCGAAATGCTGTGCCTGACGCTGGACGCCGAAGGCCGGGTGGAGTGGGCCAACGCCAACTTCCTGCAGGAACTGGTGTACGCGTCGAGCAACATTCTCGGTCGTCCGATCGAAGACCTGGTACCCGATCACGTGCGCAATGATGAATTCCATCGCCGCTTCAAGAACGCCCTGGTGCGCGGTGAGCATTTCGCCGGCACCGTGCGCCTGATGCGCGGCAATGGCCAGGAGGCGTGGCTGCGCTCGATCTTGCAGCCGGTGCGCAGTTCGGAAGGGCGCATCAAGCATTTTTCGATCTACTCCAGCGACCTCACCCGCACGATCGAGGCCTCTCGCGAGCATGAAAACCTGATCACCGCGTTGGTGCGGTCCACCGCCGTGATCGAGTTCGACCTGGGCGGACACGTGCTCACTGCCAACGATCGTTTTCTCGCCGGCATGGGTTACAGCCTGGCGCAGATCCAGGGCAAACATCACCGTATGTTCTGCGCGCCGGAAGAGTACAACAGCGCCGAATACCAGCATTTCTGGAAGCGCTTGAACGCCGGCGAGTTCGTCGCGGCGCGCTTCAAGCGTGTGGACAGCCATGGCCGCACCGTTTGGCTGGAGGCCACCTACAACCCGGTGCTGGATGCCAACGACCGGCTGTACAAAGTGGTCAAGTTCGCCACGGTGATCACCGACCAGGTCAATCAGGAGCAGGCCGTCGCTGAAGCGGCGAACATTGCCTACAGCACCTCGTTGCACACCGACAGCAGTGCCCAGCGCGGTACCACGGTGGTGACCCAGGCGGTGGACGTGATGCGCGATCTGGCCAAGCACATGCAACAGGCCGGCGAGGGCATCGAGGCGCTCAACGCCCAGTCCCAAGTGATCGGCACCATCGTCAAGACCATCAGCGGCATCGCCGAGCAGACCAACTTGCTGGCGCTGAACGCCGCCATTGAAGCGGCGCGCGCCGGTGAACAAGGGCGGGGTTTCGCGGTGGTGGCCGATGAGGTGCGCCAGCTGGCGTCACGTACCAGCAAAGCCACCGAGGAGATTGTCGGCGTGGTGCGCCAGAACCAGGACATGGCCCGCGATGCGGTGACCCTGATGACTGATGGCCGTCTGCAAGCCGAGCAGGGCCTGGCCCTCGCGGCGGAGGCGGGCACGGTCATCGTCGAAATCCAGGACGGTGCGCAAAAAGTGGTCAGTGCAGTGGGACAATTCGCAAACCAGTTGTCGAGCTGAGCCGTGGGGCTTGTGCTTGAGGTATCGTAGGTTTTTTCCGTTTGAAGAGCCGATCCTCCATGAGCCCTACTCACCGCCGCCCCGTTCCGCTGTCCAAGGCCTACCGCCTGCTCAACCATGGGCCTACCGTGCTGGTCAGCGCGGCCCACAACGGCCAGCGCAATATCATGGCCGCCGCCTGGGCGATGCCGCTGGATTTCGAGCCGCCGAAAGTCGCGGTTGTATTGGACAAAGCCACCTGGACCCGCCAACTGCTGGAAGGCGCCGGCACCTTCGTGCTGCAGGTGCCTTGCGTGGCCCAGGTCGATCTGGTCCAGACCGTCGGCAACACCACCGGCTCTGAGACGGACAAATTTTCCGCCTACGGCCTGCACACCTTCAGCGGTGAACACACAGAAGCGCCATTGCTGGAAGGCTGCGTGGCCTGGCTGGAATGCCGCCTGCTGCCCGAACCGCACAACCAGCAGGCCTACGACCTGTTCCTGGGTGAAGTGGTGGCGGCTTATGCCGACGAGCGCGTGTTCAGCGACGGCCGCTGGCACTTCGAAGGGCATGATCCGCTGCGCACCTTGCACCATGTGGCGGGTGGGCATTTCCTCACCATCGGCGCGCCGATTGACGGTAAAACCTTGCCTTGAGACAGCCCCCGCAGGCGCCGGCGTGCCTGTGCCTGCAGGGTTACCATTGGGCCTGGCCGAGGGCTTCGGCAAACGCCATCAGTTTTGGCGAGTACTGTCGGGACGGCGGGTAAACCAGCGAGATCGCCCGGCGGCGGCCAGCGAAGTTTTCCAGCAGCGGCACCAGGCGCCCGGCGGCCAAGTCGTCGCGCACGGCAAAGTCCATGACCTGGGCGATGCCGAAGCCACCGACGGCGCCGTCGACCAGTGCATCACCGATATCAAAGATCAGCCGCCCTTCGACACTCACGTCTTGCACCTTGCCATCGAGCATGAACTGCCAATCGACCATGCGCCCGTTGCGCAGATTGCGCACGGTCAGGCAGTTGTGGTCCTTGAGTTCGTCGACGCTCTGCGGCGTACCGAAGCGCGCCAAGTAAGCCGGTGAGGCGACCGTGATCCAGCGCAGCGGCGCCAGCGGGCGGGCGATCAGGCGTTGGTCCTGGATCTCGCCGGTGCGCAGGAGCGCGTCGAAGCCTTCATCGACGATGTCCACCAGGCGGTCGGTCATCACTGCTTCGATGCGCAACGCCGGGTAACGCAAGGTCAGCTCGCCGATCACCGGCATGACCACCTTGCGCCCGAACAGCGAAGGCGTGCTGATCTTCAACAGGCCGGAAGGGGTGCTGCGGCGGTCGAGCATCAGCTTTTCGGCCTCGGCCAATTCTGCCAACAGCGGCGCGCTGCGCTCATAGAGCATCTGCCCGTCGGGCGTCAGGCCGACGCTGCGGGTGTTGCGTTGCAGCAGGCGTACGCCCAGTTCCTGTTCGAGGCGCGAAATGGCGCGAGACAGGCCCGACTGGGTCAGCCCCAGGTCTGCGGCCGCGCGCGTGAAACTGCGGGTTTCGGCCACGCGGACTAACAAGCGAACAGCGTTCAGATCCATGATTAAAGTCATTACTGAAAGAGTGATTGCGCTATTTATCATCTGTTTCGCATAAAAGACACTGACGGCTTCTCATTTTCGGACAGGACGCTGTGATGTCTCCCTCTCGACCCTCAGGCTGGATGCTGATGCTGCTGGCCACGGCGCAACTGATTATTGCGCTGGATGCGACCATCGTGTTCGTGGCGCTGCCGCAGATTGGCGCGCATCTGAACTTCTCCGCCGCGCAATTGCAGTGGGTGGTGAGTGCCTACAGCGTGGCGTTTGGCGGTTTCCTGCTACTCGGCGGGCGCGCCACGGATCTGCTTGGCAAGCGTCGTCTGTATCGGGTCGGCCAGTCGTTATATGCGCTGGCCTCCCTGGCTGCGGTGCTCGGTGGCAGCGCTGTGTTGCTGGTGCTGGCGCGGGCCGTGCAGGGGGTGGGCGGGGCGTTGTTGTTTCCGGCGACCTTGGCCCTGATCAACACCCACTACGCCGAAGGACCGGCGCGCAACCGCGCGTTTGCCGTGTGGAGCGCGGCGTCGGCGGCAGGCCTGGCGCTCGGCGCGCTGCTGGGTGGCGTGCTGACCCAGGCCTGGGGGTGGGAGGCGGTATTTTTGGTCAACGTGCCGCTGGCGGGCGGTTGCGCCTGGGCGGCGCGCTACTGGATCCCCGCCGATGGCGAGCGTGCGCGCGGACGCAACTTTGATGTGAACGGCGCGTTGACCGTGACCGTTGGCGGCACCTTGCTGGTGTTTTCGCTGGTGCAGGGGCCTGAATGGGGCTGGACGGCACCGTCCACGCTGGGTTGCCTGGGCTTGGCGTTGGCGCTGCTCGGCCTGTTCGCCTGGATTGAACATCGCGGCCGCGACCCACTGATGCCGCTGCGTTTGTTTGCCTATCGCGAGTTGCGCATGGCGATGGTGCTGACGGCGGTGTTCATGAGCAGCTTTGGCGTGCAGTACTACTTTCTCGCACTGTATTACCAGCAGGTCTACGGCTACAGCGTGCTGCAGGCAGGGTTGGCATTTTTACCCGCGACCCTGGTGTGCACGTTCGGGATCTGGCTGGCGGAGCGTTCGCTCGCCCGGTTGGGGTTACGCAACACGCTGGTCTGCGGGCAGCTGGCCGGTGCCGTTGGGATTGCGCTGGTGTGCTGGGCGTTGCCGACAGGGGTGGGGTTCTGGTCGCTGCTGCCGGGGATTTTCATCCTGAGCATCGGCCAGGGCATGACCTGGACCGCGATGTGGGTCGCTGCGGGGCTGGGCATCCGGCCAGGAGAGCAAGGCGTGGCGGCGGGAATGGCATCGACCAGCCAGCAGATCGGTGGGGCGCTGGGCCTGGCGGTGCTGGTGTCGGTGGCAAATGCCGGGTCGAGCCAGGCGGCGGGGATCGAAGCGGCGATGGGCTGGAGTGCGGCGATTGCCTTGGCCGGGGCGCTGCTGGCGCTGGGGCTCAGAGCGCGCGCACCGAAGCCGGACGCGTTGCTGGAAACCACGTAGATCAACGGTAGGCGTGGGTGTATTCCAGGCCAGGCCCTCAGCGCCCGAGCATCTTTACCCAGCGCGAGGGCGGCATGCCGTAGGTGCTGCGAAATTGTCGGGTCATATGGCTCTGGTCGGTGAACCCGGCGGTCAACGCCGCGTCCACCAATGACTGGCCCTGGGCCAACAGGCTGCGCACCAGGTCCAGGCGGCGCATGGTCAGGTAGCGATACGGGCTGGTGGCGAACAACAGGCGAAAATCCCGCGATAACGCCCAGCGGTCGCGACCGGCGTGCTCGGCGATTTCATCCAGGGTGATGCTGCGGCCCAGCGCGCTGTGGATAAATTCCCGCGCGCGCTCGGCGGCCACGTAATCGAACGTCTTGCGACTGGCAATCGCGCCTGAGGCATTGCTCAGGGCCTGCGCCAGGTCGAACATCGCGTCCTGTTCCTGCAGCGGGTCGATCGGGCAATCCAGGCTTTGCAGCAGCACTTCACTGGCACGGTGCAGCCATGGGTCGCTGGACAATCCGCCAGGAATGAACGGCAACGGCTTGCCGCCGATGATCTGCTGGATCAGCGCCGGTTCCACATAGATCATCCGATACTTGAAGCCTTCCTCGCTGCCGGCGCGCCCGTCGTGAGTTTCATCGGGGTGAATCACCATGGTCGTGCCAGGCATGCTGTGGGTCATGCCGCCGCGGTAGTGAAAGCTCTGCACACCGAACAGCGTGCGTCCGATGGCGTAGGTGTCATGGCGATGCGGGTCGAAGGCGAAGCCGGCAAAGTACGCCTCGATACGGTCCAGGCCGCTGGCGTGCGGCGCGCGGTGCAGCCAGTCGAGGATAGGAGTCGGTTTGCCCATGGTGGCTTGTCACAAAAAAGGGATGGAAACACGTTAACCCAGTCTGCATTCCTTGTCTGCCGGGGTCTTGTACGATTGTGCAGGTGCCGGGCGAGGCCTATGATCCTGGCTCGTGCCTTGCACTGATGGAGCTGCCCCGATGGATTTTTTCGACCCCGCCTACGTGGCGCCGCTGGTCTCGCTGGCCCTGCTGTGGACCGTGGCGGTGGTGACGCCCGGCCCCAACTTCTTCAACACCGCACAGTTGGCCGCCAGCTGTTCGCGTCGTCATGGCGTGGTGGCATCGGCGGGTGTCGCTACCGGCACGATCATGTGGGGCCTGGCGGGTGGCCTGGGTATCAAGTCATTGTTCACCGCTGCGCCGATGCTGTACCTGGCGTTCAAGATCATCGGCGGCTGCTACCTGATCTACCTGGGGCTGAAGCTGTTCAAGCGCTCGGCACCGGCCATGGGCCAAAACCTGCTGGCAGACGAACCCCGGCGCTCGCTGTTTTCCGCCTGGCGCCTGGGCCTGCTGGGCAACCTGTCCAACCCCAAGGCCGCGCTGTTCGTCGCCACCATCTTTGCGTCGACCATGCCGCCTTCGCCCTCGCCGATGCTGTTGACCCTGGCGGTGATCACCATGGCCACGTTGTCATTCAGCTGGTACACCAGCGTGGCCCTGGTGTTTTCCAGCGAGCGCATGGCCAACCTCTACAGCCGTTCGCGCAAATGGCTGGATCGTTTTGCCGGCGGTTGCTACGTGTTGTTCGGTGCACATCTGGTAGCGAATCGCTGACCGCCCGTGGTAAGAAGCCTTACTTTCAACAGTGAGGCCGGTTCATGAGCAAGGTGCGCGTAGGTATTATTTTCGGGGGGCGTTCGGCCGAGCACGAGGTCTCGTTGCAGTCGGCGCGCAACATCGTCGATGCGCTCGACCGCACGCGTTTCGAGCCGGTCCTGATCGGCATCGACAAGGCCGGCCACTGGCACCTCAACGACACCTCGAACTTCCTGATCAACCAGGAAAACCCGGCCCTCATCGCGCTCAACCAGTCCAACCGCGAACTGGCGGTGGTGCCCGGCAAGGCCAGCCAGCAAGTGGTGGAAACCTCCGGCAGCGGCCTGCTCGAACACATTGATGTGATCTTCCCCATCGTCCACGGCACCCTCGGCGAAGACGGTTGCCTGCAAGGCTTGCTGCGCATGGCCGACCTGCCTTTTGTTGGGTCCGACGTGCTCGGCTCGGCGGTGTGCATGGACAAGGACATCAGCAAGCGCCTGCTGCGCGACGCCGGCATTGCCGTCACCCCGTTCATTACCCTGACCCGTCGCAACGCCGCGCACACCGCGTTTGCTGCCGCCGTGCGCAAGCTCGGCCTGCCGATGTTCGTCAAGCCTGCCAACCAGGGTTCCTCGGTGGGCGTGAGCAAGGTCGGCAATGAAGCCGAGTACCACGCCGCCGTCGAGCTGGCGTTGGGGTTTGACGAGAAAGTCCTGGTGGAGTCGGCCGTCCAGGGGCGCGAGATCGAATGCGCCGTGCTCGGCAACGACAACCCCATCGCCAGCGGCTGCGGCGAAATTGTGGTGAACAACGGTTTCTATTCCTACGACAGCAAATACATCGACGCCCAGGCCGCCCAAGTGGTGGTGCCGGCGGACATCAGCCACGACGCCAGCGAGCGTATCCGCCGCCTGGCCATCGACGCCTTCGAAGTGTTGGGGTGCGCCGGGTTGGCCCGCGTCGACGTGTTCCTCACTGAAGACGGTGAGGTGCTGATCAACGAAATCAACTCGCTGCCGGGTTTCACCCGCATCAGCATGTACCCCAAGCTGTGGCAGGCGGCGGGGATGAGCTACAGCGAGTTGGTGAGCCGGTTGATCGAGCTGGCGCTGGAGCGGCATGCAGCGCGCAAGGGGCTGAAGATCAATCGTTGAGCGCCGCGGGCTATCGGGTGGTCAGGGGCGGCGCGCGATCCACGAATAGATCAAGGTCTTCGCCTCTTGCGGGTGATGTGTCCTTCTGCGGTAGCTGGCAAACGTCGGCGACGTGCAGTAAGTGCACACCTCGCTGACCTCGATCTGCTCGCGCTTGACCCCCGCCGCCTGCAGCAACATCAGCGCATACCTGCTCAAGTCAAACCACGCGCTGTTGCTTTGCCTTGCGGCGGGCGGGGCAATTTCGGGTGTCTGCCGCGGTGCCGGTTGCACGCTGCTCCACGGTGCCTGGCGGTGCTGCCACAGGTGCCCTTGCTCCGCCTGGAACTGGGCGATAAACCCTTCGCTCACCTCATAACAACATGGCTTGATCGACGGCCCGATTGCCACCTGCAGTTGATCCGCCGCGATCCCCGCGGCGGCAAAGCGCTGCACCGCGTTGGCGATAATCCCGCGTTGCAGGCCCTTCCAGCCGCCATGCACTGCCGCTACCTGCTGAGCGTCTTTGGAGGCGAACAGAATGGGCAGGCAGTCGGCGGTGATCACCGCGATGGGCTGGTGCGTGTGGGTAAACACAGCGTCAGCCTCGATGGTATTGGCCACCTGGCCCGGCTGCCACTCAATCACCGAGGCGCTGTGCACCTGCTTGCAGATGAACACCTCTTCCGGGCGCGCCGGGTCATTGATCGCACAGAAACCGTGGTCGACGCCGGCAAGGGCGCCGAGATTGTTTGCCTGTTGCAAGGGCTGTTCTCCGCTCAATAAATCAGTCGCCGACCGCTTCGCCTTCGCGCCGAGGGTCGGCGCCGCCGCTCAGCGACACCTTACCCTGGGCGTCGCGCGTGCGGACGATGGCCTGGATGCCGCTGGTCATGTCGATCTCGCTCAATGCATGGCCCTTGTCCTTCAGCGCTTGTTTCAACGCGGGGCTGAACAGTCCTTGTTCGAGTTCGGTGGCGCCATTGCGACTGCCGAAATTCGGCAGGCTGATGGCCGCCTGCGGGTCGAGTTTCCAGTCGAGCATCGCCACCAGGGATTTACTCACGTACTCAATGATCTGTGAGCCGCCGGGCGAGCCGACGGCGGCCAGCAACTCGCCGCTTCTGCGATCAAATACCAGCGTCGGGGCCATGGCCGAGCGTGGGCGTTTGCCCGGCTCGACACGGTTGGCCACCGGCTGGCCGTGTTCTTCGGGGATAAACGAGAAATCGGTCATCTGGTTGTTGAGCAAAAAGCCCTGGACCATCAGATGGGAACCGAACGCCGCCTCCACGGTGGTCGTCATCGACACGGCGCCACCCAGGTCATCCACCGCCACCACTTGCGACGTGGAGATGCGCAGCGGCGAGCGGTCCGGCGCGTAGGCGACCTGGATGCCCGCAGGCGTGCCGGGTTTGGCGATGCCCATGCTGCGCTCGCCGATCAGTGCTGCGCGTTTGGCCAGGTAGTCCGGTGCGACAAGACCGGCCACCGGCACCGGTACAAAGTCGGCGTCGGCGACGTACGAAGCACGGTCAGCGAAGGCCAGGCGACCCGCCTCGGCAATCAGGTGCACGGCTTCGGGCGTTGGCTCGAGGCCTGCGGGCGAGGCGCTTTTCACCGGCGTCATCGGTGCGATGGCCAGGCCCGGATCGCGGGCTTCGAGTGCCTGCAATGTGCCGAGGATTTGCGCGATGGCGATCCCGCCCGATGACGGTGGTGGCATGCCACACACGGTCCACTGTTTGTAGTCGCTGCACAGGGGCGTGCGCTCCTTGGCGGTATAGCCCTCAAGGTCCGCCACCGACAGGCTGCCGGCATTGCGATTGCCCTGGACCTTGCGCGCGATCTCGTCGGCAATCGGCCCGTGGTACAGCGCATCCGGGCCCTCTTTGGCGATGCGCTTGAAGACGTTGGCCAGCGCCGGGTTTTTCAACAGCGTACCGGTGGCCTTGGGCGTGCCATCGGCATTCAGAAAGTACGCGGCCATTTCCGGCGACCGGGGGATATGGCGGTCGGCCGCGATCAACGCGTGCAAGCGCGGGGAAATCGCGAAGCCCTGTTCCGACAAGCGGATCGCCGGCTCGAACAGCTTGGCCCACTGCAGGTGCCCGGTCTTTTTGTGCGCCATCTCCAGTGCCCGCAGTACCCCCGGCGTGCCCACCGAGCGCCCGCCGATTTGCGCCGCGGTGAAGGTCATCGGCGTACCGTCCGCTTTCAGGAACAGCCGCTCGGTCGCCCCGGCCGGTGCCGTTTCACGACCGTCATACGCGTGCACCTTATCTCCGTCCCACACCATGATGAACGCCCCGCCGCCGATACCAGAGGACTGCGGCTCCACCAGCGTCAGCACTGCCTGCATCGCAATGGCCGCATCGATGGCCGAGCCACCCTGGCGCAACATCTCCCGCCCGGCTTCGGCCGCCAGCGGGTTGGCGGCTGCCGCCATATGGCGTTCGGCGTGTTGGGGGGTGAGGTTGGTGCGGTAGCCCGAGCCCAACTCCGGTGCCGGCGGTTGCTCGCTGACGGGGGTGTGACAGGCCGCCAGGACGAGGGCGGCGGCAATCACAGACAGTTGACGGCGGGAAATCAAAAACACGCGCTGAACTCCGTTCACTTTGAGAATGATCTGGTTTTCCTGTGGGGGGACTTTACCGCAGCGGTGAGCCAGAGGCGTGCTGGGTTGACTGATTTTTCTGGAGAGCCCGTCGGCTGCAGGTTTGCCGTCTGTTGTCTTTGCCGTGGCCGCAAGGAATTTGGAGCGGATCCCACCACGAGTGTGCTGCTCCCTTTGGAACCAAGTGCTGCAACTGTTCACTACGTACTTCTCAAGTATCCGGTTAAGGCGTTGTCATGCATGGTGGGTTAGACGGTCTGCTCAAGTTGCACCAGAATGTTGTCGAACGCTCAGTCAGGTCGACTGGTAAAGAGTCGCCGGGCGCGGGTATGACTTCACTGCCTGACGTGCAGAAGTCACATTATCAAACGCTGAACCCGGCCTCGATGTTGTTCGACGTCAGCCTCAAAGAAGGACACGTGCAGGCTGACACGACAGCCGCGGGCCGTGATGTCGCCCATCATCTCAACGCGCCAGGCAAACGCTATGTCGTTGACGGGCATGCTGCTGAGCGCGGCAATACGTTGCGTATCAAAGATGAACGACAGTACCTGTTTCATATTCAGTCCACGCCGGCTGTCGCGGCGGTATTCAAGAGCAGCCTTGCCGATCCGGCCGGCGATGCAAGCTTTGTATCGTCGTTAGACAACCCTGGCCGGGCGCACCTGGCAAGCGTCAGCGCAATCCACACGACTGTCGAGGGCAAGCAGTTTCGCCTGGATAACGAGCGTCTTTATCGCTTTGAACCGATCACGCTATCCTGGCTGCCCGACGCCGATGCACGTGCATACAGCCGCATTGGTTTGACCGGGGAAGGGCATTTGCTGAAGACACCTCAGGGCTCTCTGGACAGCAGTGCGCAGCGCCAGGGTTCGGTGGTATTGAGCCAGGTCCAGGGCGTCTCTGCCCTGCACCTGCAGGGCATCGGCGCACCGGCTGTGCGTCCGTTGGATGAGGCCGGCGTGCCTGTGCCGCTCGCGCGCATCGGGCTGGCCGGTAGTACCCTGTATGGCGCGACGACTGACGGCGAACTGCTGCGCGCAGATGTGCGTCAGGCCAGGGGCGGCGTGCTGCCGATGGCACGTCAATCGGTCGAAGCACTGGAGCAGGCGCTGAAGGGCAGTGTCAGAGTCGAAGGTTTCTTTCATGATGATGCAGGGCAACTCAATGCCCAGGTTCGCGATGCGCGCGAGCAACTGCATAGTTCTCCCTTGAATGAATCAAGCGCATTGCGCCCGCACTGGAACCTCAGTGACGTGTTGGTCAAGGGCATCGAGAAAGGTCTGCCCTTGCCCAGCCAGCAGGCACTCGCGGCCTCGATCGATCTCGGGCTGCGGGGCAAGGTCGCACTTGATTCAGGCAGGCTGTTGAGTTGGAACGCGGGTGCACAGCAATGGGATAACGCCCGGCAGCCGGGCGTCGAGCGTCTGGAGCGTGGCCTGGATGGACGTGCCTATGTGCTGCAAGAGGGGCAACTGAAAGCGGTGGCGATCCAGAAAGTGCGTGATCCGGTTTTCGAGGGCGCCAGCCATGACTTGGCCGCTCTGCCCAAGCCCCGTCCTCACGTGTCGCTGGTTGAGGTACTCGCTGGAAAAAGTCAGAGCCCCATCGCCCACTTTGCAGTCGCCGATGGCCGTCATTTCGTAACGGCCAATCAAGACAACGAACTCCAGGTTCATCAGGAGGGTGTCGTCACCCCATTACGGCTGTCACCGCCGCTTGCGATAAAGGCACTGGCGCTGGATCACGAAGGGCATCTCTACGCACACAGCCAGGGTGACGAGTTGTTCAGGGTTGATCGCGAGGTTTGGCAAGGCAGCGCCAGGGGGCCGCATCGCTGGGCCAGGGTTGAGCTGCCCGCGGGCCGCCTCTTGGAATCCTTGCGGATGGGGGCTGACAAGCACTTGGTTGCCGGCTGGGATAAGCAGTTCCATCGATTGGATCACTCGGACTCAACGTCGATGCAATGGGGGCCGTTGCTACCGGTGACAGCGGTACCGTTGCTGGGCGATACATTGGCGAGTGCTCAAATGCGCGCGCAGTTTCCAGGCGGGGCATTGACGGCCAGCAGTCATGTGATGGGGCAATCCCGTGAGGGGATTGCGCACCAGCGCAGTTTTTTTCAAGGGATCAAGGCGCATTTTCACCCTTTGGAATCCCTCAGCCAGACAGGCAAGGATATTCAGCACCGTGTCAGCGGCCGTCGCGGGCTGGAGGCCGTCTACGCTGACGATAAGCAACTGCACGAGCGGCTCAAGCCCCTGTCGAAGAGCAAGCCGGTTGCGGCTGACCTGAGCGCGCGCCTCGTCGCGCTCGGCGTACCCGGCCCGCGCCAGGCGTTGGCCAACCAGATCAGCCAGGCGTTGGCCCGTGTAGACGCGAGCAGCCAGGCCAGCGCACGCCTGTTAGGCGATGTGCATGGGCTGGCGTTTGACTCGCGGCCCACACTGGGCCGGACAGTGGTCAACCCGGAATCGACGCTGCATCAACTGCATCAGGCGTTCATGCGGGTCTCACCCTCATCGGAAAAAACCACCGCTGCGCTACTGGCCAATCTGGAGGGGCAAGATTTGACGTTGCCCCAATGGAAACCGGAGCGTAAGCGAGACCTCACTCACCCTGGCGCCCTCGTCGAAGGCGACCTGATTCATCACGCCCACACGCTGAGGAAACTGACTGATCTGGCGGAGGAACTCGACAGCGTTTCCGGATACAGCCCAAGCGCCCTGAAGCGCATAGAAGGCTCTGTGAGCGCGGTCATCAAGGATTTTGACCAGAGCCCGTTGCATCAATTGCCACGTCAGAACGTCGTCAGTTACGCGCAGGCAGAGACCCTCTACGACAACTTCAAATTATTGGCCAAGGACCTGGGTACACCGGGATCCGCCTTGCATTGGCACCTCTCGACGCTGCTCGGATTGCCCGTCGATGCTTCCCTCAAGGACGCACTGACGCAGCAAGTGCAACAACTGGAGAGTGGTCAAACCCTTGGCTCCAGCCGCACCCAGGGCAAAAGCCTGGGCTTGATGGTGACGGGGATAAAACCTGTCGCCCCCGTGGAATTTTTCCTGGGCGCCTCCAAGTCCCATACCAACGGCGTCAGCATCAGTCGCACGGATAAAGGCGCCAGGGTCGAGATCTCGATGGACGACACACGGCGGTTGGCCGCTTCGGTGGCTTCAGGGGTGACGGTGGGGCGGGGCAGCCAAGCGTACGGGCCGGGTTTGAGAGTCGCGGGGGAATTGACGGCAGCGGTGGCGAAAAACACCGGTTCGAGCATCAGTTTTGACGTGAAGGAGGCGGACTTCGGCAAGTTGATGTCGATCCTCACCCACTCATCGGGTGGTCTCCACGATTTGCTGGCGCTGGGAGAGCAGCACGCTGCCGGGCACAGCTCCAAGCTGAGTGGTGACGTTAACCTGGATGGACTCGCGCAGTTGCGTGTGCTCTACAACCCCCAGGAGAATATTGCCGAGCTGGACTCAGTGATACGCGCAGGTATCGGCGGGTTGGCGAACCTCAATCTTGCGCATGCGGACAAGAGTCAGTCCACTACGCGCACGGCGGCGGGCACCAGTCACGCCGAGGGACGCAGCGCACAATGGCTGAGGCAGGGTGGCGTGGGTTTCAACGTTGCGCCTTTGAACGCGCTGGCGTTGGGCAGGGTTGAAACTGGCGGGCCAGCTGCTGCCGTTTTTGCATTGCCGGAAATATCGGTCATGGTGAAATTCGATCGGAGCCAATCACAGGCATTCAGTTTCTCTTTCAAGCCGCCACACGCGGTGACTCAATCGCAGATCAATGACCTGCGACACAGCCTTTCGCTGTATTCGCCGCAATTCAGACGGGACTTGGCCGCTACGGAACGGTCGGGGGCCACGACGGATGAACAGTTGGCCAGCTTGCAGGGGTTTCTGGCGACTCATCCGTCCCTGGCGACCAAGGCGGACGCCTACCACGCGATTGGCCAGTCGTTGGATAAGTTATTGATCCAACGGGACCTGATGAAAAGCGGGCTTCGCCAGCTGGCATCGGTTGAATCTTCCGTCACACGTGTGGGCTTGCGCGACAACGGGCAGCATGCCTGGTTAGATGATGTCGCGCCGGCCAACAAAGCGGCCATCGAACAATGGGCCAGGGACGACCCGCACTTTGCCCAGGTGCTCGATCAGCTGCAGCATGGGGAGGGCACTTCAGTGCGACTCGGCATGGAGCTGAAGCCGCAGGTGCTGCGCGCGATCGAGCACAGCCACCTTGCGGGTAAAGGCACCGAGGCGTTGATCAAGCACGCACTCAATGACCGCAACAACCTACGCGTAAAAAGTATGAGCATGAGCTACACCGCCACCCAATCCCATAGCATGTCGATACCGGCGATGACGAACCTCAGCTTTTCCAGCAGCGCTGCGCTCAGCCACACGCAAAAACAGGTCAACGTCGATCTGGAGTACGGCGTGAATCCGGATAAACCCTTGAAGATGAACCTCAACGATACGTTGAGCCGTTTGCCCCGACACGATCTGACCCTTGATTTGGCCAGCCAGCGCATCAGGACGCCGCAGGCCGTGAGGTAAACGAGGCGCAAGCCGTCAAGCAATGCCGGCTTGCGCCATGTCCCGTGCTTTTCTACAGGTAAAGAGTGCCCTGCATATACAGCGCGGCCTTGCCGGAAAT
Source organism: Pseudomonas sp. 13B_2.1_Bac1 (assembly GCF_025466155.1). Lineage (NCBI taxonomy): Bacteria > Pseudomonadati > Pseudomonadota > Gammaproteobacteria > Pseudomonadales > Pseudomonadaceae > Pseudomonas > Pseudomonas sp. 13B_2.1_Bac1. The sequence continues at coordinate 169,863 of NZ_JANLOH010000115.1, read as the reverse complement.
AATCACCCGGTCGCCCTTGAGCTCGCAACGCAATTGGCCGCGACGCTTGCCCCCCTGTTCGGCGGTGAGTTGCTGTTTGCCCAGGCGCTCGGCCCAGAGTGGCGCCAGCGAGGTGTGCGCGGAGCCGGTGACCGGGTCTTCATTGATGCCCACGTTCGGGCCGAACCAGCGCGAGATAAAGTCAAACCGGGTGCTTTGGGCCGTCACCGCGATGCCGCGTTTGGGCAGGCCCTTGAGGCGTGCGAAGTCTGGCGTGAGCGCGGCGACCTGGGCCTCATCGTCGACCACGACGATGTAGTCATCGGTGCCGAATACGTGCGCGTTCTCGATCCCTAATGCACTCAACATCCCGCTGGGCGGCTCGCAGCGCTGCGGCTGCTTGGCCGGGAAGTCCATCGCCAGTTCGTCGCCATTGCGCGTTACCCGAAGCTCGCCGCTGCGGGTGGCAAAGCGCAGCACGTCAGGCGCATTCCCCAATTGATGGATCAGCACCCACGCCGCCGCCAACGTAGCATGACCGCAGAGGTCGACTTCGACTTCCGGGGTCAGCCAGCGCAACTCGTAGAACTCGCCACGGGGCACGAAGAACGCCGTCTCGGACAGGTTGTTTTCGGCGGCGATGTTGTGCAGTTGCTCATCGGGCAGCCATTCGGTGAGCGGGCAGACGGCTGCCGGGTTGCCGCCGAAGACGTGCTGACTGAAGGCGTCGACTTGGTAGATATCCAGTTTCATCCGGGGCACTCCGTGTGTGGGGGAGGCTGGACACTAACAGTGGCTCAGGAGAGCGTCAAAATACAGATGCGCAGTTTTTTGCGCGCATGCCCCCATTCAGCCCAGGCGCAAGACCATTGCGCCGGCGGCAATGATGCACGCGGCGACGATGCGCACTCGCGTGAGATGTTCCTTGAGCACCCACGCCGAGATCACCACGCCAAACAGGATCGAGGTTTCCCGCAGCGCCGATACAGTGGCGATGGGGGCCTGCGTCATCGCCCACAGGGCCAGCCCGTAGGACGCCAGCGTGCCGGCTCCGCCGACGAGGCCGAGTCGCCCATTGCGCAGGACGTAACGGCAAAACTCCACCCGCCGGGTGACTAACGCCCAGGCGGCAAGCGGGAGGCCGGTGAGCAGGAAAATCCACAGTGTGTAGGCCGCTGGCGCACCGGACTGACGCACACCCCAGCCATCGATGAGCGTGTAGCCGGCGATCACGCCGGCGTTGACCAGTGCCAGGATCAGCCCTTTTCTCTGCCCGGCCGAAGGGCCGGCAGCCATGCTCAAGATGCCGAGGGAAATCACCGCAATCCCGAGCCAGGCAGACGCCGATAATGGCTCGGCCAACACCAACACGCTGACCACGGCCACCAGCAGCGGCGCGGTGCCCCGCATGATCGGGTAGGTCTGGCTCATGTCGGCGATGCGATAAGTCGAGGCGACCAGTACGAAATACACCACCTGCAAAACCACCGAGGCACCGATGAACGGCCAACTCTCCTTCGCCGGCAGCGCCAGGAAGGGGACGACAGCCAACGCAATCAACGACGCAACGGACGCGATCATGCAGGTGGTCATCAGTTTGTCTATGCCGCCTTTGACCACCGCATTCCAGGTAGCGTGGAGCGCCGCGCCGAGCATGATGATCGCGAAGACGTCGAGGCTCATGAGTTGCGGCTTGCGTTATCAAGCATTGCCATCGCCATGTGGGATCTCTCGTTTGCTTGTCAGTAGGTCACGGCAATGGCCTGGGCCAGTTGCATGTCATTCATGTGCGGCGCCAGGTAGGACGTGTGGTCGGTCCTGACCGCGAGTTCAAACTGCGCGCTACGGATATCGCCATCCGAGCCGATGAATGCCAGCGCATCGCGCTTGGCGGCGGCGAGCCTTTCGAACGGCTTTGAGGTCAGCCACGTGGTGCCGGCGGTGAGCAGGCACGGCACGCCCGTGGTCACCATCGTGGCACGCTCCAACGGGCTTCTGCCCTGGGCAGCATGCGCGAGCAGGGGCGGGGTTGAGCGTGCGAGTGCAAGCAGCAGAAACTTGGCGGCCATCGAACACTGATTCCGTTTAGTGCTGGGAGAGGACGGGATCTTAGCAGTTGGCCGTGCTTTTCTGCGGGCATAAAAAAACGGCCTACCTTTCGGTAAGCCGTTTTTAGTACTTGGTGGTACTCAGACATTTGAACTGGTACGTAAATTGTTATTTTTGTTTGATTTTTTTATTTGTATTTTCATGGGATAAACATTGGGGATACACGGCGCTGTCTGCTGGGATGTTTTTGGCCCGTTTCACGCTGGCTGAAAAAGTCTTATAGGTTCGTTGCTCCATCCCCGACGAACCATAATGTCACCACTACTGATGGTTTAGTCCATAAGTGGCCCAGTTATCTAGCTCCGCACTTTTGAGGAACCATCCCCACGCATTTGCGGCGATGGTGCTGGCGCCGTGTGGCAGTTCCATCACACAGAAGTTCTTGCGATTCTCCTGCGCCAGCACCACCCCGGATCAGGGTAGTGGTCATTCATGGGGGGCGCGAGAGGGTGATGTCCGGGATTCTCCGTAAGAAGCCTCGGCATTGCCGCTGGTTCATTCGGTGCTTTGGTCGGGTCACCAGTAGATCACGCTACGATACATACGATACATTTGAAACCGCAGTGAAAATATCTATTTGGTAACCGCGACCTTCTCCAAGATTAGATTGGTTTTTAAACAGTCCTTTCAACATAAATCAAAGGTAAAATCGATGGCTAATAAGTTGAGATTGTTTTCGATGTGCTGCTAGGGTGCTTGCTCCTCGTTGAGGTGCCCTCCCGCTTCTGGTGGAGTCTCCGCAGGCTCGAGTGATCTCATTACCTCAATACTTAGCTCTCTGCGGCGGCTATCTACTAACGTAGAGATTTTTTTGAATATTTCAGTGAGTTCTAAATGGTTGTCCTTCTTGTCATAAGGAATGATGAATATCCTTCGAAGCTCTTTATTGATCTCTACATATTTGTCCGTGTGTGTACCTGACAAAAATATATAGTGCGGCCTAGCGTTGGGGATATTGTGAGCATAATTTTCAATGACTTGAGAAATTGCTGGGTCGCTCAGTGAGAACCCTACAAAAAGTACTGTGTGGGTAAGAAGTACAGTTTCTATGAATTTTGCATAAGCCCAGTTTCCATATGCTTTATCTGAATAATCTTTCTTGGTGAAAATCATGGTATCTATGTCGTCGATAGACCCATGGATTTTAAATATATAGCTTTGAGAGTCCCTAAAAGCTTGAAAGGAATCTTCGCCTATTGACTTTACAATGTGCGGATGATGTGTGGCATTTTTGTTTACGTCGTTCCATGCGCCTTCGAGGTATAGGTCGAAGTTTGTGGTTAACACGATGCGTTGATTTAGTTGCATCAAGGTTTTTTGCAGTTCGGTCGGTGTTCCTCTTTGAGCATATTCAGCAGTGAGCAGTTTTTTCCACTCATCAGTTCCCATCCCCCGACTGATCATTTCACAAGCCATCAAATAATCTTGGCTTTTGATCATCTGCTTCGCATGCGATTTAAGCTTTTTATCAGCAAGCAAGTCTGCAGCGTCTTCCAAGAAGCTTGACCATAGCTTTATTCTTCCGCCAGCAACTGTTGTGACTCCAGCGGATACTCCAGCGCCGATAAATATAGCAGCTCTTCTTTCTGCGAGGTCGTTAATCAAATCTGGGTTGATCGGGCGCATAGTTACTGGCTCTCAGTCCGTTCGGCCTCTGTAACAGAAAGGTTTTCTAGAAAGCGTAGAGCAAGTGTACTGTAAATTTCTCTAGCTTGCTTTCTCATTAATGTATAGCTACCGAGAGCACTCACGTTGATCATTGGCTGATGAAGAGTTTGTGATTTTGGCGCAAGACTGGCCAAATGTTTAATCTCTCCTATGTGCGGATTTAGTGACTTAGGATAAAAGTAACTAAGGTTTTTGCTGACCACTGCCGGTAGCTGTTTACTGATATGGTTGTAAGCCTCAACAATCCGAGTGCCCTGTTTTTCTTTACGTTCTTTGTGCTGTTGGGTTACATATCCTAAAAATCTTAACTTTTTGCTGATTAATTGTGGTAGTTCAGTTGGGTCTTCAGAATTCTTCATCCCGAATTCCAAATCTTTTTCCCATACTTTTACGGCTTCCCCGATATTTTTGAGAGCCCAGCTTGAGAAGATGTCAATGGACATTGGAACTAAGAAGTAGTCGACTGCCAGAAGTATGGCTCTGTTAATGGCGCCGAGAGATGGCCCCATATCAAAGAAAATGAAGTCATATTGTTGAGTTTGCTCTATGACGTTGTGAAACACCAAAGTAGTTCTTAAACCTCTGATTCCTCCGGCTTTGGCATCTCTCCAATCTTGCGCCAAGAGATCTTCTTTAAGCGCAAGGCGGGGGTCGCCAATTATAATGTCGAATCCAAAATTCTTTGATTTTAGTATCGGCAAATTTGTTCTGTAGCCTTTGCCTGTCGACAAGGGATGAATCACGCTGTATATGGTTTGCGGATCTAATGAGCCGTATATTTTGAGAAATTCTTCATCTGGCAAGACATACTGAGTTAGGTTGCATTGTGGGTCGGCATCAATAACTAAAACGTTGCATCCATGATTTAAACTGAGTTCTGCGGCAAGGTTTGCCACAAGGGTAGTCTTTCCCACTCCACCCTTATTGTTAAAAAAGCATATTGACTTTGTTCGCTGGTCGCCTGACTTTTTAACGTTCGTTTGAGGCATAGGATCAGATCTCACGGCATCGAAAAAACCTATCGTACGCTAGCAAAAAGCATTTTGGGTACTACCTCTTTACAGCCGGGGGAAGAGAGACTGGACAGAGCCACGTAGCCAATTCATCAGATTTTCCGAAAACGGAGTAATTTCCAGTTGAAACCAGTGCCTGGTAATCAAATTTTTTGATCTGCGGTGGGCGGCCTGGTTCGCGCCTTTATGGTTGCGAAGCGGAAGTGCGAACCTCAGTGCGAACCCGCTGCCTGTGCGCATCCAGAATGCGTAATAGCGGTGCGCAATTGTTGCTCATTGAACCGGCGGGGCATTGCTGGCGCTGGGGCGTCTACATCCTCGCGCTGGCATCATGTGCCCCCGATCTTCAACAATTCGATCTGCTGTTACATCAGCTTTTACACGGCTCCCAGTGAGTGAATGTGCTGCTGGAGACTTCGCTGGCGGATGGCTTTGCGCATTGACCAAGTGCGCGACGTGCGTGCGCGAAGCACTGCGCGAAAAAGTGTCGACCACCACTTGACGCGAGCCTTCCATGGAGTTGTTTCGCGAGTCGGGCATCATGATGCGAAGTGGTCACTAACGGCGGTCACCGCCCTCGGTCTCCATCTTGGCTCAGCATCAATTCGTGGATACCTAGGCGGATACTGGAAGGTTTCGGCTCAAAGCCGGAACAGCAAATACACTTCAATGTAATGGCGCCCACATCAGATCCTGTTGCTTGTTTCTAGCGTTCGGCGCCTGGTGGGTGACCAAAGTAGGCCTTGTATGCATGGTTGAAGTTTGCGGGATTGGCGTAGCCCAGACGGTAGGCAATTTGCGCCACCTGCCACCTGCGCTGGCGAAGCAAGTCGCGAGCAAGTTCCATGCGTTGCTGGCGCACATAATCCAGCATCGATTGGCCGTAGATTTGACTGAACGCCCTGCGCAACGTGGTTTCTCCCACCCCCAGGCTTCGGGCCAGCGCTTGAGTACCGGGAGGGTCAATGAGGTTTGCATCAAGTTGAAAGCGCGCTTCATGGGCCAAGTCTGCCTGACCGCGCACGGCAGGCAGCGGCTTGGCCGAATGGGGAGCAAGGTGCGTGGCCAACTCTATCAGTGCTGCCAGACTCAGGCTTTCCTGATTGAGGCGCTCCAGAGCTCCACGGTACGGAGAGTAGTAAATGCGCTCCAGCAAACGCCCCAGCGCAGGACAGCCGCGAAGCGTCGAAAACTGAATGCCGTCGTTAAGCAGACTGAGTAAGGGCTGGAGTGATGAGTCTTCCTCGGACAGCTCGCGCAAATAATCGCCGGCGATACGCAGTCCGGCCATACGCGCATGACTGCCGGCGGGCAGTTGATCGACGGTCTCCATACTTTCACTCAGCCCCAGCGCATGGACTGCACCAGTGGTGTATTCATTGAGCACACCGTCGACCCGATGCTGCCACTGTCCGCCGAGCACATGCACGATGCACACACTGTCGGGCAATATCTTGTGGATAGTCAGCGGCTCGGGGAACTGCAAATCACAGTCGAAATACTGCAGATCTGCCCGCACTGTTCGTGCCCGGTAGTGGCCGACGGCTGAGCCAACAACCTGACGAGCGCTGTCGTCGAATACGCCGGCTTGATCCAGAGCGCCCGGGTGATCGAAAGAAAAGTGCGTATCAAGATAAGGATTCTGGCGTTTCATCGAGAAGGGCTTGATCACTTCCTTGCATGTCCGCCGCATTGTACCCCGTCAGGTGTCGTTGTGAACCGCAGCCTTATAGTTGTGCGCAACGGCCTGCACGGTTGGCAGATCGCTGAGGGTGAATTTCAATGGTTGGCCATGAAATTCAAGGAATCTGAGTATGCTGATTTTTCGCAAATGGGCTGCCGTGCTAAGCATGGTGTTGGCCGTCATAACGGGCAATACCTTCGCTCAAGATCGCCCAGACGTAGCAGATAAGGTCGCTGCGTATTCGGGTGAGGCCGGGGTGAAAGTCTGGACACTGCGTATCGGGGCGCGTGAAGAAAATCAGGCACTGGTGCAGGTGGAAGGGGCTGACCACGACTGGAATCTGAAAATTCAAAAGATGTCTGTCGAGAAGACCAGCAAGGACACGCGCTATTACACCACGGTAGACGGTCAGAAGTTCGTCGTACTGATTCTGCAAAATGGCTGGGGAGAACTGTACTTGCCAGGCGAAGCAAAAGCGCTGGCCGTCGCCTATAACGAAGCCCTGGCGAGTCAGGGCAATGCGCAAGCGTTTCTCACTGACTATCTCCAGGCGAACTGAGCCATGAGTCTGTTGAGACGATGGTCATGGGGCCTGGCGATGTTGCTGCTGCCGCTGGTGCTGATGGGTTGGAGCAGCATTCAAAGCTGGCGGGCCGACAGCACCCTGGAAGAAGCGCAGGTGATGCGCCAATGGCTCGCCAGCCCGAGCGATGAATTGAGGCAGAAACTGCCGCAACAATGGCGCACAACGCCGGCGCTCTCGGACGACAGTCTGCGCGGCTACCTGCAGCGTGAGGTCGCTCGGGCCGATGCTGACCAGGGTTGGGTGCACATGCGCCAGGTCTTGGCGTTTCTTGGCTACTGGCTGGCAGTCGCGGCCGTGCTGGCAGGCTCCGCTACCTGGGTGAAACTGCGGCTGGATGCCTGGCGCGCGCTGCGCTCGCGGGACTTTCTTTATGATCGCCTGGTCCTGAGTTGGCGTGCGCTGGGACGGTGGCTGGTGGTCTACACCGGGTTGATTGTGGGGTCGTTGGCAATGGCCCTGCTGTATGAAGTCAGCTGGGGCTGGAGCAACCGCCAGAACAGCGGCATGGTGATACTGCTGGTCGTTGTGCCCTTGCTGGTGATGCTGTACCTGGGCGTGCTATTGATCGGGCGCCTGCGTCGGCAATGGCAGGATATGGAAACGCCGCAATCCGGGTTTCTGGGGCGTTCAATCAGCCGGGCCAGCGCCCCGGCCTTATGGGCATGGATCGAAAAACTGGCAGCCGTCACCCGCGCGCCTGTGCCAGACCACATCGTGATTGGGGTCGACCAATCGTTTTTCGTCACCAGCGTCCAGGTGGCCCTGCAACCCTCGGGGCAACTGTTGACGGGCCGTACGATGTACCTGCCACTGACTTTCCTGTCGACCTTGAGCCAGGAAGAAGCAGCCTCGATTATCGGCCATGAGCTTGGCCACTTCAGCAGCCGCGACACTGAGCGTGGCAGTGAAGCTGGGGCGCGGTTCAGCCTGATGTACATGCATTTCCTGAACATCAGTGCGGTGGATGACATGCCGTCCTGGATCGAACGTCCGGCGATCTGGATGACGTGGCGCTTTTTGCATCACTTCCAGATTGCCGTGCACCACTGGAGCCGTGCGCAGGAACTGGTGGCGGATAAGGTCGGCGCGCAAATTGCCGGCGAGCGACTCTTTTGCCAGGCGCTGCTGCGCGTCATCGCCCTTGATGCCGAAGTCAACAAACTGCTTGGCCAGCGTACCCACACCAACTTGATCCAGGCGTTAGCAGAACACCTTCGCCAGGCTCCGGTGATCTTGAACGAGGCGGTGATGGATCACGCGATCGCTCATCCGTTCGATACCCATCCCCCCACTGCCGTGCGCCTGCAGCAACTGGGTGTGGTTCTCGACGACCAGTTGCTGGCCCAGGCAACACGGACGCCCACCGCGCACGACCGGCAGTGGTTCAGTCAACTCACTCATGATCCGCAGTCGGCTGAAGATGCCAACAAGAATGGAGTACCGGTATGAACCACCCTGATGATCCACTGGCCAGCCTGGCCCAATCCCTCACTGAGGATTTTAATCAGCACACTGGCGATCAGTTGCAGGCGGCCATCCAGGAACGCGAGGAGTGGTTGGCCGAGGTTCCCCCAGTCACCGAACTGGCCTACCCACGCAAGGTGCGCCGCACCCTGTTGCTCTTTTCAGTGTTCGCTTTCGTGATGGCTGGCGGGAGTGCGTGGGATGGCAAAAACGCGTTCATGGGAGGCATTTTTGCAATCGTGGCGTTGGTCTTGCTCAGCGGGGTGTGGCTGCACCGGCGGGCCGGCGAAGAAATCCTGATGCGCCTGACCCATAGCCACTTGTGGTTTCGCAACCTTGATGCAGACATCGATCTGCTGGATATCGGCGATATCCACATCAAAGAGGGCCGAGTCAAGCTATGGATCACGCTGACATTGCGCGAGGGCGCCCCGCTGCCCGCCTGCAAAAACGCCGCGGGCCCACTGATGCCTCACGTCAAGATCAAGCGCTCCCGGGAGCCACAGATATGCCTGACGCTGTTCGGCCTGCAACTGAACGGTAAAGTCCTCACCGGCGAACAAGTGCTGGAGATGCTGGACACCTACTGCAACGCGGCGCGTGTAGAAGGTGAGTTGCGGGCGTTGAAGGCTTCCTGAAGGGGGAAGGGGCTACACCGGTGTGTGACGAGGGCGCTCGCGTCCTCGCCACACTGATGTATTCGACAGTTTCAGCGGCTTGCCTCGGTACGCCACAGCACAGGCCAATAAATCTGCTCCAGCCCCATGCAGGTGTTCATTTCAGCCGCATGCGTCAGCGTGAAACCGTTACCGTCGTAGCGCCAGCGCAGCGAAGTACCACAACCGCCCATGCCCATCGCCATTGCCTGGCTGCTCAGTGCACCCGTGGCCGGATCAAAATCGACGAGGCCGTTGGGCTCTCTTTCCGACAGATTTGGCACTTCGGCGACCCGCGCTGGGCGCGCCTGCTCAGGGTGGTCCAGGGGCGCCTGGTAGATATTGTAGAAACAGTTGTATGCCCCACAGCCGGTTTCGATGATCACCAGCGCTTGATCTGCACTCAAGGCATAGGCGTTTGCTTTTGGCGCAACGCCTTCATTCAGATCCTCCTGCCACTCCTTGCGCGTGGCAGCCACCACTGCATCCGCGACCTCTTTTGCCCTGTCCGGGGTAAGCGCAACGGGTGCCTGCCAACTCGGCACCGGCGGTGCAGCAGGTGCTTGCGGCACGCTGCTGGCGGGCGCCTGCCCCTTGGAAATCAGTGCGTCCTGTGTGCCAACCCGCCCCTGAACCGAGTCGATCAGCAAAAGCGCCGCGCTCATCCCGTTTAGCGAGGCGACGGAGGTGCCACCCTCAATGGGTAAAGTCAACTCCCGCCCGTTGCGCAACTCTGCAATCAAGGCGTCGGCATTTGATCCGGTCAGAGCAAACACCTCAGATACCTCACCTTCTTTGCGTTCGCCTGGCTCGAATCGATTTTTCAGCGGTTTGCCATCGAGTGTGGGTTGACCACGGGTGGCGTTGTAGCTGAACACGCCTACCCGCAAGTTGCCCTGCCGGCCGGCTTCACGCGTTACACGCAGGCTGAACGTCGAGATGCCGATATCGTCGCGCTCCGGGACGGCACCGATAGCCGTGCAGGTACGCGTGTTATCACAGCCGATAACCCAGTCCTTGATAGAACGCTCCAAAGGGACATCATCGGCGGCGTTCGCACTGGTAACTGCAGCAGCCATCAGGAATATGAGAGGGAGTCGGGTCATCAAACAGGTGCCTGTAGACTGGAAAAACTCTATTAGGGCAGGGTTCTTCGCGAATACCTATTGCATGGCCGTTACACACAACAGAAATATCGCCTGGGACAATCGGCACGGTCTTCCAGCCAGCGGATAAGCACGCTGCGACGCTCTGTCCCGACGGTTCCGGTAGCAGAAGCTGTCCTCGCATCGCGACCGGGATCTCTTAGAGGGTGAGCGATGGCTTTTGGCCGCCGTTCGACAATGAGCGCTGCCGGCCAAAAGCAGTCCCTTAAGAGGTTGGCCAGCCGATAACCCTGTTAACAATTATCAAGATTGGCGGGTGGCGGGCGACTCGGTGACGGAGATCACTGTGATAGATGGCAACCAGGTGGGTATCGAGTCACGAGTTAAGCGGTAATACGCCGTTTACACCCCAGTCATCAAACTATGCGGGCAACAATATCGCTGCGGATGAGGCCTCCTGCGGCCAAGGCCTGAAGCTTTTTCACCAGCACTCCTCGCTCAATTTTCGACGTTACCGGGTCGACAATCTGATATTGACGATCGCACCATTGCTCAACTTGACGAAGCCAGAAAACGTTCACAACGGGCTCTGTGTCGAGCCGTTCCAACAGATATGCCACCTGTTGCCATCCCGGCTTTAATTGAAGTATCGCTTGGCGGCGGGCTGTCGACAGTTCATGCCAGTCTTGATCTAACTTTGCGCCCACTCCCGCACTCACGGAACTCCATGGTTGTTTGTCTAGCGCCGTCACCGCAGCGCGAAACACTTTGTCCGACGGATCATCAAGCGCCTCAAACAGTTCGGGCAATTGGTCATCCCCGAGCAGGCGCACAGCCGCATGCCGTACGGTGGAATAACTGGAACGTAGCGCTTGTGTCAGCCATCGTTCGTCGAGGTCGGCGTTAAGCTCTGCTGCCAGGCCAAGAACACCGAGCCAATCACCTTTCCCTGTGGGCAGATCCTGGTTCACCCGTTCTGATAGCACCGCCAGTGTGTCGACGTTATTACGGGGTGCCTCAAAGCGTGCCAGGCTACGGATCGAGGGCGATGCATCCAGCAAGGCCTGGCGTAAAAGCTGCCTTGGATTGTCGAGCAATGGGAGCAGCGCGCGTAGTACGCAGACCCGCACTTTGGCTCCTGGCTGCGACAAGGCTTCAAGCAGCAATGGCGAAGCTTGCGCAACTGGCAGCTCCTGGCATGCAGGCACGGCTGCTAGCCTTACGGTCAGCTCACGATGAGCCAGGGCGCTACGTAGAAGGGCTTCTGGTGCGGTATTTTTTTCCAGCAAAAGCGCAAACAGATAGCGCGCAGCTTTTCCTTGCCGGGTAAGGAAATTTGCGTAGACCTCATCTTGGATTTCGGGCGACTGTAGTACATCGCGTACGGATTTTAACGTGGGGCCATGATCGGCTCTCTGCCGCGCAGCCAGCGCCATAAGAGGCTCCAGCGCAAATAACAACGCTTGAGTCTGGGATGTCGACAGATAGTGATTCATGCCGACTAACGCCAAATCGCGAATCTGCGGAACCCAATCATTCAGCCGATTTATCAAAGCCACTAACGCTTCCGGAGACGGGTGGCTGCACAGTTCCCTGACTGCGACTTCTCGAATGAAACCGTTGTAGTGGGAGCTGAGTTCTACCCAGGTCTCTTTACTCTTGGCATTTTTGAGTAGTTCCAAGGCTTCGTTGCGTCGATTTTCAGACCATGAGGAAGCAGGTACTGGTTTGTTCCTCAGTCTATCTAGCCACTTCTCTATGGAGGTCATGCTTCAACCTTTTCTATACGCTTACGCGGGCGTTTTGACAGATGGTAACCGTACGAGGTGGTGGACTTGTCCCTTCGGTTTAATTATTTGTGGGGGATACACCGGGGGATGGTATAGGGGGGGATACAAGGAGAGATAGCCAGAAACAAGAAAGCCCGCACGAGGCGGGCTTCTTGAGGTGATTCATAGACTGCTGTAGACATCTATGGATCGGTACTTGGTGGCTACACAGGGACTTGAACCCCGGACCCCAGCATTATGAATGCTATGCTCTAACCAACTGAGCTATGTAGCCAAGTGGCGCGCATTATTCGCGTAGAACGACAATGCGTCAAGCGTTTATTTTGAATTTTTATCTACGCTTTCAACTGTTTAACCTGAATGGGCGGATCTGGCGACGAGTGGTGCGCCAATTCGCGGTGGCGTGCAGTGCATCCGTCGCGCTTGCGACTGTCAGGGGGCGCGCAGTCGTTAGCGTGCTAACGGGATAGCCTTCCCACCGGCAAAAGTGGCACATTGTCGCACCTGCACCTGTGCACTTCCCCTGCGGTACGGAAACCTTCCCATGGCTTTGAACACCCCCACGACCACCGGACAGACCAGTCCGCTGGTGATGCGCATCATCGGCGCGGTGGCGCTGGCCCATTTGATCAACGACCTGATCCAGTCGGTGCTGCCGTCTATTTATCCGATGCTCAAGGCCAGCTACGGCCTGACATTCACCCAGGTCGGGCTGATTACCCTGACCTTCCAGCTCACCGCGTCATTGTTGCAACCGTGGGTGGGCTATTACACCGACCGGCGTCCGCAGCCGTTTCTATTGCCATGCGGGATGATCTGCACCCTGGTGGGCATTCTGATGATGTCCCAGGTGGGCAGTTTCCCGCTGATATTGCTGGCGGCCGGCCTGATCGGTATCGGCTCCTCGACCTTTCACCCGGAAGCCTCCCGTGTGGCGCGGCTGGCTTCGGGCGGGCGCTATGGCCTGGCGCAGTCGACGTTCCAGGTTGGCGGGAATGCCGGTTCTGCATTCGGCCCGTTGCTGGCGGCAGCGATCATCATCCCTTTCGGGCAAGGCAATGTGGCGTGGTTCGGCCTGTTCGCAATTTTTGCGCTGGTGGTGCTGTATGCCATCAGCCGTTGGTACCGCAACCACCTCAATCTGTTCAAGCTCAAGGCCGGCCAGGCGGCCACTCATGGCCTGTCGAAAAAGCGCGTCATGAGCGCGTTGGTGGTGCTGGGCCTGCTGGTGTTTTCCAAGTATTTCTACATGGCCAGCATCACCAGTTACTTCACCTTTTACCTGATCGAAAAGTTCGACCTGTCGGTCGCCAGCTCGCAGTTGCATCTGTTCCTGTTTCTCGGTGCAGTGGCGGCGGGGACGTTCTTTGGCGGGCCGATTGGCGACAAGATCGGCCGTAAGGCGGTGATCTGGTTTTCGATCCTTGGCGCGGCGCCCTTTACCTTGTTGATGCCTCACGTGGACTTGTTCTGGACCAGCGTGCTCAGCGTGATCATCGGCTTCGTGCTGGCCTCGGCATTCTCGGCCATCGTGGTCTATGCGCAGGAGTTGGTGCCGGGCAATGTGGGGATGATTGCGGGGGTGTTCTTCGGGCTGATGTTCGGCTTCGGTGGGATCGGCGCGGCGCTGCTCGGGCACTTGGCAGACATTCATGGTATCGAGTACGTGTACACGCTGTGCTCGTTCTTGCCGTTGTTCGGGCTGCTGGCGATCTTCCTGCCGCGTACCCGCAAGTCCTGAGGGAGTTGGGCAGATATCCCTGCCGCCCAACACCAGGCTTGTGCTACGGGTAGGTCGAATTGCGGGTGACGCGTTTGAGTTGTTCGCGTGCCCGCGACAGGCGTGAGCGAACGGTACCGATCGGAATGTCCAGCACGTCGGCAGTGTCCTGGTAGCTGCCGTCGGTTTCCAGCGAGGCGTACAGCGTTTTACGCATTTCGGGCGGCAGGTGGTCAATCGCGCTCAGGGTATTTTCCAGGCGGCGGTTGACCTCGAACTCCCAATCCAGACTGTTGTTTTCTTCCTGGCCATGCCACAGCGACTCATCGAATTCGCAATGCACAGGCTTGGCATACATGCGCCGAAAGTGATTGCGGATCAGGTTCTGCGCGATGCCGCACATCCAGGTGCTGAGGGTTGCCGTGCCGCTGAACCGTTCGCGATTGCGCCAGGCTTCAAGGTAGGTCAATTGCAGAAGGTCGTCCGCATCTTCCGGATTGAGCACGCGCTTGTGAATGAAACGCCGGAGTTTTTTTTGCTGGTCGTCGGTCAGGTGGAGCATGAATTGAGGCGAGCTGCCAACGAGATGAGCTAAAGCATCAATAGGGATATTCATGATGTTTTCCTTTGGGTAGACGCAGTCGAAAGGATGTCGACAGGAACCCGTTAGCACTGCCTGTGCCAATCATGAAAAACCTAATAAAGCATTGATTTATATATAGAAATATCTTGAATTGAGTCGATTTTGAGCAAGTTCTTGCACTTCTCGACGAGGCTTTGTGCAAGTCTTTTCAAGCGCGCGTTGATGTGGAATGCAATGGAACCGTATGCATCTGTTTCGCCACACAGGGAAACACTCTTCCTGTGCCGGTCTGAACACTATGTCCATAGACGTCAATTCAAAAAGCGATGTGCACGCCATCCCGCGCCTTGACTCACCCGTCATCAGTAAGACCTCCGTGCCGGTGCCCGACAAAGGGGTGGATGAGCTCGCGTATCTGTTCAGTCAGGAAGTGGAAGTCAATCAGCGCTTGTTGGGCGAGCGGAAGATAGGCACGCGTGTGCCCCCGATCCAACAGATCATTCAGCTTTACGAACAACTGGGGCACCCGGCGCAGGCGACCCTGGCATCTATTTCGCTTCGCCTCAGGCTGCAATTGCAACAACAGCCTGCGGTGACCAAGCTGCTCGCGCTCACGGGCGGAGACCCTGCACGCGCGTTCGTGGTCCTCAAGCATGTGGCGGCCCAGGCGGACGCTGAAGCGCGCCCGACCGAGGCGGCCCTGGCGCGCGAGGCCATTGCCAGGCTGGAGGTCGGGTTCAAAGGCGAAATCCAGGCGGGCCTGAACACCGCCTTGTCATTGCGGGCGGCCGGTCTCGATCCGCAGGCGCGTCAGGAGCTGCGCATGCTCTACTACGCCAGCGTGGTCGTGCGTCAATCCCCGACCCTGATGATGAAGGAACTGCTCAGGCTCTACGGTGGCGAGCGGTTTCATGTTGGCCTCCAGTCGATGCGCAGGGCCTTGGCGGATGATATTGCGGCATTGGTGTCGTCGAGGCCGCTGCCGTTGTTGCGCACCTTGTTGCTGAGTCTCAACAGCTGCGGGCAGTTGAATGGCGTGTGGGCCGGTTGTCGGGCATTGATCGAGCGCCTGGCCATCGCGCATGACCCGGTGGAGCTGTTGCAGCGCATGCTGACTTACGCCGGTAGCGGCATCGACTCCACTGAACTCCTGACCTTCGGCCATGACCTGGGCGGTGGTCCGGCCTTGCGTCAACTGGTCGCCCTTCACGCGCTTCATCCGCTGTTCAAGCAGTTGCCCTTGGCCTTGTGGCCTGACAGGCAAGTACGCCAGGACACCCTGCAACGGTTCATGGCCGTGATGGACGAGTTGGACCTGCACCTGCGCGGGCGCACACGGTTTACCGTGGTGCCGAGGTCCCTGGCGTGACCGTGCTACTGGCCATCAACCGTGTATTGCTTAAAGTTGCCCAGCGCGCCGAAGTGCTGGGCGCTGTCGTGGTCCTGGCCATCGTCTTCATCTTTATCGTGCCGCTGCCTACCTGGCTGGTGGACATTCTGATCGCGCTGAATATCTGCATTTCCTGTCTGTTGATCGTATTGGCGCTGTACCTGCCGGGGCCCCTGGCGTTCTCCTCGTTTCCGTCGATCCTGCTGTTGACCACTATGTTTCGCCTGGCGCTGTCGATTGCGACCACGCGCCTGATCCTGCTGGAACAGGACGCTGGAGACATCGTCGAGGCCTTCGGCAATTTCGTGGTGGGGGGCAACCTGGCGGTGGGGATGGTGATCTTCCTGATCCTGACCCTGGTCAACTTCCTCGTGATCACCAAGGGCTCGGAGCGGGTCGCCGAGGTCGCCGCGCGGTTCAGCCTGGATGCCATGCCCGGCAAGCAGATGTCGATCGACAGTGACTTGCGGGCGGGTCTGATCGACGGAGCACAGGCACGCGACAAGCGTGAGCAGCTGTCCCGCGAGAGCCAATTGTTCGGGGCTATGGATGGCGCCATGAAGTTCGTCAAGGGTGACGCCGTCGCCGGTTTGATCATCGTGGTCGTCAACCTGTTGGGCGGCTTCTCCACGGGTATGTTCCAGCACGGCTTGAGTGCCGCTGATTCGATGGCGTTGTACTCGGTGTTGACCATCGGCGATGGCCTGATAGCACAGATTCCGGCACTGCTGATCTCCCTGACCGCCGGCATGATCATTACCCGCGTGGCGCCGGATGCACGCAGGGGGGTGAGTAACATGGGCGCGGAAATCGCCCGGCAAATGACCAGTGAGCCCAAGAGTTGGATGATTGCGTCGGTGGGCATGCTCGCGTTTGCAATTGTCCCCGGTATGCCGACCGGGGTATTTATCTTCATTTCGCTGATCACCGGCGGCCTGGGTTATTACCTGATGCGCAAGCGTCAGCAAGAGGCTAAGCCCGCCGCTGAGGCGGCTCCGGCGGTTCGTCCCGAAGAAAATGGCCAGGAGGATCTTCGCGGGTTCGATCCTTCGCGACCCTACCTGCTGCAATTTCCCGCGGCGCTGCGCGGGACGCCCGAGGTCACCGAGCTTATCCATGGCATCCGCCAGTCTCGAAATTCACTGGTCGCCAACATCGGCCTGACGTTGCCGCCATTTGAAGTCGAACTCGATGACACCCTGGCCGACGATGAGATGCGGTTTTGTGTGCATGAAGTGCCGATGGTCAAGGCGTCGGTCGTCAGTCGCCTGGCGGTCGACAGCCAGGCGCTGACGGTTGAGCCGGCTGATGGAATACCGGGCCTGGTCGATCGCGATGAACAGGGCTGGGTCTGGCTGGCGCCCGATGATCCGTTGCTGGATGACCCGCAATTGGAGCGCTTCACGTCGACGGAGCTGATCCTCGAGCGCATGAAAAAAGCCATGATGCTCAGCGGGCCGCAGTTCCTGGGGATCCAGGAGAGCAAGTCGATCCTCGGCTGGCTGGAGCATAACCAGCCGGAGCTGGTGCAGGAGCTGCAGCGCATCATGCCGCTGTCGCGTTTCTCGGCGGTGTTGCAACGCCTGGCCGGCGAAGGCGTGCCACTGCGGGCCGTGCGGCTGATTGTCGAGTCACTGATCGAGTACGGCCAGCATGAGCGTGAACCGGAAGCCCTGGCCGACTATGCGCGCATCGCCCTCAAGGCGCAGATCTTCCATCAGTACCGAGAGGCCGACGGGCTGCATGCCTGGTTGCTGTCGCCGCATTCGGAAAACATCCTGCGCGAGGCGCTTCGCCAAACCCAGACCGGCGTGTTCTTCGCCCTTGAGGACGATTACAGCGCGGCGTTGATCAACCTGCTCAATCAGGCCTTTGCGATAAGGGCAAAAAGCAAGAGTGTGATGCTGGTCTCGCAGGACCTGCGCAGCCCTTTGCGCACTCTGCTGCTGGAAGAATTCAACCATGTTCCGGTGCTGTCGTTTGCCGAGTTGAGCAGCACCTCCAAAGTCAAAGTGCTCGGACGTATCGACCTGGGCCAGGACGAACTCATGCGTGGTGCGGTGGCATGAGTCATTGGCGTTGGCCAGCGTGGAGGGGGCGGTGATGTTTGAATTACGCGTGCTTGATGGACAGCGACAGGGTGCTGCCTTGCCGCTGTTTGGGGAGCAGTGGAGCATCGGCGCCCATCTGGACGCTGACCTGGTACTCAATGATCCCGAGGTGGTCGAGCAGCATGCGCGACTGCGGCTTATCGATGCCCAGTGGTCGGTGCAGGCCGAGGCCGGGCTGTTGCAGAGCGCCGAAGGACAGGTACTGGCACAGATTGCGAGCCTGGTACCGGGTGTCCCGTTTTCGGTCGGAGGCGTGCGCTTGTGTGTCACCTTGGCCGATCAGCCCTGGCCGCAGGCTGCAGCCCCCGTGCAAGCGCCACCGCCGCCCGCCAGTGAACCCGTGCCGGCGCTGAAGTTGTCGTCCATATCCCATTCGCAGCAAAAGCGCTTGATCAGCCTGGTGCTGGTCGTGGCGGTGATTATCGCGGTGGTGAGCATGCTCCCCACCGGGGAGCACGATGCACAGGCGTCCTTGATGCCGCCGGTGGCTCAGAAACACGAATTGGCATCGCCGTTTGAAGTGCGCCAGCAGCTGCTGAAGATGCTCAGCGAGCGTG
Organism: Pseudomonas sp. 13B_2.1_Bac1; assembly: GCF_025466155.1. NCBI lineage: Bacteria > Pseudomonadati > Pseudomonadota > Gammaproteobacteria > Pseudomonadales > Pseudomonadaceae > Pseudomonas > Pseudomonas sp. 13B_2.1_Bac1. The sequence goes on along the minus strand of NZ_JANLOH010000115.1, from coordinate 151,447 downwards.
AGTTGGGCCAGCGAGTCAGCTTGCAAGTGATCAATGGCCAGGTCGCGCTCAGTGGGGATGTCTCCCAGGACGATGTGGAACTGGTGGCGCGCATGCTCGCCCGTTTTGGTGAGCAGTTCGACAGCGCGGTGCCGGTGATCAGCCGTGTGCGGGCACGTGACTCGGCGCTGCCGTTCAGGATTGTGCAGATCGTCGGAGGGCCGAATGGCCATGTGGTCCTGGACGAGGGCAGCCGGCTGTTTGTCGGTGATGAAGTGGAAGGGTTGCGACTGGTGCTGATCGACAACAGCAAGGTGGTCTTCGATGGTGTGCAGCGTTACGAGGTGCGCTGGTGAGTACGGAATTGCAAGCGCGGCTCGACGTTTGGCAGCAGCGCCAGGCGCAGTCACTGAGCAACTTTGCACCGGTGACGGTGCGCGGGCGAATCCAGCGCGTCAACGGCATGCTGCTGCAGTGCCGGCTCCCCCAGGCGCGTATCGGTGACTTGTGCCAGGTGGAGAAAAACCCGGGGGAATTCATGCTGGCCGAGATCATTGGCTTCGATAACCAGGACGCGGTACTCAGCGCCTTGGGCAACCTTGAAGGCGTGAAGGTGGGCGCCAGCGTGGAGCGCCTGGGGGTATCGCATCGGGTGCAGGTCAGCGATGCCCTGCTGGGGCAGGTGCTGGATGGGTTCGGTCGGCCGATTGCAGGGGAGGGCCCCAGTGCGTTTGTCGAGTCTGACCTGCCGGACACCAGTGCCGTGTTGTGTGAAGCGCCATTGCCCACCGAGCGGCCGAGGATCCACCGCGCGCTGGCGACCGGGGTGCGTTCGATCGATGGCTTGCTGACGCTTGGCGAAGGTCAGCGTGTAGGCCTGTTCGCCGGTGCGGGGTGCGGCAAGACCACCTTGCTGGCTGAAATCGCCCGTAACGTGGAGTGCGATGTCATCGTATTCGGCCTGATCGGCGAGCGGGGCCGCGAGCTGCGTGAGTTTCTCGACCACGAACTGGATGATCAACTGCGCGCCAAAGCAGTGCTGGTGTGTGCCACGTCCGATCGCTCCAGCATGGAGCGCGCCCGTGCAGCCTTCACGGCCACCGCGTTGGCCGAAGGGTTCCGGCGCAAGGGGCAGCGGGTTTTGCTGCTGATTGACTCGCTGACCCGTTTTGCCAGGGCCCAGCGCGAAATCGGCCTGGCTGCCGGCGAACCCTTGGGGCGCGGCGGTTTGCCACCCTCGGTGTACAGCCTGCTGCCACGGCTGGTGGAGCGCGCGGGTCTGACGCGTGACGGCGTGATCACGGCGATCTATACGGTGCTGATCGAGCAGGACTCCATGAACGATCCGGTGGCCGATGAAGTGCGCTCGCTGCTCGACGGCCATATCGTGCTGTCACGCAAATTGGCCGAGCGCGGGCATTACCCGGCAGTGGATGTGCTGGCGAGCCTTTCGCGGATTTTAAGCAACGTGGCAACTCCTGAAGACATCCAGGCCGGTACCGGATTGCGCCGTTTGTTGTCGGCTTATCAACAGATCGAACTGATGCTCAAGCTGGGTGAGTACCAACCCGGCAGTGATGCCCTGACCGACCTGGCGGTGGACAGCCGCCAGGCGGTCGATGGCTTCCTGCGCCAGGATCTGCGCGAGCCCACGCCGATGATGGTGACGCTGGAGCAACTCAAGGAGCTGACCACCCATGTCCCATTCTGATGTGTTGCAAGCTGACGTCGAGACGTTGCGGCGCCTGCGCCGGCATCGCGCCGATCGGGCCGAGCGGGCACTGCGCGAAGCCAAGCGCGCCCAGCAGGCCCTGCTTGCGCATATCCAACAGGCCCAGGATGCGCTTGAGCACACGCGACTGGAGGAGGCCCGGCAAAGTGCCGAGTTGCTCAGTCGGCATCAAGGCCAAGTGATGACGCTCAAGGCCCTGAAATCCTGGGGCGCGCAGGAGCGTTCGTTATCGGCCAGTACCCGGCGAGAAATGGGCCAGTTGGAGGCGTTGCGGGGCCAGCAGGATGACAAGCAAAGCCGTGTCGGCACAGCACAGAAACAGGTCACCGAATGCCTGCGGCAAGTGGAGAAACTTCAGGAGTTATCTCTTTTACTGGCTCAGGAGCCGATATGAACCAGGTTTCAAATAAACCCAGCGAGCGGCCACGTCCACGTGACGCGCGTGAGGAACGTGAGCCACGGGCCACCGGTGCAGTGGAGTGGGAGCAGGGTCGACTGTTCGCTCAGTTGTTTACCGATAACGATGAAGGCAGCGGGTCGGGAGCGTCCCTGGCGGGAGTCAAGACGCCGGCCAGTGTCGCCATGATCGAGGCCCTCGCCGAACAACTGGCACCGCGCATACAGGCCGGGGCCCAGTGGCCGTTGCAGGCTGTGTTGTACCTGCCCCGGCTGGGGCGGATCAAGGCCAGCGTGCACCGTGAGCAGAGTGCCTGGACCATCGAGCTTGAAGCGGAGCACGACGCCACGGCCCGCTGGCTCAGTGGTGTGCGACAACAGTGTGAGGAGCGGTTTTCGGGCGCGCTGGGGCGGCCGGTCAATCTGCTTGTGCCTGACGCCGGGTGCACATGCTAGTGCCGCTGCTGACCTTACCTGTGATCAAGAGCGATACCGTTGCCGCACGCCATCGACTGGGGCGCGGCTTGTGCCTGGCGTTCCAGGTTGCCGGCCAGGACGGTGAACTGCGGCTGGAGCCGGGGCGCGCGTCCGCAGGGGCCAAGGCGGTGTGCTTTGAAACCGTGTGTGGCGTGCTGGCCCTTGCGGAAGCGGGGCCGCTGCTCAGCTTGCTGGGGGAATGCCCAGTGACATTGGCGCCCTCCGGCAATGATCCGGATTCGTGGTTCTGGGCACTGTTCCAGCATCACCTGAGCCCGCAGGTGAGCGCCTTATTGGGCTACATGCGATTGCTGGAGACCGATCGTCCCAAGGGCTTTGGTTGCCGACTCAGCGTAACCCTGGGGGCCGCACGGGTCGCGAGCTATATGTGGCTGGCCCCCGAGAGCTTCCTGGCGTTATGCGAGGCGGGACCGTGGTGCGCCACTGCCGCACCCATGCCGGCACCGTTCCAACTGGCACTCGCGGTGACCCTTGGGCGTTTGCAATTGCCGATAGCTCAGGCACGCAGCCTGCGTACCGGTGATGTGCTGCTGCTGGAGCAGAGTTTTTTTCAAGCCCAGGGCAACGGCTACATACAGGTTGGAAAACAAAGGCTGCATGGGTGCATCGATGATGCTTGCGGGCCCTTGTGTCTGACCCTTACTTCTATTGAGGACACGTCCGTGGACGAAGAGTTTGCAGCGCCCCATTACTCGGGGTATGAGGAAGACGAGCCGGTGGTGGATGTCTTCGGCCATGAGCCATTCGATGAGCTGAGCATGGCGCTGAATGTGCGCTGCGGGACGTTGAACCTGACGCTGGGCGAGCTGCGAAACCTGGGCCCCGGCTCGGTACTGGGCATCAGCGGCTACGCGCCTGGCACGGCCGGTCTTTACTACGGTGATCGGCCTATTGGCCAGGGGCAGTTGGTGGAAGTCGACGGGCGCCTGGGGTTGCAGTTATCCCGTGTGTTGTTCGGCCGATGATACTCCAGGGGCTCGATCCCCTCGTTCTCGCGCTATTTCTTGGTGCGTTGTCGTTGATGCCCATGCTGCTGGTCATCTGCACATCGTTCTTGAAGATTGTGATCGTGCTGATGATTACCCGAAACGCCATCGGTGTGCAGCAGGTGCCGCCGAGCATGGCCATCAATGGCATCGCATTGGCAGCGACGCTATTTATCATGGCGCCGGTTGGGTACGAAATCGCCGAAAGCGTCAAGGCGTCGCCGTTGGACATGAGCAATGTGCAAACGGTACTGCAGACCGGTGGCGAGGCCATCAAGCCATTGCGCGCCTTCATGCTGCGCAACGTGGACCCGGACGTGCTGACGCATCTGTTGGAAAACACCGCACGCCTGTGGCCGCCACAAATGGCCCAGGAGGTGGAGCGCGAGGACCTGATCCTGCTGGTCCCGGCGTTCGTATTGTCGCAACTGCAGGCGGGGTTCGAGATCGGTTTCCTGATCTATATCCCCTTCATCGTCATCGACCTGATTGTGTCCAACCTGCTGCTGGCGCTGGGCATGCAAATGGTCTCGCCGATGACCATTTCCCTGCCGCTCAAATTGCTCTTGTTCGTGCTGGTGTCCGGTTGGTCACGGTTGCTCGACAGTCTGTTCCTTTCCTATCTCTGAGTGGCTTATGGAACCTATCGTGCTGTTCAAGCAGGGCATGTTGCTGGTGGTGGTGCTGTCCGCGCCACCGTTGATCGTGGCGGTGGTGGTGGGGGTGATGACTTCCCTGGTGCAGGCGCTCATGCAGATACAGGACCAGACACTGCCCTTTGGCGTCAAGCTGGTAGCGGTGGGCATCACGTTGATCATGACGGGGCGCTGGATCGGTGTGGAGTTGATCCAGTTGATCAACCTGACCTTCGACATGATCGGCCGTTCGGCCCTGAACTGAGGGGGCGCCTGTGCTGCTCTATCTCGAGTTCCTGCCCAGCCTGGTGATCGGCATGGCGCGTATCTATCCCTGCGGCATTCTGGTAACGGCGTTTTGTTTTCAACATATACGCGGCATGCCCCGGCACACCCTGGTGATGGTCATGGCACTGATGCCCGCACCGGGTATCCATGCGGCGTTGGAGGGCCAGGATTACTCGGCGCTGATGCTCGGCGCCCTGGTGCTCAAGGAACTGGCGCTGGGGGTGTTGTTGGGGGTGCTGCTGGCGATGCCGTTCTGGATGTTCGAGGCGGTGGGGGCGTTGCTGGATAACCAGCGCGGCGCCTTGGCCGGTGGCCAACTCAACCCTTCACTGGGCCCGGATGCAACGCCGATCGGGCACTTGTTCAAGCAGCTGGCGATTTTCCTGCTGATGGTCAGCCTGGGGTTGGGCGCCTTGACCCAGGTGATCTGGGACAGCTACCTGATCTGGCCGCCCACCGTATGGTTTCCGCTCCCCGCGCCGAATGGCATGAGTGTGTTCGTCAGCCTGCTTGGCGATACCTTCACGCACATGATGTTGTACGCCGCGCCCTTCATCGCGGTGCTGCTGTTGCTGGAGTTCGGTATTGCGCTGCTGGGGGTTTACAGCCAGCAATTGCAGGTGAGTACGCTGGCGCCGCCGGTTAAGAGCCTGGCCGGTATTGGCATTGTGCTGTTGTACTTTGCGCTGCTGCAGGACCTGATTGTCGGGCGCATGCTCCAGTTGGGCGACCTTAAACATTCACTCGGGCTGTTATTCAAGGCCGCGGTGCCATGAGTGATTCAGGCGAAAAGAAGCACCCGGCTTCAGCCAAGAAGCTGCGCGACCAACGCAAAAAAGGCCAGGTCGCGCAAAGTCAGGACGTCCCCAAGTTACTGGCGCTCACGGCCATCAGTGAGATCGCCTTGTTCACCGCCGAGACCAGCCTGCAACGCTTCCAGCAAATGATGGTGTTGCCGATGTCGCGCTTCAACCAGCCGTTCGCACGAGCGCTGGAAGAAGTGCTGGTTGATGGGCTGGTCATGTTTTTCTCGTTCTCCCTGTTGATGGTTGGCGTGGTGATCACCACGAAGCTGATCAGCAGCTGGATGCAGTTCGGGTTGTTGTTCGCCCCGGAAACCCTGAAGCTCGATTTCAATCGGCTCAACCCGGTCAGCCAGGTCAAGCAGATGTTCTCAGCCCAGTCGGTGATGAATCTGCTGATGAGCATCACCAAGGCATTTCTTATCGGCCTGATTGTGTACCTGGTGGTCTGGCCTTCATTAGGGGTGTTGATCAACCTGGCGAACAGCGATCTGCAAAGTTACCTGCTGGCGCTGATAGCCCTGTTTCGTCACTTGCTGCACGCCTGTCTCGGACTGTTACTGGTGCTGGCGCTCATCGACCTGAGTTTGCAGAAGCACTTCTTTGCCAAGCGCATGCGCATGACCCAGGTCGAAGTCGTCAAGGAGTACAAGGACATGGAAGGCGATCCCCATGTGAAAGGCCAGCGCCGCGCGTTGGCGCACCAACTGGCCCAGGAGGAACCGAAGGTCAAGCTGCCCAAGCTGGAGGAGGCCGATATGCTGGTGGTCAACCCGACGCACTTTGCTGTCGCCCTGTACTACCGGCCCGGTAAGACGCCGCTGCCGTTGCTGATCAGCAAAGGCACCGACGCCGAGGCCCGCACGTTGATCGTACGAGCCAAGGCCGCCGACGTGCCGGTGATCCAGTGTGTGTGGCTGGCTCGCATGCTCTATACGAAACAGCTGGGCGCAAGCATTCCTCGTGAAACCCTGCAGGCCGTGGCGCTGATCTATCGCACCTTGCGCGAACTGGACGATGAAGCCAAGCGCGAGACCCTGGAATTGCCGGAGCTTGAGCGCCGCTGATCAGCGATTGGAAGGTGTATCCAGGGCGCTCAGGTTGGCCAACGACAACATCCGGCTGAGGACCTTGTCGAGCGTACCAGGCACTGCAGGCAGTGCGTGCCAGATCACCAGGGCGTGCTGGGCGTCGAGGTAGATGAAACAGCCATCGTACAGCGCCGCATGCTCAAAGCGCCGCTCCAGTACCCATTGCAATTGCCCTGGTTGCAACACTTCGCGAGCGACATGCAACGCCAGCCCCGGCAGCTGACCGGCTTGCTGTTTGCAGACCTTGATTCCAGGCGCGAGTGACAGGTGAGCGGCAGTGCCGCTCACCAGATTCTGCAGAAACACCTGGCGTTGTGCGTCGGGCATTTCCTGGAGGTTCATCGCTCGAGCGAGATCGTTTGATAGTCCGCCCGTTCCCCGGCAGGACCAGGCTCGACGCGCATTTGCGCCGGCCACCAGATCACCATTTTGTCCTGACTCGATTGCGGGCGAGAGCACGAGTCGCCCTTGCAGGTGGGTGTGCAGCCGGCGACGAGCAGCGCAGTGCCGATCAGGGTGACGCAGAGTAAGCGGTGTTTCATGGCGTAGCCTTTTGAGCGGGAGTGATCATGGAGGGGCGGGGCACACTGAGGTGTTCATCCTTTACGACGGGGCGCATCGCGATAAATACCTCGGCCTCTTCACCAGGCTTGAGCCAGGCGCGCGGCCAGACGCTGACGGCCAGGGTCTGCGAGTTGCTGCATTCCTTTTCGTCGATACGCACATTGCGCTTGAACTGATTGCGCAACACCACGACGGCCACGTTGTACTCAGGGCCTGCAAACCACTGGCTGCGCTCGGTGTTCAGCGCGAGCAAATCCCGTGTGCTGCATAAGGTGTTCAGCCCCAACGGCATCGGTGCAGCCTTGAAGGCTTTGGGGACTTCGCCACTGACCAGGTGCGCCAGGGTGCTGATGATGTCGCTGCGCTTGATCACCGGCTGGTGAGGTGCATAACGCCTGGCCAGCGGTGTGAGCGCGGCCTGCAAATCAACCTGGTCGGCCTGGGGCAAGTAGCGCGAGGGGTCGGCCTGGTCGCCGATGACCCTCGGGGTCAGGATGAACAGGCGTTCACGCCGATTGTTCTGTCGTTCGGTCGAGGAAAACAGCGCCTTGCCCAGCAGCGGGATATCCCCCAGCAGCGGCACTTTGTTGTGCTTGTCAGTGCTTTCAGTCACGTGGAACCCGCCGACCACCAGCGAACGCTTTTCCGCCATCACCGCCTGCGTGCTGACTTTGCCGCGACGGACATCCAGGTTGCCGGGGAGGGGGTTGGTCTCGTCGAAATTGCCGTCTTCGATATCCACCACCAAGTGGATCTGATGGCCGCCACGGCTGGTGATGACGCGGGGTACGACCTGGAAGCTGGTGCCCACGGTGACCGGCAAAATGGTGGCGTTCTCTCTGCCGGGCGTCAGGTATTGCGTGCGGTTGAAGTCGATGACCGCCGGCTGGTTTTCCAGGGTGAGCACCGAGGGGTTGGAGACCATGGTGGCGAGCCCCTTGGCTTCCAATGCGCGTATGTCGGCATAGAAGCGATCGCGATTTTCAATCGTCAGTTGCGACGAGGTGCCCGGCGACACGTTGGCACCACCGCGGAAGCGGCTGTTCTGGAAACCCCAGTTCACCCCGAACTCACGCAACTGTGTGCGCTCGATATCGAGAATGATCGCGTCGATTTCCACAAGCTTGCGCGCCACATCGAGTTGAGTGATCAGCTCGCGGTACATGGCCTGGCGCTCCGGCAGGTCATAGATCAGCACGGCGTTATTGCGTATATCGGCCTCGACGCGAATCCGGCTGTTGGAGGTCGGTGCGCGTGAGGTGAGCGTGGGACCGAGGTCCATTTGCGCTGAATTGGCGTTGGCCCCGAGCATCTGGCCCAGCAACGGATTACCCAAGCGGGGAGTGTTGGGTGTGAGCGGCGCGGGTGGTGACGTGGGGCGTTGGCTCATCCCCGCAAGCGTCGAGGCGGGCCGCGGTTCCAGCAGCCCGCGCAAAATGCTGGCAACGCCCGGGACAGCAAGCTTCTCGCCGCGATAATCGACATGACGGTCCGCCGCATTCGCGAACTTCAGTGGGTAACTCAGCACGCTCTGTTTCTCATCCGGAGAGCGGCGTTGACTGCTGAACTGCTTGATCTGCTCAATGTAGCGCCGCGGACCGGAGACGAGCACCACGCCATCTTCGGGCAACTCACCCCAGCCGAATCGACTGTCGAGCAAGCCAATATCGGTCAGTGCCTGCTTGAGGTCGGCAATGGTTTCGGAGGAGACCTCCAGGCGCGCGGATTCCTGCTGGTCGAGGGTGCTGATATAGAGGGTGTTGTTGTAGAGGTACCACTGGAAACGGTGCTCTACACCGAGACGGTCGAGCATCGACTGCGGGGTATTGGCGCGTATCTTGCCGTTGACGTTGCCCTCCAGCAGGCCTTCGACTTGCAGTTGCGTGCCGAAGGTCTGGGCGAAGTCTTCGAGTACATCGCGCAGGGGTTTGTGTTCGGCCTCGTAGGCGTAGGCGGTGTTTTTCCATTCAGCGGGAATGGCTGCCAATGTATTGTGCGCCGGAGCCATTATGCAGGCGAAAAGGACCAGGCATTGCCAGTTGGCGCGTCTGGATGAAGTGACAGGCGGATCAATATGCAAGCAGCTGTGCTTGGAGATCTTATTATGCATAGGTCTTTCCTGATTAATGCCGCAACGCACGTAGTGAGGTCGGTTTGAGCTGATGGGCTGGCTTATTCAGGCGTGCGTAGATGGCGCGCCAGGTATCACGTTGGTTGAGCAGAGATTCGACGCAACTGAACACGCGTCGCTCTTCAGGTGCACACTGGAGGCGTTGGATAATCCAGAGAGCGCCACTGTCGGGTGCTCGCGCAAGGGCTCCCTGAAAGTGAATCAGGCTCGCAGCACCGAGCCGCACCCAGCTTTGCAGTTCGGTGGTGTTGGGTGGAGTTGAAGTCAGTCTGACGCAAACCAGCACACCAATACCCTGAAGGCTAACGACAATTTCATCGTCTCCTTCAAATAAGGTGATTTGTTCTTCGCCGCTCTTCAGCCAGTGGGTGATAAGGTCTTTCAAATCACTGAAAGCTTTCGATGGTTGTTTTGAACATTTCGTGAGTAACGCGGCCTTGCTCTAGATAGGCAAAGTTGGCGAAGTCTTGTTGAATCATGAGTGCATAGAACTGCTCGATGTCTCCCGGGTCTTCACCGGCTCGCGCGACTTTCTGGTTGGCGGTGGTGCTGTTTCTCGCAAGTTGAAGTGATAAGTCGCTGAAAAAACGCATGATGAATCCTCGATTTTTTTGTGTTGTGGTTTGTATGAGTCGGTCGGTTCCATGCACGCGAAACTATTTGATATGTGGAGAACCAGTGCGGCGGCGTTTTAAGTTCTATTGACGCTGCTTGAAAAACAGGTCGAGCATCGAGTGCCAGTTGATAAGAAAGTCTCCCTCATCTGTTCTTAATGTCAGGGTTTGAGGGGGCACAGTGGCGTCTGGCTGCAGCGTCCAGAGTGTCATTCCGTGAGAAACAAGGTTTTGCTTTACCTGCTCCAAATCGTTTGGGCTGCAGAGCAGCGTTGCACTGATCTGCGGTATTTGACTCGTCAGCAACTGCTTAATGAGAGCCCGCAGGCGCTGGGGCTCGACAGCTTCGTCAAAAATGCACTTGAGGGCCTGGTTAATGACCAGCGTCGCGTGATGCTCAAGATGTGCCAGCATTTCCTCACGCTCATATTCCCAGCGCTTGAATTGCTTATCGGCGCGTTGCCAGATTTCGACCGAGGCTTGTTTCTGCATCGCCTCACATTTCTCAGCCGCTTTTCTTATCAGATCATCAGCCTTCGCTTGCGCATGCACCAGCAGCTGATTGGCGTTTTCGGCATCTGCGAGTACTTCTCGGGGAACCAAGGGGTTTGGAAAACTGGCAGCGTTCTTGCGCAACTCAATTTTGTACAGTTGAAGCATTATCGGTCTCCTGGCATATACGCGTCAGGAAGCGTGTCGTGTTCATTCCTTGATGTGACACGCCAGACCACGGCTTGCCAGAGCGTGATCAATCGGCTGCACGCGTTTGCGAATACCGGAGATCTTTCTTCGACTGCGAGCACTCGCTCAAACGGAAAGCGTAATCGAAGCCGCTGCCAGACAGTGGGCGTTACCCAATTGCACAGCAATTGCAAAGGATCATCTTCGGGTAGAAGCATGGCCGGTGGTAGGGCTTTGGAAAGACTCATGCACCATAGGTCGTGGCCTTCGCTCAAGGAGGGTGCAGCGTTGGGAACGACGGTAAGGTGAATCAATTTGAGCGCGAGGTTGAGTTGTTCCGTTGATGCAAGTGCCAGCCGTAGTACAGCAAACTGAGGCTGGAGAGGCAGGCAGGGAGCAGCGCCTGCAAATTCGCTCTTTATCAAGGTCTCGCAGCCATGGGTCAAAGCAATCTCTGGGTAAAAAGATCGCCAGCTTTCGTGGGCGGTTCTCCAGGGAAATGCCCACCATTGAGCCCAAGCCAGATGTTCACTCATTGATAGGGAATGGCTAATGACCATGCGCAGGACCTGCCGTTACGTCAGATGCCGGCGTTACCTGATTCAGCCGCTGTCGCCGGTTTAATAGAAACACTGAGCCCGCCGCCGTGAAAATCAAACCGCCCAGCACAATCACAAAGCTGGTCCACCAAAAGCTACGGTCATCTGACGGGATCAGGAAAGGTCCTAAGTAAACCAGTCGTTTTTGCTCTTGATAGGCCGCAGCAGGTACAAATATGACGGTAAGTTTTTGTGGGTTGTCCACGGCTGTGGTCATCCCCGGGATACTGCTCGCGACCATTCGGCGAACACGAACTCGGATATTATCGGGATCGAGGCGAGGATCGTGTTTGATGAAAACCGCCGCGGATGCAGGCTGCACCGGTTCTCCAGGTGCAATGCGTTCGGGAAGCACCACATGCACTCGGGCAACGATGACACCGTCAATGTTCGACAGGGTGGCTTCAAGTTCCTGGGATAAGGCGTAGATGTAGCGGGCGCGCTCTTCCAGCGGTGTAGAAATAACGCCCTCTTTTCGAAACGTATCGCCTAGTGTGGCGCGAGCGATTCTGGGCAGGCCTACAGCCTCCAGAGTACGAACCGCTCGGCCTATGTCGCTTGTATCCACACTTACCGTTACACCATCCTTGGCAGGAATTTTTTTAGCTCGAATATGTTTGTCTGCCAATTCTGCAATGACTTCATTTGCCTCTTGCTCGGAGAGCTGTCGGTGCAGTTCGACACGGTCACCGCAACCACTCAACAGAAATAGGAAAGTGAGAGACAGTAGGGTGGACGGCGAGAGGCGTCTGTTTGCTACTGCAGGTTGCATATTTTGTCGATGCACTGGGTCGTCTTGCCGAGGGATTTTACGAGGAAATGCGACATGAGCATTGCGTTGGAAAGATCATTTGGGTATTTACGCAGCGCCTCCCTGTCGATGTTTTTGCTGAGTCTGCTCAAGTCTCTCGTCATATTTTTTTTTGTTATATCGAGCGCCGCAGATGCGTTCGCTAGCACATTCACCGTTTCAATTTGTGCTGCCATATGCTTTGACGAAACAGGACGCTCGAGTTGTGAAGCAAAGAAGTCAGCATCACTACTGGAGGTTGAACGATCAGATGATAGAGCGGCGCTTTTAAGGTCGAAGCGCGCGATTGAGCTATTGTCTTCTACAAGCATTGGTAATCCTTACAGGTGAGCAATGGTGCTGTTACGCAGGCTTGAAACATCCGCTCCTTTTAATAAAACAGGCACCTCCTTGGCGGGTGAGCCGAGGAGGTGCTTTTTGCATTACCGCCTTTTCTCAGCAGCTGCCTTAACGTTGGAATCTTGCGTGGCGTCGTTACTCATCCTCAAGCCTTCAGCTTGTATTCGCTTCGACCGCGCCTGTTCTGATTCAAGAGCCGGATTCCCGGCGGTATCGCCGCCGAAATTGCCGGAGGTATAGGGATTGTAGGCAGGGTAATTGCCAATGTTAGCCATGGAACTTCTCCGCTTCGCTGGTTGGAAAATAGTGTGTCACTCAGTGTTCATGTTTTTTACATCGAGCTACAACATGATCATCTGGCGCTAACTGTGTGGCATCCGGTAATTAAGTAGTTCCAATAAGTACCGAGAGCCGAATGTTTCCATATGTTGCCAGATGCGCAATAGTCCCAAGTATTCGCTCAGTCAATTTCCAACTGTTTCATCCGGTAATAAAGTGTACGTTTGGCAATCCTCAAGTCAGTCGCTGCCAGATCCACATTGCCATTGTTCTGACGCAATGATTCTTCAATCAGAGATTTCTCAATGCGTTGTAAACGTTCCTTGAGGCCTGCTTCAGTGACCTCATGATCCTTACCCCTCACTGAAAGTGGAGGAAGTCCCAATACCAGGCGTTTAGCTGTGGAGCTCAGTTCACGAACGTTTCCAGGCCAGGGATGGCATAGCAGCTGTTGCAGTAAGGAACTTGGCGGCTGCGGAGAAGGGCATTTAAAAGACTCCGCTTCTTGTCGGACCATGGTCAAAAAAAGCGGGATTATACGATCTTTGCACTCTCGCAAAGACGGGAGTTGGATGTTGACCACGCTCAAACGGAAATACAAGTCCCGCCGGAAAGCCCCTCGTTCAACCATTTCATATAGCGACTGCTGGGCTGATGCGATGACGCGCATGTTTACTGGGATAAATCGTGTTGACCCCAGGCGCTCGACACCCCGCGACTCCAAGGCCCGAAGTAGCTTGGTTTGTAAAGACAGTGGCATGCTGTCGATTTCATCCAGGTACAAGGTGCCCAAATGTGCAGCTTCGATAAAGCCCGCCCTGGACTGCACGGCACCGGTGTAGGCCCCGCTGTTGACACCGAACAGTTGGCTTTCCGCGAGCGTCTCTGGAATGGCAGCACAGTTCACCGCGACGAAGTTTCCTCGCCGGCCTGATAAACGATGAATTCGCCGCGCCAGGGTATCTTTGCCAGTGCCGGTTTCTCCCAGTAATAGAATGTCAACATTGAGCGGAGCAATACTGATCAACATTTTTTCAATATCATGGCCTTCAAGCAGTGAAATATCCTCGTCATTATCAATAGGGTGGGAGGCCGACATTGAGTGATTACTCCATAATTGCTATTGCTGCGCCATCGACATGTAGGCTTGGTCCAGTAAATCGAAACTTATTAGTGTTGTCACTTGTCGTTGATGAAGTAAATTGCCAATGTTGTGTAGGAGAAATTTGTTTCTTGCCTGAGTTTGATTTGAAAGCATGAGAAATGAGTAGGGTGAGTGGGGTAATTCTGAAAGTGATTGGATTTTAGGTGGAAATATTTTTGATTTTATAATCAGTCGCCCACAAAAAAGCCGATGCAATGCATCGGCTTTTTGATGTGCGGTGTCAACCGCGTGTAGCGCTTATACGTTAAAGCGGAAGTGCATCACATCGCCATCTTTCACAATGTAATCCTTACCTTCCAAGCGCCACTTACCGGCTTCCTTGGTACCCGCCTCACCTTTGTACTGGATGAAGTCGTTGTAGGCGATCACCTCAGCGCGGATGAAACCTTTTTCGAAGTCGGTGTGGATCACACCTGCGGCTTGTGGCGCGGTGGCGCCGACCTTGACGGTCCACGCGCGGACTTCTTCCACGCCGGCGGTGAAGTAGGTCTGCAGGTTGAGCATTTCGTAGCCCGCGCGGATTACGCGATTCAGGCCAGGCTCGGTCAGGCCCAGGGCCTCGAGGAACATGTCCTTCTCTTCGCCGTCATCGAGCTCGGCGATTTCTGCTTCGATCTTGTTGCACACCGGCACCACGATCGCGCCTTCTTCGTCGGCAATGGCCTTGACCACGTCGAGCAGCGGGTTGTTCTCGAAGCCGTCTTCAGCGACGTTGGCGATGTACATCACAGGCTTGGTGGTCAGCAGGTGAAAGCCCTTGATCACGGCCTTCTCGTCAACGCCCATGGACTTCATCAGGCTGCGCGCCGGCTTGCCCAGGGTGAAGTGAGCGATCAACTGCTCCAGCAGGCCCTTCTGGACCACTGCATCCTTGTCGCCGCCCTTGGCGTTACGCGCGACTTTCTGCAGTTGCTTCTCGCAGCTGTCGAGGTCGGCGAAGATCAGTTCCAGGTCGATGATCTCGATGTCGCGTTTCGGGTCGACGCTGTTGGAGACGTGAATCACGTTCTCGTCTTCAAAGCAGCGGACCACGTGGGCGATGGCATCGGTTTCACGGATATTGGCCAAAAACTTGTTGCCCAGGCCTTCACCTTTCGACGCGCCGGCAACCAGGCCCGCGATGTCGACGAATTCCATAGTGGTCGGCAGGATGCGCTTGGGATTGACGATGGCCGCCAGTGCTTCCAGGCGCGGATCCGGCATCGGCACGATGCCGCTGTTGGGTTCGATGGTGCAGAAGGGGAAGTTCTCCGCCGCAATACCGGACTTGGTCAAGGCGTTGAACAGGGTGGATTTGCCGACGTTGGGCAGGCCGACGATGCCGCAATTGAATCCCATGGTGTTTCCCCTCGGTAAGAGTCAGGCCTTCTGGCTGTGCAGGTTTTTCATCGCACGGTTCCATTCACCGGCGAAGATATCCGGCAGCACGCCGAGGGCAAAGTCGATGCTGGCATCGAGTTTTTCCTGTTCGGCGCGTGGCGCACGACCCAGGACGAAATTTGAAACCATACTGGCGACGCCTGGGTGGCCAATGCCGAGCCGCAGGCGGTAGAAATTATTCTGATTGCCCAATTGCGCAATGATGTCGCGCAAGCCGTTGTGCCCGCCATGCCCGCCGCCAAGCTTGAGCTTGGCAACGCCGGGTGGCAGGTCCAGTTCGTCATGGGCCACCAGGATTTCTTCGGGTTTGATCCGGAAGAAACCCGCAAGCGCCGCGACAGCCTGGCCGCTGCGGTTCATGTAGGTGGTGGGAATCAGCAGACGAACATCCTGACCCTGGTGCGAGAAGCGCCCGGTCAGGCCAAAATATTTGCGATCGGCCACCAGGTTCACACCTTGGGCATGGGCGATACGCTCAACAAAAAGGGCCCCCGCGTTATGCCGGGTCTGTTCGTATTCGGCGCCTGGATTTCCCAGGCCAACGATCAGTTTAATGGCAGTCACGACAGGGGCCCTTCCTTTGGAGTTGTGGATAACATCGCTACACCTGCGTGCGGCGAAAGTGGACGACAAGAGATCATTTACTCAAGAGTAAACGCCGCGTTATCGCCCGCTTTCTCGCTACGTTTCGGTCCGCGATGTTTCCTCAAGCTCCGGCAATACAGAGTGAATTACTCTGCAGCGCCTTCTTCAGCTTCTGGTGCAACGCGTGGAGCGTGTACGTTTGCAACAGCTTTGTCATCACCGTGAGCCAGTGCAACAAACTCAACGCCTTTAGGGGCCTTGAGGTCGGACAGGTGGATGATGTCGCCGATTTCAGCGTTAGCCAGGTCGACTTCGATGAACTCAGGCAGGTCTTTCGGCAGGCAGGACACTTCGATTTCCGAAGTAACGTGCGAGATTTCGCCGCCTTTCTTGATCGGAGCAGCTTCGCCAACGAAGTGCACTGGAACGATGGCGGTCAGTTTCTGACCGGCAACAACGCGTACAAAGTCAGCGTGCAGCACGTGGCCTTTGGCCGGGTGACGTTGCAGAGCCTTGATGATCACGTTTTGCTTGGTGCCACCAACGTTCAGTTCGATAACGTGGCTGTAGGCAGCATCGTTTTCGAGCAGTTTGGCGATTTCCTTGGCCAGCATGCTGATGGATTCAGGGGCTTTGTCGCCACCGTAAACTACAGCTGGAACCAGGCTTGCGAGACGACGCAGGCGGCGGCTCGCACCTTTCCCCAGGTCGGAACGCACTTCAGCATTCAGAGTAAAATCGTTCATGTTGTATCTCCAAAATAACCACATTCGCCCCAGCGTTTGCGACCAGCGCTAAAGGCGATATGGGCAAAAAAGCCCCGCCCCAACAGTATGCTGGGGCGGGGCGCTTTTCGTCAGTGAGGTGTTCCGAAAGGTTTGACCCTTAACGGAACATCGCGCTGATCGATTCTTCGTTGCTGATACGGCGAACCGCCTCGGCAACTACCGGTGCGATATCCAGTTGACGGATACGCGAACAGGCTTGAGCTGCAGCGGACAACGGGATGGTGTTAGTCACCACCAGTTCGTCCAGCATGGAATTCTCGATGTTCTCGATCGCTCGGCCCGACAGCACAGGGTGTGTGCAGTAGGCGAAGACTTTAGCTGCACCGTGCTCTTTCAAGGCTTTGGCCGCGTGGCACAGGGTGCCGGCGGTGTCGACCATGTCATCAACCAGAATACAGGTACGCCCTTCGACATCACCGATGATATGCATCACTTCAGAGTGATTGGCTTTCTCGCGGCGTTTGTCGATGATCCCGAGATCCACGCCCAGGGATTTGGCAACAGCCCGTGCACGCACGACGCCGCCAATGTCCGGGGACACGATCATCAGGTTTTCAAAGCGCTGGTCTTCGATGTCATCCACCAGGACGGGGGAGCCGTAGATGTTATCTACCGGAATATCGAAGAACCCCTGGATTTGGTCAGCGTGCAGGTCAACCGTGAGAACACGGTCGATGCCTACCACGGTCAGCATGTCAGCTACGACTTTCGCGCTGATTGCCACACGTGCGGAACGCGGACGGCGATCCTGACGGGCATAACCAAAGTAAGGGATTACAGCTGTGATTCGAGTCGCTGAGGAGCGGCGGAAGGCATCAGCCATCACGACGAGTTCCATCAGGTTATCGTTGGTCGGAGCGCAAGTCGGCTGAATAATGAAGACGTCTTTACCGCGGACGTTTTCATTGATCTCGGCAGTAATTTCGCCGTCGGAGAACTTACCGACAGAGATGTCACCGAGAGGGATATGCAGCTGACGTACGACACGTCGAGCCAGATCGGGGTTAGCGTTCCCCGTAAAGACCATCATCTTGGACACGCGCAGTACCTAGAGGCTGAGGGTAACCTGGATGAGTATAGGAAAATGGCAGGGGCGGCTGGATTCGAACCAACGCATGGCAGGATCAAAACCTGCTGCCTTACCGCTTGGCGACGCCCCTGTATCTGTTGCAACGAGTACCCAGTACTCGGTTCCTTTTAGAGCAGACTTTGCAGCTTGCGATGCAACATCGAAATGTTGCTTCCCTTTGCTACAAACCCTGTAAGGGTCTCTGTAAGAAGGGCCGAGACTTTATCAGCTTCAGCTTTGCTTGGGAAGCCCCCAAACACACAACTTCCAGTGCCGGTTAATTTTGCTTCGGTAAATTTACCTAACAAATTCAAAGCGTTACGTACCTCTGGATAACGCCTTGCTACAACCGGTAAGCAGTCATTTCGACTGTTTCCCTTGGGAACGGGGCGCACTTTAATGGGAGGAGAGTTACGTGTCAACAGTGGATCTGAAAAAATTTCTGCTGTACTTACAGATACTTGCGGAACAAGCACGACATACCACGGCTCTTCGGGGTATTCGGGGCTGAGTTTCTCGCCCACGCCCTCGGCAAAAGCCGCGTGTCCACGCACGAAAACCGGCACGTCGGCCCCCAGCGTCAGGCCCAGCGCAGCCAGGCGATCGTGGTCCCAGCCGAGCTGCCACAAGTGGTTCAGACCCAGCAGCGTGGTCGCGGCATTCGAGCTGCCGCCACCGATCCCGCCGCCCATGGGCAGAATTTTATCGATCCAGATATCGATGCCCAGCGTGCAGCCGGATTGTTCCTGAAGTTTTTTTGCCGCCTTCACGATCAGGTTGCTGTCGTGGGGCACGCCTTCGAATTCGGTGTGCAGCTGGATCACGCCATCGTCGCGTACGGCGAAGGTCAGTTCATCGCCGTAGTCGAGAAATTGAAACAGTGTCTGCAGTTCGTGGTAGCCGTCTTCGCGACGTCCGAGAATGTGCAGCATCAGATTGAGTTTGGCCGGGGAGGGCAGGGTCAAGCGTTCGGTCACGTCATTGCCCCAACTTGCGCGGTTGCCATTCCTTGATCACCAGCGTGACGTCAAGGTCGGTGCCGTGCAGTTTGATGCGCTCGGGCAGCCAATAGCCGTTCTGCTGCACGTAGCTCAGGTATTCGACCTGCCAGCCATCCTGCTCCAGGGAAGCCAGGCGGCTGTCGCCGTTGAGGCTCAGGCGACTTTTGCTGTCGGGCGCGGGCAAGCCGCGCACCCACCATACCAGGTGGGATACCGGCAGCTTCCAGCCCATCTGCTGTTCCAGCAATTCTTCCGGTGAGGTCGCTTCATAGCGGCCCTGGTTGGCCACTTCAAGGCTGACTTGCCCAGGTCGGCCGGTCAGGCGGGCAGCGCCTCGACCCAGCGGACCGGACAGGCGAATGTCGTAGTAGTCCTGGCGTTGCAGCCAGAACAGGGTGCCGCTGCCGGAGTCTTTCGGCGCGCGAACCCCGACCTTGCCGTCGATTTGCCAGCCGTCGATGCTGCTGAGCTGGTCCTTGTGTTGTTTCCATTGCGCCGGGTTGCCCTGGCCCTCAACGGATTCTCGGCTGCCGATGCCCGCGCAACCGGCGAGCAAGGCGATGAAGCTGAAAACGATAACGTGGCGCAAGAACATAAGCTTAAAGGGTCTCGGATCCGGTCAGGCGCTTGATGGTGCCGCGCAGGATGGGGCTTTCGGGTTGTTCCTTGAGGAATTTCTCCCAGACTTGCCGGGCTTCGCGCTGCTTGCCATTGGCCCACAGCACTTCGCCCAGGTGCGCGGCGACTTCCTGGTCGGGGAAGCGCTCCAGCGCCTGGCGCAGCAAGCGTTCGGCTTCGTCCAGGTTGCCCAGGCGGTAATTCACCCAGCCGAGGCTGTCGAGCACCGCCGGGTCTTCCGGGTTGAGCTTGTGGGCTTGTTCGATCAGGACCTTGGCTTCGTCGTAGCGCGTGGTGCGGTCGGACAGGGTGTAGCCCAGGGCATTCAGGGCCATGGCGTTGTCCGGATCGCGCTTGATGATCAGGCGCAGGTCTTTTTCCATCTGCACCAGGTCATTGCGTTTTTCCGCCTGCATGGCGCGCGTGTACAGCAGGTTCAAATCGTCAGGAAATTGCAACAAGGCTTGTTGCAGCACCTTCCAGGCGCGCTCGCCCTGATTGTTGGCGGACAAGGTCTCGGCCTGGATCAGGTAGAGCTGTATCGCATAGTCGGGTTCGGCGTCGCGGGCGGCGGCCAGGCGTTTTTCCGCCTCGTCGGTGCGCCCGTTGCTCATCAGGATGTCGGCCTGGCGCAACTGCGCCGGCAAGTAGTCATTACCCGGGCCGACCTGGGCGTATTCGAGCAGCGCAGCCTGTGGATCGTTGCGCTCTTCGGCAATACGGCCGAGGTTCAGGTGCGCCGAGTCCACGTGGCTTTCCCGGGCGATCAAGTCTTCCAGGTAGCCCTTGGCCTCGTCCCAGGCCTTGGCTTCCAGGCACACCAGCGCCAGGGAGTAGCGCAGTTCGTCGTCGTCCGGGTACTGCTGGACCAGGTTGGCGAACTGCACTTTGGCGTCCTCCATCCGGTCCTGCTCCACCAGTGTGCGCGCGTAGGTCAGGCGCAGGCGCTTGTCTTCCGGATACTTCTTGATGCTTTTTTCCAGCAGCGGAATCGCTTCCTTGCCGCGATTGAGGTTCTGCAGCAGGCGCGCGCGCAACAGGATCGGCGCGATCTCGCCGTCTTCCGGCGGGTTCTGCTCCAGCAGCTTCAGCGCGGCTTCGGCTTCATCGTCCTGCTGCAGCAGCAAGGCCTTGCCGAAAATCAGCTGGCTGTTCTTCGGGTGTTTTTGCAGCAGGCGGTCGAAACTCTTCATCAGGCCATTGCGCGTGTCCTGGTCGGTGTCGGCAGCCGACAGCGCAAGGAAGTCGAAGTGGGTGTCGCCCTTGCCCTGCAGGACCTTCTCCATATAGACCATGGAGTCGTCATAGCGGCCCGCGCGCGCCAGTTGGATCGCGGCGGCACGCTGGGCCTCCAGGTCGTCCGGCGCGTTTTTCGCCCAGATCAGCGACGTGTCCAGCGCAGCCTGATCGGCGCCCAGGTACTCGGCGATGCGAAACGCTCGCTCGGAAATGCCCGGATCCTGCGTGTTGATCGCCTGGGTCACGTAGTTATCCAGCGCAATGTCGAAACGATTGCGTTGCCCGGCCAGCTCCGCGCTCAGCAGGCTGAACACCGTTTCTTCACTGAATGAGGAATAAACCTTGGGCTTTTCAGGGGCGGGGGTGCTGTCTTCTACCGGCGGCGTACCGTCCGGCGACACGGGTGCCATGGCCTGGCAGCCGCTGAGGAAGACAAAAGCAAGGAGCAACGCGGAAGATCTATTCATATAGGAAGAGGACGACTAACCTGCGGTCGGATCATCATGACACAAGCCTTCGGCCAAACATAACCGAGTCTCAATGGATGCCTTTATAGACACAAGGCATTAGGACAATAGACGACGGTGGTTGTTCTGAATCTTTCGAAGTAGGACAATTGTCGGCTTCCCGACATCATCAGCGATATTGAATGGCCTTCCTCGCACTCGGTATTAACCACAAGACTGCCTCCGTAGACGTGCGCGAGCGCGTGGCGTTTACGCCCGAGCAGTTGGTTGAGGCCTTGCAGCAGCTCTGCCGGCTCACCGACAGCCGCGAAGCTGCAATCCTTTCGACCTGCAATCGCAGCGAGCTTTATATAGAGCAGGAACATCTTTCAGCGGATGTGGTACTGCGCTGGCTGGCCGATTACCACCATTTGAGCCTCGACGACCTGCGCGCCAGTGCGTATGTGCATGAAGACGATGCGGCAGTTCGTCACATGATGCGCGTGGCGTCCGGCCTTGATTCGCTGGTGCTGGGCGAACCGCAGATTCTCGGCCAGATGAAGTCCGCCTACGCCGTGGCGCGTGAGGCCGGCACTGTCGGCCCGCTGCTGGGCCGCCTGTTCCAGGCCACTTTCAATTCTGCCAAGCAGGTGCGCACCGACACCGCCATCGGCGAAAACCCGGTGTCCGTGGCGTTCGCCGCCGTCAGCCTGGCCAAACAGATTTTCAGTGATTTGCAGCGCAGCCAGGCCTTGCTGATCGGCGCCGGCGAGACCATCACCCTGGTCGCCCGCCACCTGCACGACCTGGGTGTGAAGCGCATCGTCGTCGCCAACCGTACTCTGGAGCGCGCGAGCATCCTTGCCGAACAGTTCGGTGCCCACGCGGTGCTGCTGTCGGATATCCCGGCCGAGCTGGTGCGCAGCGATATCGTCATCAGCTCTACCGCCAGCCAGTTGCCGATCCTGGGCAAGGGTGCGGTGGAAAGTGCGCTGAAGCTGCGCAAGCACAAGCCGATCTTCATGGTCGATATCGCCGTTCCCCGCGATATCGAGCCCGAAGTCGGCGAGTTGGACGACGTTTACCTCTACAGCGTCGACGATCTGCACGAAGTGGTCGCCGAAAACCTCAAGAGCCGACAGGGCGCAGCCCAGGCCGCCGAGGAGATGGTCAGCACCGGCGCCGAAGATTTCATGGTGCGCCTGCGCGAACTCGCGGCAGTGGACGTGCTCAAGGCGTATCGTCAGCAAGGCGAGCGCCTGCGCGATGAGGAGTTGATCAAGGCCCAGCGCCTGCTCGCCAATGGCAGCAGCGCCGAAGAGGTGCTGATGCAACTGGCGCGCGGCCTGACCAACAAGTTGCTCCATGCACCCAGCGTACAGCTTAAAAAATTGACTGCCGAAGGCCGCCTCGATGCGTTGGCCATGGCCCAGGAACTCTTTGCCCTCGGTGAGGGCGCGTCAGACAGCTCTTCGGATAAAAAACCGCAATGAAAGCGTCACTGCTCAATAAACTGGACGTGCTCCAGGACCGTTTCGAAGAACTGACCGCTTTGCTCGGCGACGGCGAGGTCATTTCCGATCAAGCCAAGTTCCGCGCCTATTCCAAGGAATACGCCGAAGTTGAGCCCATCGTGGCCACTTACAAACACTTGACTAAGGTGCAGGCCGATCTCGAGGGCGCCCAGGCGCTGCTCAAGGACAGCGATCCGGACATGCGTGAAATGGCCGTGGAAGAAGTCCGCGAAGCCAAGGAAAAACTTGCCGAGCTGGAAGGTGACCTGCAGCGCATGTTGCTGCCCAAGGACCCCAACGACGGGCGTAACGTGTTCCTCGAGATCCGCGCTGGTACCGGCGGCGATGAGGCGGCGATCTTCTCCGGCGACCTGTTCCGCATGTACTCGCGCTACGCCGAGCGTCGTGGCTGGCGGGTCGAGATCCTGTCCGAGAACGAAGGCGAACACGGCGGCTATAAAGAAGTCATCGCGCGGGTCGAAGGCGATAACGTCTACGGCAAGCTCAAGTTCGAGTCCGGCGCGCACCGCGTGCAGCGGGTCCCGGCGACTGAATCCCAAGGTCGCATCCATACCTCCGCATGCACCGTGGCCGTGTTGCCCGAGCCGGACGAGCAGGAAGCGATCGAGATCAACCCGGCGGACCTGCGGGTCGACACCTACCGCTCGTCGGGCGCCGGTGGCCAGCACGTCAACAAGACTGACTCGGCGATTCGTATCACTCACTTGCCGTCGGGCATCGTGGTCGAGTGCCAGGAGGAGCGTTCCCAGCACAAGAACCGTGCACGCGCCATGTCCTGGCTGTCGGCCAAGCTCAATGACCAGCAGACCAGCGCCGCCGCCAACGCGATTGCCAGCGAGCGTAAGTTGCTGGTGGGCTCGGGCGACCGTTCCGAACGCATCCGCACCTACAACTTCGCCCAGGGCCGGGTCACCGACCACCGGGTCAACCTCACCCTTTACTCCCTGGACGAGATTCTCGCCGGCGGCGTGGATGCGGTGATCGAGCCGTTGCTCGCCGAATACCAGGCCGATCAATTGGCCGCGATAGGTGAATAAATGACCATCATCGCCAGCCTGCTGCGCGCCGCCGATCTTCCCGACTCGCCTACCGCGCGCCTGGATGCCGAATTGTTGCTGGCCGCTGCCCTGGGCAAGTCGCGCAGTTACCTGCACACCTGGCCGGAAAAAATTGTCAGCAGCGAGGCCGCACTGACGTTCGCCGACTACCTGCAGCGCCGTCGTGGCGGTGAACCGGTGGCCTATATCCTCGGCCAGCAAGGCTTCTGGAAACTTGACCTGGAGGTCGCGCCTCACACGCTGATCCCGCGTCCGGAAACCGAGATGCTGGTGGAGGCGGCGCTGGAATTGTTGCCGGCCACGCCGGCCAAGGTCCTCGACCTGGGCACCGGCAGCGGCGCCATCGCCCTGGCCCTGGCCAGCGAGCGCCCCGCCTGGCAGGTCACCGCTGTCGACCGAGTGCTGGAGGCCGTGGCCCTGGCCGAGCGCAATCGCCAGCGCCTGCACCTCAACAATGCCACGGTGCTGAACAGCCATTGGTTCAGTGCCCTGCAAGGTCATGCCTACGACCTGATCATCAGTAACCCGCCGTACATCGCCGACAACGATCCGCACCTGGTGGCGGGCGACGTGCGCTTTGAGCCGGCGAGTGCGCTGGTGGCGGGCCATGACGGCCTGGACGACTTGCGCTTGATCATCCGCGAGGCCCCGGCCCACCTGAATGCCGGTGGCTGGTTGGTGCTGGAACACGGTTACGACCAGGCCGAGGCCGTGCGTGACCTGTTGTCCAGCCAGGGCTTCGAGGCGGTGGCCAGCCGCATCGACCTTGGCGGCCACGAACGCATTACCCTGGGACGCCGGCCGTGCTGACCGATCAGGAGCTGTTGCGCTATAGCCGACAGATTCTGTTGCAACATGTCGACATCGAAGGCCAGTTGCGCCTCAAAAACAGCCGCGCCCTGATCGTCGGCCTCGGTGGCCTGGGCGCGCCGGTGGCGCTTTACCTGGCTGCCGCCGGGGTGGGCGAATTGCACCTGGCGGATTTCGACAGCGTCGACCTGACCAATCTGCAACGCCAGATCATTCATGATACCGACAGCGTCGGGCAGACCAAGGTCGACTCGGCCCTGCGTCGCCTGGGCGCGATAAACCCCGAAATCAGCCTGGTTGCCCATCGCAGTGCGCTGGATGCCGATTCCTTGGCTGCAGCCGTGGCGGCGGTGGACGTGGTGCTCGATTGCAGTGACAACTTCTCCACCCGCGAAGCAGTCAACGCCGCCTGCGTGGCGGCGACCAAGCCGCTGGTCAGTGGCGCGGCGATTCGCCTTGAGGGCCAGTTGTCGGTGTTCGACCCGCGCCGCGCCGACAGCCCGTGCTACCACTGTTTATATGGGCACGGCAGCGACAGCGAACTCACCTGCAGCGAAGCCGGCGTGGTCGGTCCGCTGGTCGGCGTGGTCGGCAGCCTGCAGGCGCTGGAAGCCTTGAAGCTGCTGGCCGGTTTTGGCGAGCCGCTGGTGGGCCGCCTGCTACTGATTGACGCGCTGACCACGCGTTTTCGCGAGTTGCGCGTCAAGCGCGACCCCGGCTGCAGCGTCTGCGGGCCGCGGCATGGTTAAGGGCGCGCCGATCGGTGTGTTCGATTCCGGTGTCGGCGGCTTGTCGGTACTGGATGAAATCCAGCAGCTGCTGCCGCATGAATCGCTGCTGTACGTGGCGGATTGCGGGCATATCCCGTACGGCGAGAAAACCCCGGGATTCATTCTTCAGCGCTCCCGGGCCGTCGCCGAGTTTTTCCGTGAGCGGGGCGCCAAGGCGTTCGTGATCGCCTGCAACACCGCCACGGTCGCGGCGGTCGCGGATTTGCGCGTGGACTATCCCGAGTGGCCGCTGGTGGGGATGGAGCCTGCCGTCAAACCTGCCGCCGCCGCGACCCGCAGTGGTGTGGTCGGTGTGCTCGCTACCACCGGTACCTTGCAAAGCGCAAAGTTCGCCGCGCTACTGGATCGATTCGCCACCGATGTACGCGTGGTCACCCAGCCTTGCCCCGGCCTGGTGGAGCTGATCGAGACCGGCGACCTGAACAGCCCGGTGTTGCGCCAACTGTTGCAGGGTTATGTCGACCCGCTGCTCAGCGTCGGCTGCGACACCATCATCCTCGGTTGTACCCACTACCCCTTCCTCAAGCCGCTGCTGGCGCAGATGCTGCCGCCCAGCATCATTCTGATCGACACCGGCGCCGCCGTGGCTCGCCAGTTGAAGCGTCTGCTCGGCGAGCGCGACCTGCTCGCCAGCGGTAATCCTCAGCCCGCACAGTTCTGGACCAGTGGCGATGTGTGTCATTTCAGAAATATCCTACCGACACTATGGAAACATCCCGGAGATGTGCGAAGCTTCAGCGCGTGAAAAATTCGTGAAATATCGTGATTCCAGGCTGAACTTCTGACACTGCGTAGGCTTCTATAGCGGGATTGCCTGTACAAAACCATATAACTTCGTTCGGAAAGGATGTTTCTTATGAAGCGCTTGTTCTGTTTGGCTGCGATTGCGGCCGCTGTGGTGGGACACTCTTTTTCGGCGCAGGCCGCTGGACTTGAGTTTGGCCTGGGGGCCACCAGTGATTCGACGCTCACTTATCGATTGGGGCTGACGTCGGATTGGGACAAGAGTTGGATGCAAAGTGATGTCGGTCGCCTGACCGGTTACTGGAGCGGTGCCTACACCTATTGGGAAGGCGACGACCGTGCAGGCGCGAGCAGCCTGTCGTTCTCTCCGGTGTTTGTGTATGAATTCGCCGGACAGTCGGTGAAGCCTTATATCGAGGCGGGGATCGGTGTGGCGGTGTTCTCCCGCACGCGCCTGGAAGACAACAACATCGGCCAGGCCTTCCAGTTCGAAGACCGCCTGGGTTTCGGCCTGCGCTTTACCGGTGGGCATGAAGTGGGCATTCGCGCCACCCACTACTCCAATGCCGGGATCAGCAGCAACAACGATGGCGTAGAGAGCTACTCGCTGCACTACACCATGCCGCTCTAAACACACATTCCTGCAGGAGCCGGCAAGCCGGCTCCTGCAGGATGTAGTTCAATCAGCGATACGCTGTTGCAATGCCTTCGCGCTCGGTCAGGCATTCCGGCGCGCCCATCTCGAATTCCCGGCAAATCAGCGGCCGCCGCTCGTAGATCGTGCACATCATCGTGTCCCGATCCAGCGCCGCGCACCAGCCATCGTCCAGGCGCAGCATCACTTCGCCGCCCCAATCGTCCGTATCGATATAGCGCTCCGGCACGCCTGTGTCCGTGATCAGCAGCACTTCCAGCTGGCAGCAGCAGGCCGCGCACGTCGAGCAGGTAACGGCGGGTTCGGTGATTTGGGTATGGGGGATGTTGGTCATAGGCGTGCAGTGTAAGGCAAGGCAACGATGCGCGTATGACTGCTCTGACGGACGTCAGTGCGCCAGTTGCCCGGCAATCCAGTGCAACACCGGAAATATCACAGCCCAGAGCAGGGCGAGGCCGATCAAAGTGGCGGCAGTGCCGTAGCCAAAACTGACCCCGGCCAACTGGCTGCCCGCGTAATACGACAACGGCCCACCCAGCGCGCCCAGCAGGCTGGCACGCCACCAGGGCTGGGCGCTCCAGGCCAGGCAATGGCGCAAGGTCGTGGCCAGCAGCGCCCACAGCAGAATCAACCAGAAGGGAATCAACGGCCCGGGCGCGCCGAAGTGAAACACGCCGAAGGTGCGCAGCGACGTATCGATGACTGTCCCCAGCAGGGTCACGGCGAGAATCGCCTGGCCTTCGCGGGACCAGGCACTTATCCACAGCAGATGGAGGGCCAGTACCGCCAGTCCCACCAGCAGCCAGAGGCTGTCCCCACCCAGTACACAGGCAAACCAGCCGCACTGGAAGAGCACGGCATTGGCCACGGTCTTAAGCACTGAAGCGCCCAAGCAGCGGTGGGTTGATGGCCGACGGCTTGGCCAGCAGCAGTTGCGCGGTACCGATGGTGCGCTCCATGAAGCCGCCCTCGCAGTAGCACAGGTAAAACTCCCACAAGCGCAGGAAGTATTCGTCATAGCCCAGCTCCGTCAGGCGACCCTGGGCGCGGCGGAAGTTCTCATGCCACAGGCGTAGGGTTCGCGCGTAATGCAGGCCGAAATCCTCCATGTGCAGCAGGTTCATATCAGTGTCGCGGCTGACGATCTGCAGCATGTTCTGCACGCAGGGCAGGGCGCCACCGGGGAAGATGTAGCGCTGGATAAAGTCGACGCTGTTTTTGGCTTGCTCGAAACGTTGCTCACGGATGGTAATGGCCTGCAGCAACATCAGACCGTCGCTCTTGAGCAGGTGTGCGCACTGCTTGAAGTAGGTCGGCAGGAAACGATGGCCCACCGCTTCGATCATCTCGATGGACACCAGCTTGTCGTACTGGCCGGTCAGGTCGCGGTAGTCCTGCAGCAGCAACGTTACCTGGTCTTGCAGGCCGAGGGCCGCGATGCGTTTTTCGGTGTAGGCGAACTGCTCCTTGGACAAGGTCGTGGTGGTGACCTTGCAGCCGTAATGCTGCGCTGCATACAGCGCCATGCTGCCCCAGCCGGTGCCGATTTCCAGCAAGTGGTCGGTGGGTTTGAGGGCGAGCTTCTGGCAGATACGCTCAAGCTTGTTCAGTTGCGCCTGTTCCAGGCTGTCGTCGGCGGTCAGGAACTGCGCGGCCGAGTACATCATGGTCGGGTCGAGGAATTCTTCGAACAGGTCATTGCCCAGGTCGTAGTGGGCCGCGATGTTTTTCTGCGAGCCCTTGCGCGTGTTGCGGTTGAGCCAGTGCAGGCCTTGGGTGAACGGCCGTGCCAGGCGCGCCAGGCCACCTTCCATCGCGTCGAGCACATCGAGGTTGCTGACCATCACGCGCACCACTGCGGTGAGGTCCGGGCTGCTCCAGTAGCCGTGGATAAACGCCTCGCCGGCGCCGATGGAACCGTTGGCCGCCACCAGGCCCCACACCGCCGGATCGAGAATCTGGATCTCGCCCAGCAGGTGCGCTTCGCGTGCGCCGAACACTTGGCGCTCGCCATCCTCGATCACCACCAACTGGCCATGGCGCAGTTGGCTGAGTTGGCGCAGCACACCTTTGCGCAGCAGCGCACTGGTCAGGCCATTGACGTTCAGGCGGTTGGTCTTGACCGATAAGCTAGGGGATTTCATGGCGGCGATCCTTGGTATACCCGACTGCGGTGCGAGAGGCGCCATCGGCGGCCTGATGGGAAAAAATCGGTGTGCGTTTGAGCAACAGGCGCAAGGCCTGCCAATAGATGGCGAGGCAGGTCTTGGCGGTCATCCACGGAAAGCGCCACAGGTAGCGGTGCAGGCTGGCGCGGGTGAGTGTTTCCTTGTGCAGGCTCAGCGTGGCATCGAAGACTTTCAGCTCGCCTTGCCAATCGGCCATGTGCACGCCGAGCTTGGCGGCGGGCGGGCTGAAGCTCATGCGGTACTCCAGGTCGCGCGGCAAGAACGGCGACACATGAAAGGCCTTGGCCACGGCGAAATGCTGATGCTCATCCGCGCCAAGGGCCTGGGCCGGCAGCACGTAGTGATAGCGCTCGCGCCAAGGGGTGTTGGTCACTTCGCACAGGATCGCGGCCAGACGTCCGTCGGCCTCGAAGCAGTAGAAGAAACTCACCGGATTAAAAGCCAGGCCCCAACTGCGGGCCTGGGTCAGTAGGCAGATTACGCCCTGGGGGGTACGCCCCAGCGCCTTGCCGACTTCCTGGCGCACGGCGGCGGTCAAGCTCATGCCGTGGCGCGTCAATTCACGCAGGTAATCCTGCTGGCGAAAACCGAAGGGTGCCAGGCGACTCGCGCCGGCCAGGGGCGAGAGCCCGAGCACTTGCTCTTCTTCGCTCAAGTCCAAGTACAGCAGCCCGATGCGGTAGCGAAAGGCGTGGGCCTTGGGCGCAAACCGGCGATGGGCGATCCAGCCGCTGTACAGGGCGCTGTTCACAGGGCCTCCCCGAAGGCTTGCGCCACGCGCAGGGCGCTGACTACGCCGTCCTCATGGAAACCATTGGCCCAGTAGGCGCCACAGTAAAAGGTGTTGCGCGTACCGCAGAGTTCTTCCCAACGACCTTGGGCCGCCACCGCCGCGAGGCTGTATTGCGGGTGGGCGTAGGTATAGCGGGCGAGGATCTTCAGCGGGTTGATCATTGGCGTCTGGTTGAGGCTGACGCAAAACGTGGAGGCGCTGTCGATGCCTTGCAGGATGTTCATGTCGTAGGTGACGGCCGCCTGGGTCTGCATGTTGCCGGTCAGTCGATAATTCCAGCTGGCCCAGGCCAGCTTGCGGTCGGGCAGCAGGCGGGTGTCGGTGTGCAGCACGACATCGTTGTCGGCATAGGGCAGGGCGCCGAGGATCTCCTGCTCGGCCTGGCTCGGGTCGCCGAGCAACGCCAGTGCCTGGTCGCTGTGGCAGGCGAACACCACCTTGTCAAAGGCTTCGGTGCCGGCTGCGCTGTGGATAACCACACCCTCGGCGTCGCGCTCGACCAGGTGCACGGGGCAATTGAGACGCACCTGTTCGCGGAAGCTGCGGGTCAACGGCTCGATATAGCGGCTGGATCCGCCTTCGATCACACACCATTGCGGCCGGTTGTTCACCGAGAGCAGACCATGGTTCTTGAAGAAGCGCACAAAGAACTGCAGCGGGAACCCCAGCATGTCCTGCAGGGACATCGACCAGATCGCCGCGCCCATCGGCACAATGTAGTGCCGGATAAAGCGCGGGCCATACCCGCCGGCCTCAAGGTAGTCACCCAGGGTCATTTCGGCGCTGATGCGCTGCTCCTGCAGGTCCAGCGGCGCCTGGCGATTGAAGCGCAGGATATCGCGCAACATGCCCCAGAAACCTGGCGACAGGATATTGCGGCGTTGGGCGAACAGGCTGTTGAGATTGTTGCCGTTGTACTCGAACCCGGCGTTTTCGTCGCACACCGAAAAACTCATCTCGGTGGGTTTGAACGCCACCCCGACCTGTCCCAGCAGGCGGATGAAATTGGGATAGGTCCAGTCGTTGAATACGATAAAACCGGTGTCCACCGCGTAGCTTTTACCCTCGACCGCCACATTGACCGTATGGGTATGCCCGCCGATGCGGTCGCCCGCTTCGAACAGCGTGATGTCGTGGCGACGGCTGAGCAGGTAGGCGCTGGTCAGCCCGGCGATGCCGCTGCCGATAATGGCGATCTTCACAGGTCGTCCTTCTGCGGCGGCGGGCTGCGCAGCATGCGCTTGCCGATGATCAACTGGGCACGGTTGGGCAGTTTCGACAGCGGCCACAGGGTGGCGATAAACAGCGCCGGGAAGGCAATCTCCAGTGGGCGTTTTTCCAACTTGGCGAAGATGTGCCGTGCAGCTTTGTCGGCGGACCAGCTCAGGGGCATCGGAAAGTCATTGCGTTCAGTCAGCGGCGTGTCGACGAAGCCTGGGCTGATCACCGTGACGTCGATGTTTTCCGGTGACAGGCTGATGCGCAGCGATTCGAACAGGTAGCGCAGCCCGGCTTTGGACGCACCGTAGGCCTCGGCACGCGGCATCGGCAGGTAGGTCACGGCACTGGCGACGCCGACCAAATGCGGGGTGCGCCCGGCACGCAGCAACGGCAGCGCGGCTTCGATGCAATAACTGCTGGCGAGCAAATTGGTGCGCACCACATGCTCGACAATCGAGGCGTCAAATTGCCGGGCGTCCACGTATTCACAGGTGCCTGCATTCAGGATCACCGTGTCGAGCGCACCCCAGGCCGCGGCGATCTGCTCACCGATCTCGCGCACAGTCTGGCTGTTGGTCAGGTCGCCAGGCACCACCAGCACTTGTCCGGGAAAACGTTGGGCGAGGGCCTGCAGCGGACCTTTGCTGCGCGAACTCAGTGCCACATGGGCGCCGCTGTTGAGCAGCTCCACGGCCAGCGACGCACCGATGCCACTGCTGGCGCCGGTCAGCCAATAACGACGGGGCGGCAGTGCGTTCATCCCATTCTCCTTTTCAGCCAGTTGACGACGCTGCCCATTACGGGAAGGTGTTCGTAGAGCAGGGCGCCGGCATCGAAGTAATCGCGATGGCGGTAGACCTTTTCACGCCACATCAGGTGCGAACAGCCCTCCACGCGGATGACCTTGCCGTTGGCCAGGCGCGGGTGGGTAAAGCTCATTTTCCAGCGCAGGTAGCCTTCGCCTTCGGCCACCTGGTCGAACCCGTGGAAGTCGAAGCGCAGTTGGCTGACGTTGCTGTACAACTCGGCGAAGTAGCGGTGCATCGCGGGCAATCCCTGCACCTCGTGCAGTGGATCGGTAAAGGCGATGTCCTGACTGTACAGGCTGTCGAGCAGGTGCAGGTTGTGTTTGTCGAGGGTGGAAAAAGCCTGGGCGAAGCGGCGCAGGAAATCACTCATGTTCGGCGACCTCCTGGCGTGAAGGCAGGCTGCGGAAGGCTGCCAGGGCGCGTTCGCGGGACTTTTTCAGGTCAACGATGGCGCGCGGGTAATCCGCCACGCCGAACAGGCCGCCGACTGCCTCGGGGTTGTGCACTTCCTTTTTATTCAGCGCGGCCAGTTCCGGCAGCCAATGCTTGATAAACACGCCTTCGCTGTCGAATTTTTCCGATTGGCTCAGTGGGCTGAAAATCCGGAAGTACGGGGCCGAATCGGTGCCGGTAGAGGAACTCCACTGCCAGCCGCCGTTGTTGGCCGCCAGGTCGCCGTCGATCAGGTGACGCATGAAGAAGCGCTCGCCTTCACGCCAGTCGATCAGCAGGTTCTTGGTCAGGAACATCGCGACCACCATGCGCAGGCGGTTGTGCATCCAGCCGGTTTCCAACAGTTGGCGCATGGCTGCGTCGATGATCGGCAGCCCGGTGCGGGCTTGTTGCCAGGCCGCGAGGTCTTTGGGCGCGTCACGCCAGGCGACCGCCTCGGTCTCGGGGCGGAAGGCGCGGTGGCGAGACACCCTTGGGTAGCCGACCAGGATGTGCTTGTAGAACTCGCGCCAGAGCAGCTCGTTGATCCAGGTGATGGCGCCGATATCGCCGCTTTCGAATTCGCCCTGGTTGGTTTGCAACGCGGCATGCAGGCACTGGCGCGGCGACACCACGCCCGCCGCGAGGTAGGCGGACAGCTGGCTGGTGCCGGGTTTGGCCGGGAAGTCGCGCTCGTCCTTGTAGTAACTGATCTGCTGGTCGGCGAAGGCGTCGAGGCGGCGGCGGGCTTCCTCTTCGCCGGCGGGCCAGAGGGCGCGCAAGGTCTCGCTGGGGGGTGCGAACCCGTCGACCTGCTCGGGGATCGGATCACTTTTCAACGGGACAGGCGCCTGGGCCTTCGGCGTCGCGACCAGGCGCGGCAGGGCGCTGTGCAAGCGGGTGTAGCAGACCTTGCGGAACTGGCTGAACACCTGGAAGTACGTGCCGGTCTTGGTCAGCACGCTGCCGGGTTGGAAAAACAGCTGGTCCAGGTAGCTGTGAAAGCTGACGCCATCGGCCTCCAGCGCCTTGGCCACGGCCGCATCGCGACGGCTTTCATGGATGCCGTATTCCTCGTTGACGTGCACCGACTCCACCGACAACTCGCGGCACAGCTTGCCGAGCGCGGCGGGCACCTGATCCCAGGTGGCGGCGTGGCGGATCAGCAGGGGAATATTCAGCTTGCCCAGGGCCTGGCTCAAGTGCTGCAGGTTGCGCAGCCAGAAGTCGACTTTGCACGGCGCATCATCGTGGGCCAGCCATTGCTCCGGCGTGATGAGGTACACGGCTGCAACCGGGCCGCGCTGGCAGGCGGCGGCGAGGGCGGTGTTGTCGTGTAGGCGCAGGTCGGTGCGCAGCCAGATCAAATGCATTTAAAGAAGTCCACGCTGGATCAGTATCTGGTGGGCCGACAAGGGGTCTTCGGCCACGAACAATTCAGGGGTGTCACGGGTTAATACGGCTAACTCGGCCTGGTGGATGCATACCGTTGGTCCGACGATCAACTTTGGGCCACTGACGCCGCTCAATAGTTTTGCGAGTGCCGACAAGTGGAGGGCCTTGCTCGAATACAGCAGCACCGCGCGCGGTTGCAGGTGCTCCACGGCCAGGGCCAATTCGCCGGCGGGCAGTGGCCAATCGAAGACTTCCACCGGGCAATCGGCACTGCTGGCCAGCCAGGCGCTGAGCCACAGGTGCGGCTCCAGCGGCAGGTCGGACTGGTTGATCAGCAGCAGCGGCGGGCCCTGCAACTGGCGGTTGTTGTGATAGATGCGTGCGCCGAATTTGCTGCGCAGCCAGGACAGGAAAAACACCCGCTCCATCTGCGCGCCGAACTGGCCTTGCCAGCGCTGCTCCAGTTCCTGCAGCAGCGGCAGCAACAATTGCTCGCACAGCGTGCGCGGCGGGTACAGCGCCATGGCCTGGTTGAAGACGTCGTCGACCCGGCGCTCGATCAATTCGCTGATGGCATTCAACAGGTTCTGGCGCAACCCATGCCACTCATTCTCGACAGTCTCTGGAAGGGCTTGGGCAGAGTCGATCAGGCCTTTGACCTGGCTGACCGGCACGCCGCGATTGAGCCAGGTCAGGATGGTGTGGATGCGTTGCACGTGATCGGCGCTGAACAGCCGATGGCCCTTGGGCGTGCGCTGGGGCACGATCAGGCCATAGCGGCGTTCCCAGGCGCGCAGGGTCACGGCGTTGACGCCGGTCTGGCGCGCCACTTCGCGAATCGGCAGCCAGCCGTCTTCGAGGGCTTGGGCGATGTCGTCGCCGGTTTCGTCTTGCAGGGCGGCTTTCATAGGTTAGATCGCATTACGCAGGCTGAGATTTTCCGGGTGCGGTTGCAGGTACGCCTGCTGCGCGATGTAGCGGTCCGGGTGTTGGCGAAAGTGATGCTTGAGCAAGGTCAGCGGCACCACCAGTGGCACGATCCCCTGGTGGTACTGGCCGATGACGGTCTGCATTTCCTGTTTGTCGTCGGCGCTGATGGCTTGCTTGAGGTAGCCGCTAATGTGTTGCAGCACATTGGTGTGGGTCCCCCGAGTGGCGCACTTGCGCAGGCCGCTCATCAGTTCGCTGAAGTAGCCGGTGGCCAAGGCGGCGAGGTCGGTGCTCCGGGTCATGCTACCCAGCAGGTGGCCTAGGCTTTTGTAGTGCGCCGGGCTGTGGGCCATCAACAAGTATTTGTAGCGCGAATGGAAGGCCAGCAGGCGATGACGGCTGAGCCCTTCGGCGAGCAGTTGTTGCCAGCTGGCGTAGACAAAGACGCGGGTCATGAAGTTTTCCCGCAGCACCGGGTCGTTCAGCCGACCATCCTCTTCCACCGGCAGGTTGGGGTGGCGCGAGCAAAACGCCTGGGCGTAGATGCCGCGTCCGCCGCCATCCACCGGCGTGCCGTTGTCGCGGTAGACCTTGACTCGCTCCAGGCCGCAGGACGGTGACTTCTGCATGAAGATGTAACCGCACAGGTCGGTGTGTGCCGCGGCCATCTGCTGGCCGTAGTCGTCCAGCGGTTGGGTCACATTCAGCTCGCGATGCACGGTGCCCACGGCTTGCGGATGCGCCGGGTCGCCCACCAGGCGAATCGGTTCGCGGGGGATGCCCAGGCCAATCGCGACTTCTGGGCACAGCGGTACGAACTCGAAATAGTCGCTGAGCGTCTGGCTGCAGAGAGGGGATTGTTTATGCCCGCCGTTGAAGCGCACGTTTTCGCCAAGCAGGCAGGCGCTGATCGCGATCTTTGGCTTACCGGAGTGGGACATGGCCAAACCTCTACAAGATTCCTGTACAAGACTAAAAACTTGTACAACTAAATCTCATCATAGGTTTGATGCTGTACAAGTCAAATATTTTGTACAAGTATTTTTCGCGGAGGTTATTTCCAGCCGATCTGCCAGTGCTCGGCGTTCTGCAGGCTTTGCCACGCCAGCCTTTCGGTGCGCCGCGTCATGACTGCTTGCAGGTCGATTTCCAGCACGGTGCCTTCTTCGTCACGAATCAGCTCGGTGACCAAAAAGTGTTTTTCCTTGTTGCGGGGGTGCGCTGCTGTCCACTTCGACAGCAGCAATTTAGCGGGGTTGATGCGGTTCATTGCAGGTGCTCGATCAAGCGTCGCGCGGCCTCCTGGCCACTGAGCCAGGCACCCTCGACGCGGCCCGACAGGCACCAGTCGCCACACACGTACAGGCCCAGGTCGGCGTCGGCCAGCACGCCGAACTCATGGGCGCTGGACGGTCGCGCGTACAGCCAGCGATGCGCGAGGCTGAACGACGGGGCGGGCATGGCGCTGTGCAGCAATTCGGCGAAGGCGCCATGCAGGTGTTCGATCACGGCTTCCTTGGGCAGGTCCAGGTGGTCCCTGCTCCAGGCGCTGGTGGCGTGCAGCACCCAGGTGTCGAGGGTGGTGTCGCGTCCGGGTTTGCTGCGGTTGCGCGCCAGCCAGTCGAGGGGACTGTCTTGCACGAAGCAGCCTTGCATGGGCGTATCCAGGGGCTTGTCGAACGCCAGGGCGATGGCCCAGGTCGGGTCCATCTTCACGCCGGCGGCGGCACTTGCCAGCTTGGGCGCGGCGGCCAATAGCGCGGTGGCTTGCGGGGCGGGTGTGGCGATGATCACGTGGCTGAACGGGCCGTGGTTTTCGCCGTCGGCGTCCAGCAGGTTCCAGTGTTGTTTGCCCTGGAACACTTCGGTGATGCGGCAACCGAACTCCACTGGCAGGTCATCGAGCAGGGCGCGGGTGATCGCGCTCATGCGCGGCGTGCCGACCCAGCGGATTTGTTCATCGGGAGACGGGGTGAGTTGGCCGGACTTGAAGTTGTACAGCTGGGGCTTCCATTGCTCGGCCCAGCCGTTGCTTTGCCAGCGCTGCACTTCGTTGACGAAGCGGCGGTCGCGGGCGGTGAAGTATTGCGCCCCCATGTCCAGCGCGCCGGCGTCGCTGCGCTTGCTGGACATGCGGCCGCCGCTGCCGCGGCTTTTATCGAAGAGTTGTACAACGTGCCCAGCGTCTCTTAACGCTCGGGCGGCGGAGAGACCGGCGATGCCGGTGCCAATGATCGCGATGGGAACAGTCATGGGAGGCCTCGTTTTACCGTTGGGTACAGACTACGCCGACACCAATAGCTGTACAATATTGTTTTTTGGTATAAGTTTTGGCTTACCTGTTCTTACGGCGTGACCTATGGTTAAAGCTGAGGCTTGAACCTGCGTTACGCCCGATTACAAATGGTCCCTGCTTATAAAATAGACTAGCGATGGGCGGCAAACGTTACATGAGGAAGATCCCATGCACATTTTGCTGACCGGCGGTACTGGTTTGATTGGCCGCCAACTTTGCCGACACTGGCTTGCCCAGGGTCACCGCTTGACCGTGTGGAGTCGTGATCCGGAACAGGTGGCCCGTTTGTGTGGCGACCAGGTCCTGGGTGTGGGGCGCCTGCAAGAGGTGATCGGCCCGGTGGATGCGGTGGTCAACCTGGCGGGCGCGGCTATTGCGGACCGTCCCTGGACCCATAAGCGCAAGGCGCTGTTGTGGAGCAGCCGTATCGGCCTTACCGAAACCCTGCTGGCCTGGCTGGAAGGCTTGGCACAGAAACCCTCGGTGTTGATCTCCGGTTCGGCGGTGGGCTGGTATGGCGACGGCGGCGAGCGTGAACTCACCGAAGCCAGCGGCCCGGTGCAGGACGATTTCCCCAGCCAGTTGTGTATTGCCTGGGAGGAAACCGCGCTGCGCGCCGAAGCGTTGGGCCTGCGTGTGGTGCTGGTGCGTACCGGCCTGGTGCTGGCCGCAGAGGGCGGCTTTTTGTCGCGGCTGTTGCTGCCGTTCAAACTCGCGCTGGGCGGGCCGATCGGCACCGGTCGGCAGTGGATGCCATGGGTCCATATCAAGGATCAAATCGCCCTGATTGATTTTCTTCTGCACAAGCCTGACGCCAGCGGTCCGTATAATGCCTGCGCGCCACACCCGGTACGCAACCGTGAGTTCGCCAAGACGTTGGGCCAGGTGTTGCACCGCCCGGCGTTCATGCCGATGCCGGCCTTTGCGTTGAAGGTCGGGCTGGGCGAGTTGTCCGGCCTGTTGCTGGGCGGGCAAAAGGCCTTGCCAGAGCGGTTGCTGGCGGCCGGTTTCACTTTCCAGTTCACTGAGTTGCGCGCGGCTTTGGATGACGTGTCCAGCCGCCTCTAGAGATAGGATGTTGCATGACGGATCACGCGTTGTTACTGGTCAACCTGGGCTCACCGGCGTCCACTTCGGTGGCCGATGTGCGCAGCTACCTCAATCAGTTCCTGATGGACCCTTACGTGATCGACCTGCCGTGGCCGGTGCGGCGTCTGCTGGTGTCGCTGATCCTGATCAAGCGGCCCGAGCAATCGGCCCACGCCTATGCCTCCATCTGGTGGGACGAGGGCTCGCCGCTGGTGGTGCTCAGCCGCCGCCTGCAAAAGCAGATGACTGCGCAATGGACCCAGGGCCCGGTTGAGTTGGCGATGCGCTACGGCGAACCGTCGATTGAAAGCGTGCTGACCCGCCTCGCTGCCCAGGGGATTCAGAAAGTCACCCTCGCGCCGTTGTACCCGCAGTTTGCCGACAGCACCGTGACCACAGTCATCGAGGAAGCCAGGCGCGTGGTGCGCGATAAAAAACTCGATGTGCAGTTCTCGATCCTGCAACCGTTCTATGACCAGCCCGAATATCTCGACGCCCTGGTAGCGAGCGCGCGGCCTTATGTGGAACAGGATTACGACCACCTGCTGTTGAGTTTCCACGGCTTGCCTGAGCGCCACCTGACCAAACTCGATCCCACCGGCCAGCATTGCTTCAAGGATGCCGACTGCTGCAAGAACGCCTCCGCCGAGGTGCTCAAGACCTGCTATCGCGCGCAATGCTTCAGCGTCGCCCGTGACTTTGCCGCACGCCTGGGCTTGCCGGAAGACAAATGGTCGGTGGCGTTCCAATCGCGCCTGGGCCGCGCCAAATGGATCGAACCCTACACCGAAGCGCGCCTGGAGGCGTTGGCACAGCAAGGCGTGAAAAAGCTGCTGGTGATGTGCCCGGCGTTTGTCGCCGACTGCATCGAGACCCTGGAAGAAATCGGCGATCGCGGCCTGGAGCAGTTCCGCGATGCCGGGGGCGAGGAGCTGGTGCTGGTGCCGTGCCTGAATGATGATCCACAGTGGGCAAAGGCGCTTAACACCTTGTGTGAGAGAGCCCCAACAGCGCTGTAACCAGGCCTTACTCCCATCTACCTGTCGGCGCTGGCTTGTCGGCGCTTGCAGTTAGAGGGTGTTACAGGTTGAGGGTCAGGCTGACCGTGAAATTGCGCGGCTCGCCGGGGCTGATCCAGTAGCTGCTGTAGGAGCGCTCGTAGTAATTCTCATCAAACAGGTTGTTGAGGCTCAGCCCCACGGTGAGGTTGTCCGTGGCCTTGTAATGGGCCAACAGGTCGACGGTGTGATAAGCCGGCAGTTCGAAACGCGTCCCTGCCTCACCCGAGCGGTCACCTACATAAGTGAACGCCGCCCCCAGGTCTGAGCCGCGCAACGCGCCGTCCTGGAACTCATACACGCCTAACAGACTGCCGCTGCGCTTGGCCACGCCGAGGATCCGGCTGCCGGCGGGAAGGGTTTTATCGCCTTTGGTCACCACGGCGTCGATGTAGGCAAACGCGCCGATCACTCGCACGGCATCGCTCACTTGCCCACTCAGTTGCAGGTCAAGGCCTTGGCTGCGCGCCTTGCCCACGGCGCGGTTGAGGTTGGTGGCGGGGTCCAGGGTGAGTACATTTTCCTTCTCGATATGGAACGCGGCCAGGGTGGCGCTGAGACGGTCGTCGAACAGCTCGCTCTTGACCCCCACTTCATAGCCCACGCCTTCTTCCGGCGTGAAGGATTTCCCGTCGGCGCCCAGGCCGCTGTTGGGTTTGAACGACGTGGAGGCATTGGCGAACACCCCGACTTGCGGCGTGAGCTGATAGAGCAGGCCGGCACGCTGGGTCAAGGCATCGTGGGTTTGGTGGCTCCTGGCGTGGTTGCGTGTGAAGTCGTCGATGCTCTGCTCGAAATGCTCGAAGCGCGCACCGACCATGCCGCGCAGGCGGTCGGTGAAGATGACCTGGTCTTGCAGGTTCAGCGCATGGCTTTGGGTCTGTTCGAAGAAGTCAGTGCCGGAGCGTGCGCCGTTGGGTTTGGGCTGGCCGTAGACCGGGTTGTAGATATCGAGGGTGTAGCGGCTCCCGCCAATCACCGTGACGCGTTCTTTCTTGCGATAGTCCTCGTATTCGGTGCCAACCAGCAACTCGTGCTGCCAGCTGCCGATATCGAACAGGCCGCGCAGCTCCAACTGGGTGATGCTGTCGTGCCAGCCCATGGAGCGTTCACGGTAACGGCGGTCGATGGTGTGGCCGTCGGCGTTCAGTGCGCGGTTTTCCGAGGCATCGCCCCACAGGCTGCCCTGTTTGTAGTGGCTGGCCAGGCGCAGTTTCCAGGCGTCGTTGAGGTGATGCTCAAGGCTGGCCTGGAGGCGGTTGTTATGGTTGTCGATATCGCCGTCGTTAGGTTCACCCAGGAAGGTGGCGCGGGACACGCCGCTGGCGTCGACGATGCCGCGGTCGAAGGTGGAGCTGTGGCGCACCCATTCGCTTTCCACCAGCAGATGTGTGTCAGGGTCCAGTTGCCAACTGAATGAGGGAGCAACAAAGACCCGCTTGCTCTGCACATGGTCGCGAAAGCTGTGGTTGTCTTCCACGGCCAGGTTGACTCGCGAGAGCAGGTTGCCCTCGCTGTCCAGCGGGGTGTTGAGGTCGACGGCGGTGCGATAACGATCCCAACTTCCGGCGCTGGTTTGCACGGTGGTGAAGGCATCGGGCTGGGGCTTCTTTGTGACGATGTTCACGGTGCCGCCGGGATCGCCACGGCCGTAGAGGCTCGCGGCGGGGCCCTTGAGCACTTCGATGCGTTCGATATTGGCGGTATCCGGCGTGCTCGGGTAGCCACGGTTGGCGCTGAAACCGTCCTGGTAAAACTCCGACGTGGTGAAGCCGCGCACGCTGTATTCGTAGAGGGTGAGGCCGCCGAAATTGTTTTGCTTGGACACGCCACCGGCAAACTCAAGGGCGCGTTCTACCTGGGTGCTGCCCAGGTCCTTGAGCACCGTTGCGGGAATCACGCTAATCGATTGTGGGATGTCGCGCAGGGATGCGTCGGTTTTTGTCGCACTGGCGGAACGCGTTGCACGGTAGCCCTTGACCGGGCCGGTGGCGGATTCATAGGCGTCGGTGGTGACGCTGATGGTGTCGAGTTCCAGGGTGTTGTCTTCGGCGTAGGCGGGGTCAAGCAACAAGCCCAGGGCCAGGCCAGCCATGGGGGCAATTCTTCGAGACGGCATGATAGAGCGTTCCAATAGCGATATTGAAACAATATAACATCTCTAGTGGGAATGCCTTCGCTTTGAAATATGAGCTTACAGGTACCCGCGAACGGGTACCTGGCGAGGCGTCTTATTCCTCTTCTTTGACCGGTGCAGGCGGTGGGCGCAGGCCGATTTCTGCCAGCAGCTTGATCTCTTTGCCGTTGCGCATTACCTGAATTGCCACCTTGTCGGTCGGCTTGATCCGCGCCACCTGGTTCATCGATTTGCGCCCATCGCCGGCCGGTTCGCCGTTGATGCTGAGGATCACATCGCCCAGTTGCAGGCCGGCTTTTTGCGCCGGGCCGTCGCGGAAAATCCCGGCGACCACGATGCCCGGGCGCCCGGTCAAGCCAAAGGACTCGGCCAGCTCCTTAGTCAACGGTTGTACTTCGATCCCCAGCCAGCCGCGAATCACCTGGCCGTGCTCGATGATCGACTTCATCACTTCCATCGCCAGTTTCACCGGGATCGCAAAACCGATGCCCTGGGAGCCGCCGGACTTGGAGAAAATCGCCGTGTTGATACCGGTCAGGTTGCCATTGGCATCCACCAGTGCGCCGCCGGAGTTGCCCGGGTTGATCGCCGCGTCGGTCTGGATGAAGTCTTCGTAGCTGTTGAGGCCCAACTGGTTACGCCCGGTGGCGCTGATGATGCCCATGGTCACCGTCTGGCCCACCCCGAACGGGTTGCCGATGGCCAGCGCGACGTCACCGACGCGCAGGCCGTCGGAGCGACCGAGGGTGATTGAAGGCAGGCTCTTGAGGTCGATCTTCAGCACCGCGAGGTCGGTTTCGGGGTCGCTGCCGACCACGCGGGCCAGGGTCTCGCGGCCATCGCGCAGGGCGACCACGATCTGGTCGGCGCCGGTGGTCACGTGGTTGTTGGTGAGGATGTAGCCCTCGGGGCTCATGATCACGCCGGAGCCGAGGCTGGATTCCATGCGCCGCTGCTTGGGGCCGTTGTCGCCGAAATAGCGGCGAAATTGCGGGTCTTCGAATAATGGATGAGCGGGTTTGTTGATGACTTTCGTGGTGTACAGGTTGACCACCGCTGGCGCCGCGATAACGACAGCGTCCGCATAGGTCACCGGGCCTTGCACCACCGCGCTGGTTTGCGGCGCCTGCTGCAGGTTCACATCAAGGCTGGGTAAGCCCACCAACTGGGGGAAACGCTGAATAATCAGCATCGCGATCAGCACGCCAGCCAGCAATGGCCATCCAAAAAAACGCAGTGCCTTGAGCATCAAGTAAGTCCTGACAGGTTGCAGGGGGCGGGAGAGCGCCCATAATGTCGCGCATTATACGAGGCTGCGAGCGCCTCGGAACGGGATATTTAGGAGTCTTTTATGGCCGTCCCCCTTACCACCCTCGTCGAGGAAGCGGACCGCTACCTCGGCAGTGCAAAAATTGCCGATTATTGCCCCAATGGCCTGCAAGTCGAGGGGCGCCCGCAGGTGATGCGCATCGTCAGCGGCGTGACCGCCAGCCAGGCGCTGCTGGATGCAGCCGTCGAAGCGCAGGCCGACCTGATCCTGGTGCACCACGGTTATTTCTGGAAGGGCGAAAACCCCTGCATCACCGGCATGAAGCAACGCCGCCTGAAAACGCTGCTCAAGCACGACATCAGTCTGCTGGCCTACCA
Organism: Pseudomonas sp. 13B_2.1_Bac1; assembly: GCF_025466155.1. NCBI lineage: Bacteria > Pseudomonadati > Pseudomonadota > Gammaproteobacteria > Pseudomonadales > Pseudomonadaceae > Pseudomonas > Pseudomonas sp. 13B_2.1_Bac1. Next base: position 109,141 of record NZ_JANLOH010000115.1, on the reverse strand, counting down.
CCTGCCGCTGGACTTGCACCCTGACGTCGGCAACAACGTGCAACTCGCCCGCCAACTGGACATCACGGTCGAAGGCCCGCTGGACCCGAGTAACCCGAAGATCGTCGGCCTGGTCGGTTCGCTCTCCGAGCCGCTGTCACCGCGCGACTTCGCACGCCGGGTGCAGGACGTCATGGGCCGCGAGCCCTTGCTGATCGAAGGCAGCGAGATGATCCGCCGCGTCGGCTGGTGCACCGGCGGGGGCCAGGGCTATATCGACGACGCGATTGCCGCCGGCGTCGACCTGTTCCTGAGTGGCGAGGCGTCGGAGCAGACCTTCCACAGCGCCCGCGAAAACGACATCAGCTTTATCGCCGCCGGCCATCACGCCACCGAACGCTACGGCGTGCAGGCACTGGGCGATTACCTGGCGCGGCGTTTTGCCCTGGAGCATTTGTTCATCGACTGCCCCAACCCGATCTAAGCCATGCAACTGAACCCCTGTGGGAACTGGCTTGCCTGCGACGCAGGCAACTCGGTACATCCGGCACACCGAGTTGAAGCCATCGCAGGCAAGCCAGCTCCCACACCTGAACGCGTTGCACCCCAAACCACGAGGCATATTCATATACCGTTTCGATCTAGCTGGCTCCCTGAATAGAAGAAGGTGCTGTGCTAGCATGCCCCGCTCGAACACGGCCCGCTGGCCGTCCATAAGATCGTTTTTCCGTGAGTAACCATGGTCGACAAACTGACGCATCTGAAACAGCTGGAGGCGGAAAGCATCCACATCATCCGCGAGGTCGCCGCCGAGTTCGACAACCCGGTGATGCTCTACTCGATCGGTAAAGACTCCGCCGTGATGCTGCACCTGGCACGCAAGGCCTTCTTCCCGGGCAAGCTGCCGTTCCCGGTGATGCACGTCGACACCCGCTGGAAATTCCAGGAGATGTACAAGTTCCGCGACAAAATGGTCGAGGAGCTGGGCCTGGACCTGATCACCCACGTCAACCCGGATGGTGTGGCGCAGGGCATCAACCCGTTCACCCACGGCAGCGCCAAGCACACCGATATCATGAAGACCGAAGGCCTCAAGCAGGCCCTGGACAAGCATGGTTTCGACGCCGCCTTCGGCGGCGCCCGTCGCGATGAAGAGAAATCCCGCGCCAAAGAGCGCGTGTACTCGTTCCGCGACAGCAAGCACCGCTGGGACCCGAAGAACCAGCGCCCGGAGCTGTGGAACGTCTACAACGGCAACGTCAACAAGGGCGAGTCGATCCGTGTGTTCCCGCTGTCCAACTGGACCGAGCTGGATATCTGGCAGTACATCTACCTGGAAGGCATCCCGATCGTGCCGCTGTACTTCGCCGCCGAGCGCGACGTGATCGAGAAGAACGGCACGTTGATCATGATCGACGACGACCGCATCCTCGAGCACTTGTCCGACGAAGACAAAGCCCGAATCGTCAAGAAGAAAGTACGTTTCCGTACCCTTGGCTGCTACCCGTTGACGGGCGCGGTGGAGTCCGAAGCCGAGACGCTGACCGACATCATTCAGGAAATGCTCCTGACGCGAACTTCCGAGCGCCAGGGCCGTGTCATCGACCACGATGGCGCAGGCTCGATGGAAGATAAAAAACGTCAAGGCTATTTCTAAGGGGCTGTCATGTCGCACGTATCAGATTTGATCAGCGAGGACATCCTCGCCTACCTGGGCCAGCACGAGCGCAAGGAAATGTTGCGCTTTCTGACCTGTGGCAACGTCGACGACGGCAAGAGCACCCTGATCGGGCGCCTGCTGCACGACTCCAAGATGATCTATGAAGATCACCTGGAAGCCATCACCCGCGATTCGAAGAAGTCCGGCACCACGGGCGATGACATCGACCTGGCGTTGCTGGTCGACGGCCTGCAGGCCGAGCGTGAGCAGGGCATCACCATCGATGTTGCCTACCGCTACTTCTCTACCGCCAAGCGCAAATTCATCATCGCCGACACCCCCGGCCATGAGCAGTACACCCGCAACATGGCCACCGGTGCGTCCACCTGTGACCTGGCGATCATCCTGATCGACGCCCGCTACGGCGTGCAGACCCAGACCCGTCGCCACAGCTTCATCGCCTCGTTGCTGGGGATCAAACACATCGTGGTGGCCGTCAACAAGATGGACATCAATGGCTTCGACCAAAGCGTATTCGAGCAGATCAAGGCCGATTACCTGAAGTTCGCCGACGGTATCGCCTTCAAGCCGAGCACCCTGGCCTTTGTGCCGATGTCGGCGCTCAAGGGCGACAACGTGGTGAACAAGAGCGAGCGTTCGCCGTGGTACACCGGCCAATCGCTGATGGAGATTCTCGAAACCGTCGAGATCGCCAACGACCGCAACTACACCGACCTGCGGTTCCCGGTGCAGTACGTCAACCGTCCGAACCTGAACTTCCGTGGTTTCGCCGGCACCCTCGCCAGCGGCGTCGTGCACAAGGGCGACGAAGTCGTGGTGCTGCCGTCGGGCAAGAGCAGCCGGGTCAAATCCATCGTCACCTTCGAAGGTGAGCTGGAGCATGCGGGTCCTGGCCAGGCCGTGACCCTGACCATGGAAGACGAGATCGACATCTCCCGTGGCGACTTGCTGGTGCATGCCGACAACGTGCCGCAAGTGACCGACGCCTTCGACGCCATGCTGGTGTGGATGGCCGAAGAGCCGATGCTGCCGGGCAAGAAATACGACATCAAGCGCGCCACCAGCTACGTGCCGGGTTCCATCACCAGCATCGTGCACCGCGTGGACGTGAACACCCTGGCCGAAGGCCCGGCAAGTTCGCTGCAGTTGAACGAGATCGGCCGGGTCAAGGTTAGCCTCGACGCCGCCATTGCGTTGGACGGCTACGACAGCAACCGCACCACCGGTGCGTTTATCGTCATCGACCGATTGACCAACGGCACTGTGGCCGCGGGCATGATCATCGCGCCGCCGGTCAACCATGGTGGCGCTGCGCAGCACGGCAGTCTCGCGCATGTGGCCACCGAGGAGCGCGCGCTGCGTTTCGGCCAGCAACCGGCCACCGTGTTGTTCAGCGGCCTGTCGGGCGCCGGCAAAAGCACCCTGGCCTATGCGGTTGAGCGCAAGCTCTTCGACATGGGGCGTGCGGTGTTCGTACTCGATGGCCAGAACCTGCGTCACGACCTGAACAAAGGTCTGCCGCAGGACCGTGCCGGGCGTACCGAAAACTGGCGGCGTGCCGCGCATGTGGCGCGTCAGTTCAACGAGGCTGGCCTGCTGACCCTGGCCGCTTTCGTTGCACCGGATGCCGAGGGTCGCGAACAGGCCAAGGCGCTGATCGGCGCCGACCGCCTGCTCACGGTCTATGTGCAAGCCTCGCCGCTGGTGTGCGCCGAGCGTGATCCGCAAGGCCTGTACGCCGCGGGTGGGGATAACATCCCTGGCGAGTCTTTCCCGTACGACGTGCCGTTGAATGCCGACCTGGTGATCGACACCCAGGCCCTGTCGCTGGAAGAGAGCGTCAAGCAGGTGCTGGAACTGTTGCGTCAGCGCGGCGCGATCTAAACTTCGCCGCCACAAAAAAGCCCGCCATCGATGACTCGGTGACGGGCTTTTTTACATTCTCAAGATCAGGCTCAATCAATGTGGGAGCTGGCTTGCCTGCGATTGCTGACTGTCAGTTGATATATCAGTAATTGACCCACCGCTATCGCAGGCAAGCCAGCTCCCACAGGTTGATCATCTTTTGCCTGGGAATTCTGTGTGCAGTTTCTCCAGCAACTGGTCCTTCTCTTCCCACAACCGGTTGATCCAGCCCTGGAACGCCAACCGATACTCGCCATCCTGCTCATAATTCTTGCCAATGAACTCGGCTGGAATCTGCACTTCCTCAAATTGCACGACCACCTCTTTCACGTTCCCGCAGAGCAAATCCCAATACCCAGGGCGCCCGGCAGGGTAGTGAATGGTCACGTTGACCAGTGACTTCAGCTGCTCACCCATGGCATCCAGCACAAACGCGATACCACCAGCCTTGGGCTTGAGCAGGAAGCGGAACGGCGATTTCTGCTGCGCATGCTTGCCGGGGGTAAAGCGCGTGCCTTCAGCGAAGTTGAAAATGCCCACCGGGTTGTCGCGAAACTTCGCACAGGTTTTGCGGGTGGTTTCCAGGTCTTTGCCTTTTTTCTCCGGATGCTTCTCCAGGTACGCCTTGGTGTAGCGCTTCATGAAGGGGAAGCCCAACGCCCACCAGGCGAGGCCAATCACCGGTACCCAGATCAGCTCCTGCTTGAGGAAGAACTTCAGCGGGCGAATCCGTCGATTGAGCACGTATTGCAGCACCATGATGTCGACCCAGCTCTGGTGGTTGCTCGTCACCAGGTACGAGTGCTGATAGTCCAGGCCCTCAAGGCCTTTGATGTGCCAGCGAGTGCGTCGCACCAGGGTCATCCAGGCGTTGTTGTTGCTGATCCAGGCCTCGTGGGTCTGGTTCATCAGCCATTCGCTGAAGCGCTTGGCAAACGGCAGCGCCTTGAACAGCGCCACGATAAACAGGAACGAACACAGCAGGATCGTGTTCAGCGCCAACAGCAGGGACGCGATCACCCCGCGTACGGCGGCAGGTAGAAAATCCAGCATTTAGATATCCATAGGTCGGTTGGCGGCTTGGATCGCAGTCAGCGCGATGGTGTACACGATGTCGTCGACCTGGGCGCCGCGAGGCAGGTCGTTGACCGGTTTGCGCAGGCCCTGGAGCATCGGCCCCAGGCTGACGCAATCGGCGCTGCGTTGCACGGCCTTGTGGGTGGTGTTGCCGGTGTTGAGGTCCGGGAACACGAACACGGTGGCCTTGCCGGCGACCAGGCTGTCGGGCGCCAGTTGGCGGGCGACGTTTTCGTTGGCGGCGGCGTCGTACTGCAACGGACCGTCGATCAGCAGCGAGCTTTGCTGTTCATGGGCGAGGAGGGTGGCTTCGCGGACCTTCTCCACTTCCTCACCGCTCGCCGAGTCGCCGCTGGAGTAGCTGATCATCGCCACGCGCGGAGTAATGCCAAAGGCGGCGGCAGAATCGGCGCTTTGCAGGGCGATCTCCGCCAGCTCGGCGGCGCTGGGGTGCGGGTTCATCACGCAGTCGCCGTACACCAGCACCTGCTCGGGGAACAGCATGAAGAATACCGACGACACCAGCGTGCAACCCGGTGCGGTCTTGATCAACTGCAGGGCGGGGCGAATGGTGTTGGCCGTGGAGTGGATAACCCCGGAAACCAGGCCGTCGACCTCATCCAATGCAAGCATCATGGTGGCGATCACCACGGTGTCTTCCAACTGCTGCTCGGCCATCGGCGCGTTGAGGCTCTTGCTCTTGCGCAGGGCAACCATCGGCTCGACGTAGCGTTGACGAATCAGGTCCGGGTCGAGAATTTCCAGGCCTTCGGGCAATTCGATGCCCTGGGCGCGGGCGACAGCTTCCACATCCGCCGGCTTGGCCAGCAGCACGCAGCGTGCGATGCCACGCGCCTGGCAGATGGCCGCAGCCTGCACGGTCAGTGGTTCGCTGCCTTCGGGCAAGACGATGCGCTTGTTCGCGGCCTGGGCGCGCTGGATCAACTGGTAACGGAACACCGCCGGCGACAGGCGCATTTCCCGTGGCGTGCCGCAGCGCTGGTGCAGCCAGCGCGCATCGAGGTGGCTGGCAACGAAATCGGTGATGATCTCCGCGCGCTCGCGGTCATCGATGGGGATCTCCTTGTTCAGGCTGTTGAGCTGGTTGGCCGTGTCGTAGGAACCGGTGCTCACCGACAGCACCGGCAACCCGGCCTGGAACGCGCCGCGGCACAGCTCCATGATGCGTGGGTCGGGCAGGGTGTCGCTGGTCAGCAGCAGGCCGGCCAGCGGCACGCCGTTGATCGCGGCCAGGCTCACGGCGAGGATGATGTCGTCGCGGTCGCCCGGCGTTACCACCAGCACGCCCGGCTTGAGCAGCTCCACGGTGTTGCGCATGGTGCGCGCGCAGATGATGATCTTGGTCATGCGCCGGGTTTCGTAATCACCGGCATTGAGGATCTGCGCGCCCATCAGGTCGGCGACGTCGCGGGTACGCGGCGCGTTGAGTTCGGGTTGGTAGGGGATGCAGCCGAGCAGGCGGAAATCGCCGCTGCGCAACAACGGCGAATGCTCTTTCAGGCGTGCTGAAAAAGCCTCCATGCTTTCATCGGTGCGCACTTTGTTGAGGATCACGCCCAGCACTTTCGGGTCTTTCGGGCCGCCGAACAGCTGGGCCTGCAGTTCCACGCGGCCGGAGAGCTCGGTGAGCACTTCGTTTTCCGGGGCCGAGACCAGGATCACTTCCGCGTCCAGGCTCTTGGCCAGGTGCAGGTTGACCCGCGCGGCATAGCTGGCGCTGCGGGTCGGCACCATGCCTTCGACGATCAGCACGTCCTTACCGACGGCGGCCTGTTGATACAGGGTGATGATCTCTTCGAGCAGTTCGTCGAGTTGGCCGTCGCCGAGCATGCGCTCGACGTGGGCCAGGCCCAGCGGTTGCGGCGGCTTCAAGCCGTGGGTGCGGGCGATCAGTTCGGTGGAGCGTTCGGGCCCGGTGTCGCCGGGGTGTGGCTGGGCAATCGGCTTGAAGAAACCGACTTTCAGCCCGGCCCGCTCGAGGGTACGCACCAGACCAAGGCTGATGGAGGTCAGACCCACACCAAAATCGGTGGGCGCGATAAAAAAAGTCTGCATGCGAATTCTCTGGAGGTGCATGGCTTCGGTGGCGCTCTATGCGTGAGTGCCTACCGGGAATCAGGCGCCAAGGTTATCGTTATTCGCGCACTTGCGCACACCAGCCGCAGGCAAAGGGCTGGCCTATTTTTTCCAGGCGTTGCGCGGGGTCCAGCACCCAGGCGCGGGACTGCCAGGGCGGCTGGTGGCGCAGGTGCTGGGTATGGCCACAAGACAGCTCGGCAACCCAGTGCTGGTCATCATCCTGGTGGAATCCGGTGATCGTCGCGACCGTTGATCGGTCCCGTCCGTCCGGGTTCTGTTCGCTTTCGGGCAAATCCTTGTTTAGACTTGTCCGTTCTTCATTCTTATGCAAAAGGTCTCGCCCCATGACGATCGCCGCTAACAAGGCTGTCTCCATCGACTATACCCTGACCAACGACGCTGGTGAGGTCATCGACAGCTCCGCCGGCGGCGCGCCGCTGGTCTACCTGCAAGGCGCAGGTAACATCATCCCGGGCCTGGAAAAGGCGCTGGAAGGCAAGAACGTCGGTGATGAACTGACCGTTGCCGTAGAACCTGAAGATGCCTACGGCGAATACTCCGCCGAACTGGTCAGCACCCTGAGCCGCAGCATGTTCGAAGGTGTGGATGAGTTGGAAGTGGGCATGCAGTTCCACGCTTCCGCGCCGGACGGCCAAATGCAGATCGTCACCATCCGTGACCTGGACGGCGACGACGTTACCGTCGACGGCAACCACCCTCTGGCTGGCCAGCGCCTGAACTTCCAAGTGAAGATCGTTGCCATCCGCGACGCTTCCCAGGAAGAAGTGGCTCACGGCCACGTCCACGGTGAAGGCGGTCACCACCATTGATTGATGTTTGATCAATAGGTAGCAAAACGCCCCGACTGGTTCGGGGCGTTTTTTTTTGTGCCTGAAAATCCAGCCGAGCACAGCTGTTTGCTCCAGCGGGCTCTTTATGCACAGGGCTCTTATGCACCGGGCTTTTGTGGCGAGCGGGCTTGCCCCGCGTTGGGCCGCGCAGCGGCCCCCTCAAGATCACCGCATTCCTCCAGTGGGACTGCGTCCTCTGGTTTTGGGGCCGCTACGCAGCCCAACGCGGGGCAAGCCCGCTCACCACAAAAAGCCCGCACAAACAAAAAAACAGCACAAACAAAAATGCCCCGGACCTTTCGGTTCGGGGCATTTCTTAACTGTTTCGCAACCGAGGTTGCGTTGCAGTTGTTACCACTTAGGCTGCAGCAGCGACGCTCAGAGCCTTGATGTGGCCATTCAGGCGGCTCTTATGGCGAGCGGCCTTGTTCTTGTGGATGATGCCTTTATCGGCCATACGGTCGATAACTGGCACGGCCAGAACGTAAGCAGCTTGGGCTTTTTCAGCGTCTTTGGTGTCGATGGCCTTAACTACATTCTTGATGTAGGTACGAACCATGGAACGCAGGCTGGCGTTGTGGCTGCGACGCTTCTCAGCCTGTTTTGCACGTTTTTTGGCGGAAGGTGTGTTGGCCACCGTCGAGCTCCTCGAAAGACTTTTTAGGAAATAGCAAACAAAATAGGCCGCGAATCATGCCGATGACTTGATGGGTTGTCAAGGGCGGCTGATGCGAACTGCTGAGTGGTCGATCTGAAGAGGCGGGTGATTTATTTCCGGCGCTTGACCTGTAAACTCGCGAGCTTTGGCTCTGTGCTGTTGCAGGCGCGCAGTATCGCATAAGTAGGCGCACAGTTCGCCTGCTCTTTACCTATAGGCGCAAACTCTTTCAATGAATCTGCTCAAATCGTTGGCTGCCGTCAGCTCTATCACGATGATCTCCCGGGTATTGGGGTTTGTGCGTGACACCCTGCTGGCGCGCATTTTTGGCGCCAGCATGGCCACGGATGCCTTCTTTATTGCCTTCAAGTTGCCGAACCTGTTGCGGCGTATCTTCGCCGAAGGTGCGTTTTCCCAGGCGTTCGTGCCGATCCTGGCCGAATACAAGACCCAGCAGGGCGAGGAAGCGACCTGTACCTTTATTGCCTACGTCTCGGGCCTGCTGACCCTGGTGCTGATGCTGGTGACGATCGCCGGCATGCTCGCCGCGCCCTGGGTGATCTGGGCTACCGCGCCGGGCTTTGCCAATACCCCGGAAAAATTCGCGCTGACCACTGATCTGCTGCGCGTGACCTTTCCTTATATATTGCTGATCTCGTTGTCGTCCCTGGCCGGGGCGATCCTCAATACCTGGAACCGCTTCTCGGTGCCGGCCTTTGTACCGACGTTGCTCAACGTCAGCATGATCATCTTCGCGCTGTTCCTCACGCCGTACTTCGATCCACCGGTGATGGCCCTCGGGTGGGCCGTACTGGCGGGTGGCCTGGCGCAATTGCTCTACCAGCTGCCACACCTGAAAAAAATCGGCATGCTCGTCTTGCCGCGCCTGAACCTCAAGGACACCGGCGTATGGCGGGTGATGCGCAACATGCTGCCGGCGATCCTCGGCGTGTCGGTCAGCCAGATCTCTTTGATCATCAACACCGCATTCGCCTCGCTGCTGGTCTCGGGCTCGGTATCCTGGATGTACTACGCCGACCGCCTGATGGAGCTGCCGTCAGGCGTACTTGGCGTGGCCCTTGGCACGATCCTGCTGCCCACGCTGGCGCGCACCTACGCGAGCAAGGACCGCCAGGAATACTCGCGGATCCTCGATTGGGGCCTGCGCCTGTGCTTTGTGCTGGTGCTGCCGTGCTCCCTGGCGCTGGGGATCCTGGCCGAGCCGCTCACCGTGTCGTTGTTCCAGTACGGTCAGTTCGATGCCCATGATGCCTTGATGACCCAGCGTGCGCTGATTGCCTACTCCGTCGGGCTGCTCGGGATCATTGTGATCAAGGTGCTGGCGCCGGGCTTCTATGCCCAGCAGAACATCCGCACGCCGGTGAAGATCGCGATTTTCACGCTGGTCGTCACGCAACTGCTCAACCTGGTGTTTATCGGCCCGCTGGCTCACTCCGGCCTCGCCCTGGCGATCAGCGCCGGCGCCTGCATCAATGCGGGCCTGCTGTTTTACCAGCTGCGCAAACAGCAGATGTTCCAACCACAGCCAGGCTGGGGCATGTTTGCCCTCAAGTTGCTGGTGGCAGTGGCGGCAATGTCGGCGGTGTTGCTCGGGCTGATGCACTTTATGCCGGCCTGGGACGAAGGCCATATGCTGGAGCGCTTCATGCGCCTGGGCGTTCTGGTGGTGGCGGGCGTGGTGGTGTACTTCGGGATGTTGCTGCTGCAGGGCTTCCGCCTGCGGGATTTCAATCGCAAGTCCCTCGGATAGAGCGTTTGCCGGGATAAAACGGTTGTTTTATCGATTCGATCCATTTGGCCTGCGCTGTTGCCTGTCGTCCGGGGCCGGGTGTGGTTATAATCGACCACTTTATGAGCAAGAAGCGCGTTATGCAGCTGGTTCGAGGTCTCCACAACCTGCGCCCCCAGCATCGGGGCTGCGTCGCCACTATTGGCAACTTTGACGGTGTTCACCGTGGCCACCAGGCTATCCTGGCCAGGCTGCGCGAGCGTGCGGTCGAGTTGGGCGTGCCCAGCTGCGTGGTGATTTTTGAGCCACAGCCGCGGGAATACTTTACCCCCGAAACGGCGCCGGCCCGTCTGGCCCGCCTGCGGGACAAACTGCAATTGCTGGCCGAAGAAGGCGTGGACCGCGTCCTGTGCCTGGCCTTCAACCAGCGTTTGCAGAGCCTCAGCGCTGCCGAGTTCGTCGACCGGATCCTTGTCGATGGCCTGGGCGTGCAGCACCTGGAGGTCGGTGACGACTTCCGTTTCGGCTGCGACCGCGTCGGCGACTTCGATTTCCTGCAACACGCCGGTATCACCCAGGGTTTCACCGTCGAAGCCGCGCAAACCGTCGAGTTGGACGGCCTGCGCGTGAGCAGCACCCAGGTGCGTAATGCCCTGGCCGCTGCCGACTTCGCCCTGGCCGAGCGTTTGCTCGGTCGCCCGTTCCGCATTGCCGGACGGGTACTGCACGGCCAGAAGCTGGCGCGCCAATTGGGCACGCCAACCGCCAACGTGCAACTCAAGCGCCGTCGTGTGCCGCTGACCGGGGTTTACCTGGTCAGCGTCGACATCGATGGCCAATCGTGGCCAGGAGTCGCCAACATAGGCGTCAGGCCCACGGTTGCAGGTGATGGCAAGGCCCACCTGGAAGTTCATCTTTTGGATTTTGCCGGTGATTTGTATGACCGGCGTTTGACGGTGGTTTTCCACCAGAAGCTGCGTGAAGAGCAGCGTTTCGCCTCGCTTGAGGCGTTGAAAACGGCGATCAATGCGGATGTCGCCGCCGCCCGTGCACTAGCCGCACCTAGCGCCCATCGCTAACCGAAGAGCCTTAAATGACCGACTATAAAGCCACGCTAAACCTTCCGGACACCGCCTTCCCAATGAAGGCCGGCCTGCCACAGCGCGAACCGCAGATCCTGCAGCGCTGGGACAGTATTGGCCTGTACGGAAAGTTGCGCGAAATTGGCAAGGATCGTCCGAAGTTCGTCCTGCACGACGGCCCTCCTTATGCCAACGGCACGATTCACATCGGTCATGCGCTGAACAAGATTCTCAAGGACATGATCCTGCGCTCGAAAACCCTTTCCGGTTTCGACGCGCCGTATGTCCCTGGCTGGGACTGCCACGGCCTGCCGATCGAACACAAAGTCGAAGTGACCTACGGCAAGAACCTGGGCGCGGATAAAACCCGCGAACTGTGCCGTGCCTACGCCACCGAGCAGATCGAAGGGCAGAAGTCCGAATTCATCCGCCTGGGCGTGCTCGGCGAGTGGGACAACCCGTACAAGACCATGAACTTCAAGAACGAGGCCGGTGAAATCCGTGCCTTGGCCGAAATCGTCAAGGGCGGTTTCGTGTTCAAGGGCCTCAAGCCGGTGAACTGGTGTTTCGACTGCGGCTCGGCCCTGGCTGAAGCGGAAGTCGAGTACGAAGACAAGAAGTCCTCGACCATCGACGTGGCCTTCCCGATTGCCGACGACGCCAAGCTGGCCGAGGCCTTTGGCCTGGCAAGCCTGAGCAAGCCCGCAGCCATCGTGATCTGGACCACCACGCCGTGGACCATCCCGGCCAACCAGGCGCTGAACGTGCACCCGGAATTTACCTACGCCCTGGTGGACGTCGGTGATCGCCTGCTGGTGCTGGCCGAGGAAATGGTCGAGGCCTGCCTGGCGCGTTATGAGCTGCAAGGTGCGGTGATCGCCACCACCACTGGCTCCGCGCTGGAGCTGATCAATTTCCGTCACCCGTTCTATGACCGCCTGTCGCCGGTGTACCTGGCTGACTACGTCGAACTGGGTTCGGGTACTGGCATTGTTCACTGCTCGCCAGCGTATGGCGTGGACGACTTTGTCATCTGCAAGAAATACGGCCTGGTCAACGACGACATCATCAACCCGGTGCAAAGCAACGGCGTCTACGTGCCTTCGCTCGAATTCTTCGGCGGCCAGTTCATCTTCAAGGCCGACCAGCCGATCATCGACAAGCTGCGCGAAGTCGGTGCGCTGATGCAGACCGACACCATCAAGCACAGCTACATGCACTGCTGGCGCCACAAGACCCCGCTGATCTACCGCGCCACCGCGCAGTGGTTTATCGGCATGGACAAAGAGCCGACCAGCGGCGACACCCTGCGTGTCCGTTCGCTCAAAGCCATCGAAGACACCAAGTTCGTCCCGGCCTGGGGCCAGGCGCGCCTGCACTCGATGATCGCCAATCGCCCGGACTGGTGTATCTCCCGCCAGCGTAACTGGGGCGTACCGATCCCGTTTTTCCTCAACAAGGAAAGCGGCGAGCTGCACCCGCGTACCGTCGAGCTGATGGAAGAAGTGGCCCAGCGCGTTGAACAGGAAGGCATCGAAGCCTGGTTCAAGCTGGACGCTGCCGAACTGCTGGGCGACGAAGCGCCGCTGTACGACAAGATCAGCGACACCCTCGACGTCTGGTTCGATTCGGGTACCACCCACTGGCACGTGCTGCGCGGCTCGCACCCGATGGGCCACGCGAGCGGCCCGCGCGCCGACCTGTACCTGGAAGGCTCGGACCAGCACCGTGGCTGGTTCCACTCCTCGTTGCTGACGGGTTGTGCCATCGACAACCACGCACCGTATCGCGAATTGCTGACCCACGGCTTCACCGTCGACGAGACGGGTCGCAAGATGTCCAAGTCGCTGAAGAACGTGATCGAGCCGAAAAAGATCAACGACACCCTGGGCGCCGACATCATGCGCCTGTGGGTCGCGTCGACCGACTACTCGGGCGAAATCGCCGTGTCGGACCAGATCCTGCAGCGTAGCGCCGATGCCTACCGCCGGATCCGTAATACCGCACGCTTCCTGCTGTCGAACCTGACCGGTTTCAACCCGGCCACCGACATCCTGCCGGCCGAGGACATGCTCGCCCTGGACCGTTGGGCCGTGGACCGTACCCTGTTGCTGCAACGCGAGTTGCAGGAACACTACGGCGAATACCGCTTCTGGAACGTCTACTCGAAGATCCACAACTTCTGCGTGCAGGAGCTGGGTGGTTTCTACCTCGACATCATCAAGGATCGCCAGTACACCACCGGCGCCAACAGCAAGGCACGCCGTTCGGCGCAGACCGCGCTGTATCACATCTCCGAAGCGCTGGTGCGCTGGATCGCACCGATCCTGGCCTTCACCGCCGACGAACTGTGGGAATACCTGCCGGGCGAGCGTAACGAATCGGTGATGCTCAACACCTGGTACGAAGGCCTGACCGAACTGCCGGCCGACTTCGAACTGGGCCGTGAGTACTGGGAAGGCGTGATGGCCGTGAAGGTTGCGGTGAACAAGGAGCTGGAAGTGCAGCGTGCGGCCAAGGCCGTCGGTGGCAACCTGCAAGCCGAAGTCACCCTGTTTGCCGAGGAAGGCCTGACCGCTGACCTGGCCAAGCTGAGCAACGAGCTGCGCTTCGTGCTGATCACCTCGACCGCGAGCCTGGCACCTTTTGCCCAGGCGCCGGCCGATGCCGTGGCCACTGAAGTGCCGGGTCTCAAGCTCAAAGTCGTCAAGTCGGCCTTCCCCAAGTGCGCCCGTTGCTGGCACTGCCGTGAAGATGTCGGCGTGAACCCTGAGCATCCGGAAATCTGCGGCCGTTGCGTGGATAACATCAGCGGTACTGGCGAGGTTCGCCACTATGCCTAACGCCAGCCGTTTCGGACGCCTGGGCTGGCTCGTACTGAGCGTGCTGGTCCTGGTCATCGACCAGGTCAGCAAGGCTCATTTCGAAGGCTCGCTGGAGATGTTCCAGCAGATCGTGGTGATCCCGGATTACTTCAGCTGGACCTTGGCCTACAACACCGGCGCCGCTTTCAGCTTCCTGGCTGACAGTGGCGGCTGGCAGCGCTGGCTGTTCGCCCTGATCGCCGTGGTGGTCAGTGCGGTGCTGGTGGTCTGGCTCAAACGCCTTGGCCGCGATGACACCTGGCTCGCCATCGCCCTGGCGCTGGTGCTGGGTGGCGCGCTCGGCAACCTGTACGACCGCATTGCCCTGGGCCATGTGATCGACTTCATTCTGTTGCATTGGCAGAACCGCTGGTATTTCCCGGCATTCAACTTCGCCGACAGCGCCATCACCGTCGGTGCAATCATGCTGGCGTTGGATATGTTCAAGAGCAAGAAAACCGGAGAGACCGTCAATGACTGATCAGGTATTGGCTGAGCAACGCATCGGCCAGAACACGGAAGTCACTTTGCATTTCGCACTGCGCCTGGAGAATGGCGACACGGTCGACAGTACGTTCGACAAAGCCCCGGCGACCTTCAAGGTCGGCGACGGCAACCTGCTGCCGGGTTTTGAGGCCGCCCTGTTCGGTTTCAAGGCCGGCGACAAGCGCACCCTGCAAATCCTGCCGGAAAACGCTTTTGGCCAGCCCAACCCGCAAAACGTGCAGATCATCCCGCGTTCGCAGTTCCAGGACATGGACCTGTCGGAAGGCCTGTTGGTGATCTTCAACGACGCGGCGAATACCGAGCTGCCAGGTGTGGTCAAAACCTTCGATGACGCGCAAGTGACCATCGACTTCAACCACCCGTTGGCCGGTAAAACCTTGACGTTCGACGTTGAAATCATCGACGTTAAAGCAATCTGACCGACAAAACCGGTTCCTGTAGGAGCTGGCTTGCCTGCGATTGCATCCACTCGGTTTGCCTTCTACACCGAGTCGACTGCATCGCAGGCAAGCCAGCTCCTACAAAGACACGAGGCACAGCATGCAAATCAAACTCGCCAACCCGCGTGGCTTCTGCGCCGGCGTGGACCGGGCGATCGAAATCGTCAATCGCGCCCTGGAAGTCTTCGGGCCGCCGATTTACGTGCGCCATGAAGTCGTCCACAACAAATTCGTGGTCGAAGACCTGCGCGCGCGCGGTGCCATCTTCGTCGAAGAGCTGGACCAGGTGCCGGACGACGTTATCGTCATCTTCAGCGCCCACGGTGTTTCCCAGGCGGTGCGTACCGAAGCGGCAGGCCGTGGCCTGAAAGTATTCGATGCCACCTGCCCACTGGTCACCAAAGTGCATATCGAGGTCGCGCGCTACAGCCGTGACGGCCGTGAATGCATCCTCATCGGCCACGCCGGGCACCCGGAAGTCGAAGGCACCATGGGGCAGTACGACGCCAGCAACGGCGGCGCCATCTACCTGGTGGAAGACGAGAAAGACGTCGCCAACCTGCAGGTGCGCAACCCCGAGCGTTTGGCCTTCGTGACCCAGACCACGTTGTCCATGGACGATACCAGCCGCGTGATCGACGCGCTGCGCAGCCGCTTTCCGGCCATTGGTGGGCCACGCAAGGACGACATCTGCTACGCCACCCAGAACCGCCAGGACGCGGTCAAGCAACTGGCCAATGAGTGCGACGTCGTGCTGGTGGTCGGCAGCCCTAACAGCTCCAACTCCAACCGCCTGCGCGAGTTGGCTGAGCGCATGGCGACACCGGCGTACCTGATCGACGGTGCCGAGGACATGCAGCGCAGCTGGTTCGATGGCGTCGAGCGAATTGGTATTACTGCGGGCGCTTCGGCCCCGGAAGTGCTGGTGCGCGGTGTTATCCAGCAGTTGCACGCCTGGGGCGCTACAGGCGCGGATGAATTGGCCGGTCGTGAAGAGAACATCACTTTCTCCATGCCCAAGGAGCTGCGGGTTCGCTCGCTGCTCTGAATGCCAGGGTGCCGGAGTAGCTGCGGCACAACGCCTGCTCGGCCCTGTCGCTGCGCAGGCTGATGCGCCCGCTGGGGGCCAGCACTATCTGGTGCAGGCTCTGAGCTTCGTCCGTGGCGCACACGTGCACGGTACCGGCACGGAACCCCCCACCTGAAAACACCGGTTCGCCCAACCCGCTGAAGCGAACCTGGCTCTTGACCGGCCCATTGCCCACGATCGCTACTTGCCCGCTGTCCTGGCGCTCCAGCAGCACCGGGTTGTCGTCGTCCAGATGGCCGCGTCCACTCACATCCACTATCACCCGCCAACCCTGGCTCCAATCGTCTTCGCGTGCGTGAATCACCACCGCCTGGTTGCGTGCAATGGCTTGCGTGCGTGCAAAGCGCAGTCCGCTCGCCAGCGATTGTGCTGCACTTTGTCGTTGCTGGGACGCCAGCAGGTGCTTGAAGTTGGGCACCGCCAGTTGCGCCAGGATGCTGCTCACGATCAGCCCGAGCAGCAATTCGATCAGGGTAAAACCTCGTTGTCGCATGTGCTGTCCCTCCGTGGACCCGATTCAGTGTTGGGGTGCTGCCGTAGGTATAGCGCCACGTCGGCGGTAACGGATGATGGCCTTCATGTCCAAAGTATTTCCCTTTGTTCCCGCAGCAGCGCGGGCTGAAAACCGACGCTAGTCTTGGGCCGCACAGCAGGATTTTCCTGCTTCCCTTGGCCTTCGACACGGATGACGACGGTAATGCTTGCCTGTCCGACTACCTGCTTTTTGAATGCGGCGCCCAGGCACCAGCGCGGCACTACATTGATCGAGGTGCTGATGGCGGTGCTGATTCTCGCCGTCGGCCTGCTCGGTGCGGCAGTGATCCAATTGAACGCGCTCAAGTACACCGACAGTTCGCGGATGACCAGCCAGGCCAGTTTCATCGCCTACGACATGCTCGACCGAATTCGCGCCAATGCCGGTGCCGATTACGCTTGGCGCGCTGGGGCGAGTGTGCCGGCCAGTACCGCAAACGCCAGCGTGCGCGATCTGGATCTGCATGACTTCGAGGCGAATATTCGCGGTTTCGCCGGGGAGAGCGCGACGGGTTCGGTGGTGATCGGCGCCAATGAGGTGACTGTCAGCATCAGTTGGAACGATCAGCGCGGCACGCATGCCCCGGGTGCGCGCGAAACCTTCACCCTGACCAGTCGCATGGAGGCCGCACAGTGAGGAGGGACGCACGCGGTTTCAGCCTGGTGGAATTACTGTTAGCCCTGGCCGTCGGGCTGGTGCTGATCCTCGGCGTGAGCCAGGTGGCGATCAGCTCGCGAACGACCTCTGCCAGTCAGCAGGCGGCGATGTTGCTGCAGGATGATGCGCGGTTTGCCCTGGGCAAGTTGATCCAGGACATTCGCCAGGCCGGCATGTTTGGCTGCCTGGCGACAGCGGTTATCGAGAATGCCCCGCCGGCCTTTGATCGGCCTGTCGCCTGGAGTGCCGTGGGCGCCTCAAAGTCGCTGACGTTGATCACCGCTGATATCGCAGGTGGCAAACCCGACTGGACGGTGCTGTCCGACTGCACCGGCACTGCCCATGCCTACTCCGCCAGCGCACCTGCGCCAACGCCTGGGCAAATCTCTTTTGCGCTACGCCAGCTTACCTACACCTTTGAGGCGGGGCAGTTGAAGGTCAGCACGCCCGCTGCGCCGGCCAAGGCGGTGCTGGTGGATAACGTGCAGCGTTTCGAAATCAGTTTTGGCGTGGCCGACAGGTTGGACTCATTGACGGTGGCGCGCTACGACGACAGCCCGGTCGACGCTGCCTTGATACGCAGCGTGCGCATCCTGATGACGCTGCAAGACCCGACCGGCCGGGTCAAGGATCAAACCTACAGCGTCGCGGTGGCGCTGCGAAACCGTGTGGGGTAGGGCGGCCATGGTGTTTTCTCGTCAAGGCGGCATGGTGCTGTTGATCAGCCTGGTGTTTCTGCTGCTGTTGTCGCTGGTCGGTTTGTCATCGATGCAGATGGCTGTGACTCAGCAAAAGATTGCCGCGAGCCTCTGGCATCGCAACCAGTCACTTCAGACGGCTGAAAGTGGCTTGAGGCTGGGAGAGTCAAGGGTGCAGCGGGAGTTCGCGGGGTTGGCGCCGTGCCAATCGTTCGTCACCTGTGCGCCCCCCGGTGAGGCGTTCTCGGTGACAGGTGCTGGCGTGAATCCCGTGTCGGGCGTGAATTGGGCCGGCCTGAAAAGTGGTCTCTACGGTGTGCAATCCCTGGGGACTGGCGTGGGGGTGGCGCATTTGCCGGCGCAAACCCCGGCCACCTTGTACCGAGTGACCGCGGTCGGGTTCAGTGGCCAATCGCGTACGGTGCTGGAGAGTGTGTATGTGCGGGTAGAGGAGGACGGGCGGTCGTGGTTTCGGCGAGTGGCCTGGCGACAACTTCAATAAGGAGTAGAGGGATGGACATGGATAGCCAGGGTTTTACCCTGATCGAGTTACTGATCGCCGTGGCGATCATCGCGCTTCTGGCCGGTATCGCTTACCCCGGGTACGCCGGTCATGTGAAAAAGGTCTATCGCGCCGAGATCGTCGCGCTCTTGACCGAGCAGGCTCAGTACCTGGAGCGCTTTTATGCGAGGAACGGTACTTTTATTGACGTAAGCGGCGTCAGTACGGGCAATGATCGCTATAGAATCACCGCAGCATTGAACCCTCAGGATTACCGCCTGGTGGCTACGCCTGCCGTCGACTCTGGAATGGCCGGCGATCCCTGCGGTGACTTCAGCCTGACCAGCAGCGGTGCGCGGGCCAACCCTGGCGCCAAACCCGCCATGTCGCGCAAGACATGCTGGGGGCAATGATGAGAGTGCTGGATGATTGGGCGCCGGGTGCGCTTGTTCCTATTTATCGGCTGGATCAAATGATGGCTAAGCAACAGCAAGTGGTGATTGTCGGTGGCGGTGTTATCGGCTTGTTGACGGCGTACAACCTGGCGACGCAAGGGCAGGCGGTGGTGCTGCTGGAGCGCGCGGGCGTGGGGCAGGAGTCTTCCTGGGCCGGCGGTGGCATTGTTTCGCCCTTGTACCCATGGCGCTACAGCCCGGCGGTCACTGCGCTGGCCCATTGGTCCCAGGATTTTTATCCACAGCTGGCCGAGCGGCTGTATGCGGCAACGGGCGTTGACCCGGAGGTGCACACCACGGGGTTGTACTGGCTCGATCTGGATGATGAGGCCGAGGCCCTGGCCTGGGCGGCACGTGAAGGTCGGCCGTTGAGCAAAGTGGATGTGTCCGCTGCCCACGATGCCGTCCCGGTACTGGGCGGCGGCTATGCCCGGGCGATCTACATGGCCAACGTGGCCAATGTGCGCAACCCGCGGTTGGTCAAATCGCTCAAGGCGGCACTGTTGGCGTTACCGGGTGTGACGATTCACGAGCAATGCGAGGTGTCCGGTTTTATCCTCGAGGATGGCGATGTCGTGGGCGTGAACACCGCGGATGGCCCGATCCATGGCGATCAGGTCGTGCTGGCGGCGGGGGCGTGGAGTGGTCAGCTGCTCGGTACGCTGGGGTTGGCGTTGCCGGTGGAGCCGGTCAAGGGACAGATGATTCTGTACAAATGTGCCTCGGATTTCCTCTCGAGCATGGTCCTGGCCAAGGGGCGCTATGCGATTCCCCGGCGCGACGGGCACATCCTGATCGGCAGCACCCTGGAGCATGAAGGCTTCGACAAGACGCCAACCGACACTGCGTTGGAAAGCTTGAAGGCGTCGGCGGTGGAGCTGATTCCAGCCTTGGCAGATGCCGAAGTGGTGGGGCACTGGGCCGGTTTACGCCCCGGCTCTCCGGAAGGTATTCCGTATATCGGCCAGGTGCCGGGCTTTAATGGCCTATGGCTCAACTGCGGGCATTACCGCAATGGCCTGGTGCTGGCGCCGGCGTCCTGCCAGCTGTTTGCGGATTTGTTGCTGGAGCGAGCGCCGATCATTGATCCAGCACCCTACGCGCCCGCTGGTCGCCTCAACGCTGGATAGACTTCGGCCCCTGTTCCAGATGCGCCTGGGTGCAATACCACTCCTGGCGTGAGCTGAGGGCGCGATCCTGCGGCAGGTGCACGCCGCAATGTGCGCAGCGCACCATCAGGGCTGCGCCCGGTTCGCCGGGGCGTTGCTGTCTGGCGGTCGGGCTTTTGAATTTGCGCCAGAACCATACCGCGGCAGCAATGACGGCAATCCAGAACAGTAGACGAACCATGATGGGCAGTTTCTCGATGAGTAATGCGCCAGTTTAGCCAAGGACGCGACAGGCGCACAGCGCAATAATGCTGGTGCATAAAAAAGGGAGCCCCGTGGGGCTCCCTTTTGCGTTGCGTCGACTGAATCAGTCGAACACACCGAAGGTCATGTAGCTGAACCACGAGCGGTCCTGGTTGTTGCCCAGGGCCTGCGGCTCTTGCTCTTCGATCACGTCGCCGTTCTCGTCGTGTGGCTTGAGGTCCGAAGGGATCGCGTCCTTGGCGTCCTGGTACTGCTTGATCACGTCCTGGTTGGCGCGGGTTTCGCCCGGCGGCAGCGGCGGACGGGACTCGATCAGGCCCAGGGTGTATTTGCTCAGCCACGAACGGTTGTCGGCTTCGGCAACCTGAGGCACGAACTGGCCATCCTTCAGGCTTGGGTGGTCAGGGTAGTTGAGCTTGAGGGTTTCCAGGCTGGTGCTGGCCAGGTCGTCCAGGTGCAGGCGCTGGTAAGCCTCGGTCATCACTGCCAGGCCATCACCGACCGAAGGGGTTTCCTGGAAGTTTTCCACGACATAACGACCACGGTTGGCTGCCGCTACATAAGCCTGACGGGTCAGGTAGTAGTGAGCCACGTGAATCTCGTAGGAAGCCAGCAGGTTGCGCAGGTAGATCATGCGCTGCTTGGCGTCCGGCGCGTAGCGGCTGTTGGGGAAGCGGCTGGTCAGCTGGGCGAACTCGTTGTAGGAGTCGCGGGCAGCGCCCGGGTCACGCTTGGTCATGTCCAGCGGCAGGAAGCGCGCCAGCAGGCCGACGTCCTGGTCGAACGAGGTCAGGCCCTTCATGTAGTAGGCGTAGTCGACGTTCGGGTGCTGCGGGTGCAGGCGGATGAAACGCTCGGCGGCGGACTTGGCAGCTTCCGGCTCGGCGTTCTTGTAGTTGGCGTAGATCAGCTCGAGCTGGGCCTGGTCGGCGTAGCGCCCGAACGGATAGCGCGACTCCAGTGCCTTCAGCTTCGCTGTGGCGCTGGTGTAGCTATTATTGTCCAAGTCTTTCTGAGCCAGTTGGTACAACTCGACTTCGCTCAGGTTTTCGTCGACGACTTCCTTTGTTGACGAGCAAGCAGCAGTCATGGCGAGGATGGCGATCAGCAGCAGGTGTTTCACTTGCATGGCGGCTTGCGTCCCTATGACGGCCGCTGTCTTGGGCGGGGCCGTCCTGTTATGATGAGCGCCCCGTTGAAAGCCTCGGGGCAAAAGACGCCGTATTTAACCACAAGCGCGCAGCCGAAACCAAAGGCTGTGCCACGCCTAGTCTGAGCATGTCCGATAAAATTGAACTTCGCGCAGAGGTGCCGTCCGAATTGGGCGGCCAACGCCTCGATCAAGTCGCCGCACAATTATTCGCTGAGCACTCGCGCTCGCGCCTTTCCGCCTGGATCAAAGACGGCCGCCTGACTGTGGATGGAGCGGTTATCCGCCCGCGAGACATAGTGCATGGCGGTGCGATTCTTGAGCTGACTGCCGAGCAGGAAGCCCAGGGAGAATGGGTCGCCCAGGACATCGAGCTGGATATCGTCTATGAAGACGATGACATCCTGGTCATCAACAAACCCGCAGGCCTGGTGGTTCACCCGGCGGCCGGGCACGCTGATGGCACCTTGCTCAATGCCCTGTTGCACCACGTGCCGGACATCATCAATGTCCCGCGTTGTGGCATCGTGCACCGCCTGGACAAGGACACTACCGGCCTGATGGTGGTGGCCAAGACCATCCAGGCGCAGACACAGCTGGTGACGCAATTGCAGAGCCGCAGTGTCAGCCGGATCTACGAGTGCATCGTGATCGGCGTGGTGGTGGCGGGTGGCAAGATCAACGCCCCAATCGGTCGCCACGGCCAGCAGCGCCAGCGTATGGCGGTAATGGAAGGTGGCAAGCAGGCCGTCAGCCACTACCGTGTGCTGGAGCGTTTCCGGTCCCACACCCATGTGCGGGTCAAGCTGGAAACCGGGCGTACCCACCAGATTCGTGTGCACATGGCCCACATCAACTTCCCGTTGGTCGGCGACCCGGCCTACGGTGGCCGCTTCCGCATTCCGCCGGCGGCCAGTGCGACCATGGTTGATTCGCTGAAAAACTTCCCGCGCCAGGCACTGCATGCACGTTTCCTGGAGCTGGATCATCCGACGAGCGGTAAGCGGATGAGTTGGGAATCGCCTCTTCCAGACGATCTAGTCTGGTTGCTGTCGCTGCTCAAGCAGGATCGCGAGGCGTTTATCGGATGAGTGACTGGCTGATTCCTGACTGGCCCGCGCCGGCTCAGGTCAAGGCCTGCGTCACCACCCGTGCGGGCGGCGTCAGCCTGGCGCCGTTCGACAGTCTCAACCTGGGCGATCATGTCGAGGACAGCCTGGAGGCTGTACTCGAAAACCGCCGTCGCCTCACTGATGCCTTCGATATCCAGCCCGCCTGGCTGCGTCAGGTCCATGGGGTGAAGGTGGTCGAGGCGAATCCTGGAGTGACCGCCGAAGCCGATGGCAGTTGGAGCAGTACGCCCGGCATCGCCTGCACGTCCATGACCGCCGATTGCCTGCCCGCATTATTCTGCAACCGTGCCGGCACGCGTGTCGCAGCAGCCCATGCCGGCTGGCGTGGCCTGGCAGCGGGTGTGCTCGAAGCCGCCTTCGAAAGCCTGGATACCGAGCCCGGTGAGGTGTTGGTGTGGCTGGGCCCGGCCATCGGTCCACAGGCCTTTGAGGTCGGCCCGGAAGTGCGTGAGGCCTTTATGCAGCAACTGCCGGTTACCGCCGAAGCCTTTGTGCCGAGCCGCAATCCAGGCAAGTTCATGGCCGATATCTACCAGTTGGCCCGCCTGCGCCTGGCGGCACGTGGCATCACCGCGGTTTATGGGGGCGGCTTCTGCACCGTCACCGACCCGCGCTTCTTTTCTTACCGGCGCAGCCCCCGCACCGGTCGTTTTGCCTCCCTTATCTGGCTTGAACGCTAGACTCTGTTGATCTGGGTCAACGCTGATCCATATCAACCGTCGGTCGCTTGAATCTTCCAGAATCCACCCCATCTATAGGGGTATCTGGCAGGTTTCTTCATTCAGGATGTGTTTATCGCGAGCAAGCTCGCTCGCACATAGCTCCGGCCTGCTCAAAAGGAAGGTGACTAATGCGTATAGATCGTTTAACCAGCAAATTGCAGTTGGCCTTATCGGACTCTCAATCGTTGGCGGTGGGCCTCGACCACCCGGCCATCGAGCCTGCGCACTTGATGCAGGCGCTTCTGGATCAGCAAGGTGGTTCTATCAAGCCCTTGCTGATGCAGGTGGGCTTTGACGTCAACAGCCTGCGCAAGGAGTTGAGCAAAGAGCTCGACCAATTGCCGAAAATCCAAAACCCTACCGGCGACGTGAACATGTCGCAGGACCTGGCACGTCTGCTCAACCAGGCCGATCGCCTGGCCCAGCAGAAAGGTGACCAGTTCATTTCCAGCGAGCTGGTATTGCTCGCCGCCATGGACGACAACAGCAAGCTTGGCAAATTGTTGCTGGGCCAGGGCGTGAGCAAGAAAGCCCTGGAAAACGCCATCAACAACCTGCGCGGCGGCGAGGCGGTCAACGACCCAAACCATGAGGAATCGCGCCAGGCCCTGGACAAGTACACCGTCGACCTGACCAAGCGCGCCGAAGAAGGCAAGCTGGATCCGGTGATCGGCCGTGACGATGAGATTCGTCGCACCATCCAGGTCCTGCAGCGTCGCACCAAGAACAACCCGGTGCTGATCGGCGAGCCTGGCGTGGGTAAAACCGCGATTGCCGAAGGCCTGGCCCAGCGCATCATCAATGGTGAAGTGCCGGACGGTCTCAAAGGCAAGCGCCTGTTGTCCCTGGACATGGGCTCGCTGATCGCCGGTGCCAAGTTCCGTGGTGAATTCGAAGAGCGCCTCAAATCCCTGTTGAACGAGCTGTCGAAGCAGGAAGGGCAGATCATTCTGTTTATCGACGAACTGCACACCATGGTCGGCGCCGGTAAAGGCGAAGGCTCGATGGACGCAGGCAACATGCTCAAGCCCGCATTGGCGCGGGGTGAGTTGCATTGCGTGGGTGCCACGACGCTCAACGAGTACCGCCAGTACATCGAGAAAGACGCAGCCCTGGAGCGGCGTTTCCAGAAAGTGCTGGTGGAAGAGCCGAGCGAAGAAGACACCATCGCGATCCTGCGTGGCCTGAAAGAACGCTATGAGGTCCACCATAAGGTGGCGATTACCGACGGCGCGATCATTGCGGCGGCCAAATTGAGCCATCGCTATATCACTGACCGGCAGTTGCCGGACAAGGCCATCGACCTGATCGACGAAGCGGCCAGCCGCATCCGCATGGAGATCGACTCCAAGCCGGAAGTGCTCGACCGTCTGGATCGGCGCCTGATTCAACTGAAAGTCGAATCCCAGGCCCTGAAGAAAGAAGAGGACGATGCGGCGAAGAAACGCCTGGAAAAACTTCAGGAAGAAATCGTCCGCCTCGAACGCGAATACTCGGACCTCGAAGAAATCTGGACCTCGGAAAAGGCCGAAGTACAGGGCTCTGCCCAGATCCAGCAAAAGATCGAGCAGTCGCGTCAGGAGTTGGAAGCGGCGCGCCGCAAAGGCGACCTGAACCGCATGGCCGAGTTGCAGTACGGGGTAATCCCGGACCTGGAGCGCAGCCTGCAGATGGTCGACCAGCATGGCCACAGCGAGAACCAGCTGCTGCGCAGCAAAGTGACCGAGGAGGAAATCGCCGAAGTCGTCTCCAAGTGGACCGGCATCCCGGTGTCGAAGATGCTCGAAGGCGAGCGCGACAAGTTGCTGAAGATGGAGCACCTGTTGCACCAACGCGTCATCGGCCAGGAAGAGGCGGTGGTCGCGGTGTCCAACGCGGTGCGGCGTTCCCGGGCCGGCTTGTCCGACCCGAACCGCCCAAGCGGTTCGTTCATGTTCCTCGGCCCGACCGGCGTGGGCAAGACCGAGCTGTGCAAGGCCTTGGCCGAGTTCCTCTTCGATACCGAAGAGGCCATGGTGCGGATCGATATGTCCGAATTCATGGAGAAACATTCGGTGGCCCGCTTGATCGGTGCGCCACCAGGCTATGTGGGCTACGAGGAGGGCGGTTACCTGACCGAAGCCGTGCGGCGCAAGCCTTACTCGGTGATCCTGCTGGACGAGGTCGAGAAGGCCCACCCGGATGTGTTCAACATCCTGCTGCAGGTGCTGGAAGATGGCCGTCTGACGGACAGCCACGGGCGTACCGTGGACTTCCGCAATACGGTGATCGTGATGACCTCCAACCTGGGCTCGGCGCAGATCCAGGAGTTGGTGGGTGATCGCGAAGCGCAGCGTGCTGCAGTGATGGACGCACTGACCACGCACTTCCGTCCGGAATTTATCAACCGGGTCGATGAAGTGGTGATCTTCGAGCCTTTGGCGCGGGATCAGATCGCGGGCATTACCGAGATCCAGTTGGGTCGCTTGCGTGGCCGCCTGGCCGAGCGCGAGCTGTCGCTGGAGCTGAGCCGCGAGGCGTTGGACAAACTGATCGCGGTCGGTTACGACCCGGTGTATGGCGCACGGCCGTTGAAGCGTGCGATCCAGCGCTGGATCGAAAACCCGCTGGCGCAGTTGATCCTGTCGGGCAGCTTCATGCCAGGCACCAGCGTCACGGCGACGGTGGAAAACGACGAAATCGTCTTCCACTGAGCCCGGCCTGTATGGCGATAAGAGGAGGCCCCGCATTGCGGGGCCTTTTTTTTCGATAGGGCGTTGAACTGTAAGGCAAAGGCTTGTAAAGTGCGCCCCGCAGCAACGTCAGCCCACGGGTTTCTTCTCCCCAAGAAGAAATCAGAAAGAAGCGCAAATCATTGTCTTAAAAGCAATTTAAAGGGTTGACAGGGGTTTTTAAGATTGTAGAATAGCGCGCCTCAGAGACATGAACGTAGCGATACGGACGGGTCGAAGAGAAGGTTACACCGCAGCAAAAGTTGTACTTTGAAATATGTAGTTCCGTGATAGCTCAGTCGGTAGAGCAAATGACTGTTAATCATTGGGTCCCAGGTTCGAGTCCTGGTCACGGAGCCAATTTCAAACCGGGGTATAGCGCAGTCCGGTAGCGCGCCTGCTTTGGGAGCAGGATGTCGGGAGTTCGAATCCCCCTACCCCGACCATATTTGGGTCGTTAGCTCAGTTGGTAGAGCAGTTGGCTTTTAACCAATTGGTCGTAGGTTCGAATCCCACACGACCCACCATTTTTGAGACCAGTTAACGCTGGAATCGAATCTTAAGATCAGAGGCCAAAAGCGCTGATCGAAGAAGGCGACTGAAAGGTCGCCTTTTTTTTACCGGGGTATAGCGCAGTCCGGTAGCGCGCCTGCTTTGGGAGCAGGATGTCAGGAGTTCGAATCCCCTTACCCCGACCATATTAAAAATCCCCGTATCGAAAGATACGGGGATTTTTTTTGCCCGAAATTCAACCTCTGTACGAGCCGGCGCAATTCCCATGTGGGAGCTGGCAGCCAGCGCAATTCCCCTGTGGGAGCGGGCTTGCCCGCGAAAGCGTTGTATCAGCGACGGCTTAGTCGACTGACCCACCGCCATCGCCAGCAAGCCAGCGCCCACAGGGTTGTGAGGTATCAGTGCAGCTTGAGGCGCGGCTCGGTCCCGCGTCCGATCTTGCTGCCCAGCATCAGCATCGCCGTGCGGAAGAAGCCATACAGCGCCATCTGGTGCATGCGGTACAGCGACACATAGAACATCCGCGCCAGCCAGCCTTCGAGCATCACGCTGCCGGTGAGGTTGCCCATCAGGTTACCTACCGCCGAGAACCGCGACAGCGAGATCAGCGAGCCGTAGTCGGTGTACTTGTAGGACGGCAGGTCCTTGCCCTCGATCCGCAGCTTCAGCGACTTGGCCAGCAATGAGGCCTGCTGGTGAGCCGCCTGGGCGCGTGGCGGTACATTACGGTCAGTGCCCGGTTGCGGGCAGGCGGCGCAATCGCCAAAGGCGAAGATATTTTCGTCGCGGGTGGTCTGCAGCGTCGGCAGCACTTGCAGCTGATTAATGCGGTTGGTTTCCAGGCCATCGATATCCTTGAGGAAGCCAGGCGCGCGAATACCGGCTGCCCACACCTTGAGGCTGGCAGGAATCACCTGGCCGCTGCTGGTGATCAGCGCGTCGGCCGTCACTTCGCTGACCGCCGAGTTGGTCAGCACGGTCACCCCAAGTTTCTCCAGGGTTTTATGCACGGGTCCGCCGATACGCTCCGGCAGCGCGGGCAATACCCGTGGGCCGGCTTCGATCAGGGTGATGTGCATGTTTTCCGGCTTGATCCGGTCCAGGCCGTACGCTGCCAGTTCGTGGGCGGCGTTATGCAGCTCGGCGGCCAGTTCCACGCCGGTGGCACCGGCGCCGACGATGGCGACGCTGATCTGTTCAATGGTATCGGTCTGCCCGGCATGGGCGCGCAGGTAGTGGTTGAGCAATTGCTGATGGAAGCGCTCGGCCTGCTTGCGGGTGTCGAGGAACAGACAGTGTTGCGCGGCGCCTTCGGTACCGAAGTCGTTGGTGGTGCTACCGACTGCAATCACCAGGCTGTCATAGCCCAGCACGCGCGCGGGCACCAGCTCACGGCCCTCTTCATCGAGGGTGGCGGCCAGCTGGATTTTTTTCTGCTCACGGTCGAGTCCGCTCATGCGCCCCAGTTGGAACTCGAAGTGGTTCCATTTGGCCTGGGCGACGTAATTGAGTTCGTCTTCCGAAGAGTTCAGCGAGCCGGCAGCCACTTCGTGCAGCAACGGCTTCCAGATATGGGTCAGGTTGGCGTCTACCAGCGTGATGCTGGCGGTGCCGCGCTTGCCCAGAGTCTTACCCAGGCGGGTAGCCAACTCCAGGCCGCCGGCGCCGCCGCCGACGATAATAATACGATGGGTCATGGGGATATCTCGCAAGGCTAAAAGAAATCGGAGCAGTTACCCCCGCGAGCGCCAGGCAGCTCATAGCGTCAGGTAACTCAAAAGGCGGCTCAGCAATCCGAGCCCGATCACCGCCACCAGCACCACACCAAGGAGCAGCCACGGCCGGAAAGGCTTGCGCTCGACTCGGTTCTGGGAGAGTTGCAGGTACTCTTCGACATGCTGTTGGTCATCGGGGTTCAGGCGGCTGGTCATAAAGGCCTCGTCAGGTAGACGTTGCAAAAGGGCGCCACGTTACAGTCGGGAAGTGGGCGGTCTCGCCACAAGCGTAGCCTGTGCCTGCTTCACAGGCTGATACCCACGTCGAACACTATGCTGCGCCCCAGGTTGTTGCGCAAGAAATCCGGTGCATCCGGATGCGCGAACAATACCCGCGCAAATGTCGGCCCAACCAGCGACAGCGAGCGCCAGCCCTGGCGCAGGTATTCGGTAGGCGGCGGGAAGTGGCTGTTGAGGTCCAGCACTTCGCGTTTGAGGCTGGTGAAGGCAACGATGTCCAACTCGCCCAGGTCCATCCCGCGTTCCTTGTAGTTATGGGCCTTCTTGCGCAGGGTCGGCGCCAGGCGCAGCAGGAATTCGTGGGCGGGAATACGCCGAGGCTTGGCTTCGCGCCGCACCAGTTGGCTGAGGGAAAACGCACTGCGCCGGCGCAGCAATTCGTCGCGCCATTCGTCGTTCAGGCGCCGTCCCTCATCCAATACGAAAAACACTTCGAAACTGGCATCGCGAAACAGCACGTCCGGCGGTTCCTGCCCGGCGGCATGAAACTCCTCGGCGCGATAAGGCACATTCAAGCCTTGCAGCAGGCGCTGGCAGACCCAACGCTCACGCTCCCATTTGCGGGCATTGGACAGGAACGCATTGGCTTGTTCGGCCGCTACGGTGAGCAGGCGCAAATAATCTGAGTCATCCATGCTTGCAGCTTAGCGTCCAAATGATGACCGCAGGAAGTCCCGCTGCAAAAGGTCGGTGTAGACTGGCCACTCGACCGCTATGCCGAGGATGAGGAGTCCGCTGTGAAGTTTTTTCTGCTGCTGTTGCTTGGCCTGCTGCCCTTGTGCGCCCAGGCCGTCGAGGTGGGTGAGCGCCTGGCGCCGTGGACCCTGCTGGATCAATTTGACCAGGCCTACACCCTGAATGATCAGGCGCAGATTCTGCTGGTCGCGCGCAGCATGGACGCCGCCAAGCAAGTGGACGCAGCGCTGCAAGGCCAGCCCAAAGGTTACCTGGAAGCGCGGCATGCGGTGTTTGTCGCGGACATTCAGCGCATGCCGCGGCTGATCGCCAAGTTATTCGCGGTGCCCGCCATGCAGGCCTACAACTACCGGGTCATGCTCGATCGGGACGCGCGCATCGCCCCGCGCTACCCGGGCGCTGCGGATAAAGTGCTGTGGCTGCAGCTGGATAAAGGCCAATTGATTGAGCAGCGCGAATACAGCTCCGCCACCGATCTGCGCCAGGCCCTGGAGCAGGTGAAGCCGTGATCAGCGCCGCCGTGCTGGCACCGACGACGCTCGGCATCGGTTGGTTGTTGTACGCGCCGGTGTTGCTGTGGGCGATCCTGCGCTCGCCGTGGGTCGAGTTGTTTGCCGACCGGCGGCGCCAGCATTTGCTGTTCGGCACGGTATTCGCGCTGTTCATGCTGTGGCTGGTACGGCGTGATTTCGATACCGGGGTTTCCTACCACTTTATCGGCATGACTGCCGTGACCCTGTTGCTGGATTGGCCGTTGGCCATTGTCGGTGGGTTTGCCGCCCAACTGGGCCTGATGGCACTGGGGCGCCAGGATCTCGCAGCCCTCGGCGTCAACGGCATGCTGCTGATTGTGTTGCCGGTGCTGGTCACTGAAGGCTGCGCACTGCTGGTGGAGCGGGCGCAACCGCGCAATCCCTTCGTGTACATCTTCTGTTCCGGTTTCTTCGCTGCGGCGTTGTCGGCGTTGCTCTGCCTGCTAGCCGCATTGGGCCTGCTGTGGCTGGACGGGCGTTTTGCCATGCCGGAATGGCTGGAAGATTTCATCGGCTACCTGTGGCTGATCATCTTCCCCGAGGCCTTTATCAACGGCATGGTCATCAGCGCCCTGGTGGTGTTTTGCCCGGAGTGGTTGGAGACGTTCAATCGCACACGATACCTGTCGGCGCCCTGGAAGGATGACGATTCGCGGCGTTGATCCAGATCAAATCCCGCGGGGTCGCGCAGGCCCATGCTCTGCAAAATTTTCCAGGAGCACGGACATGAGTGTGTACGAATGGGCACGGCAGGAGTTGCGCAGAAGCCAGGACGCGGCACAGGAAATCGGTTTCGACCCGGGCTTGACCCTGCGCGCCATGCTCAGCGCGGTGGTGCAGCAGAGCAAGGGAGTGCGCAGTTTCGAAGACCTGGCCGACGAGCTGCAATACCTTGCAGAGAATCTCGACGACCAGCAGGAATACGCCTTTATGCGCCCTTAATGGCGCGGCGGCAGGTCTTCGGAGAACAGCTCGTCTTCAGCATCCGGAGCCACTGGGATCTTGTGTTCCTCAGCGGCCCACGCGCCGAGGTCGATGAGTTTGCAACGGTCCGAGCAGAACGGCCGGTTGAGGTTGGTCGCTTTCCATTCCACGGGGGCGCCGCAGGTTGGGCAGTCGACGGTCAAGGGTTGGCTCATGATCGGCCTCCACGCAAAGTAAGGTAAAAGTGGTGCAGTCGCTCGACCTCGCTGTGCAGCCAGGCCAGGTCCTGGTCATTGACCAGTACGTCATCGGCATGGTTCAGGCGGTCTTCGCGGCTGGACTGGGCCTTGAGGATCGCCTGCACCTGCTGTTCGCTGATGCCATCGCGCTGCAGGGTACGCTGAATCTGCAGCGATTGCGGCACGTCGATCACCAGGATGCGCTGGGTCATGCTGTACTGGCCGGACTCGATCAGCAGCGGCGACACCAGAATCGCGTAGGGTGACTGCGCGCGCGCCAGGTGGCTGCGAATCTCTTCGCCAATCAGCGGGTGCAGCAAGGCTTCGAGCCAGCGTCGCTCTTCAGGTACTTCAAAGATCAGCTTGCGCAGTGCGGCGCGATCCAGTTGGCCGTCAGGTTGCAGCACGCCGTCGCCGAAATGCTCGGCGATGCATGCCAGTGCCGGCCGCCCAGGTTCGACCACCCAGCGCGCGGCGTGATCGGCGTCCACCAGGTCGATGCCCAGGTCGACAAAGTGCTGGGCTGCTGCGCTCTTGCCACTGCCGATACCGCCAGTCAGGCCAAGAATCCAGGGTGTTGCAACAGAATTGGTCATCTGAAACCGACAGACTGCAAATAGAAGTCGGTTATTTGACCACCCCAGAGCAATGCAATCCAGCCGGCAATCGCCAGATACGGACCAAATGGCATGGGTGTCGACGCCTTGGCCTTGCGCATTCGCATCAGGATCAATCCACAAAATACCCCCACCAGCGATGACATCAGCAGTGTCATGGGCAGGATCTGCCAGCCGCCCCAGGCCCCGAGCAGGGCGAGCAACTTGAAGTCGCCGTGGCCCATGCCGTCCTTGCCGGTGGCCAGCTTGAACAGCCAGAACACGCTCCACAGGCTCAGGTAGCCGATCAAGGCGCCCCACAGGGCATCGGGCAATGTGGTGAACAGCCCGAAGCTATTGACGATCAGCCCCAGCCACAGCAGCGGCAATACCAGCACATCCGGCAGCAGTTGGTGGTCGGCATCGATCAAGCTCATCGCCAATAACCCACAGCTCAACAGCATCAGCGCTGCGGCTTGCCAACCGAAACCGAAATGCCAGGCCACCAGCGCGCAGAGCAACCCGCTCGCCAGTTCGGTGAGTGGGTAGCGCGCACTGATCGCTCCCCGGCAGTGAGCGCAGCGGCCCTTGAGCAACAGATAACTGAGCAGAGGAATGTTTTCCCAAGGGCGGATCGGGTGATTGCAGTGGGGGCAGCATGAGTGGGGCAGCATCAGGTTGTAGGTCGGCCCGGCAGGTTCGGCGGGCAAGCCGAGCACTTCATGGGCCTGGGCTCGCCATTCCCGTTCGAGCATTTTTGGCAGGCGCCACACCAGTACGTTGAGAAAACTGCCTGCGATCACACCCAGCACCAAGGCCATCGACACAAAAAACCAGGCGTGCTCGCTCAGCAGCAGGCTCAAAATGCGCTCCCCAATTGGAAAACCGGCAGGTACATGGCGACGACCAGTGCCCCGACAATCCCGCCCAATACCACCATGATCAGCGGTTCCATCAAACTCGTGAGGTTATCGACCTGATCGTCCACTGCGGCCTCGTAATGACTGGCGACTTTTTCCAGCATGCGGTCCAGGGTGCCCGACTCTTCGCCGATCGCCGTCATCTGGATCGCCATGCCGGGAAACAGCCCGCTGGCGGCCATGGATTGATTCAATTGCATACCGGTGGATACATCGTGTCGCATAAGCTCGATTGCCTGTTTGAACGGTTCTGAACCAGCAGCGCCGGCCACAGACCCCAGCGCCTGCACCAGCGGAACGCCGGCAGCAAACGTCGTGGAGAGCGTACGGGCGAAGCGGGCTACTGCCGATTTCTGCAGCAGTTTGCCTGCCAGGGGCGTTTTCAACAAACCGGCGTCCAGCCAGCGACGAACCTCTACTGAAGCGCGATAGGCGTGACGCAACCCCATGGCTGCAGACCCCAGGCCCAGCGCCACGATCCACCAGGCGCGTTGCATGAACTCGGACAGCGCGATCACGTGGAGGGTGAAATCCGGCAGCTTGCCGTCGACCCCGGCAAACAACGTCTGGAATTGCGGCACCACGTGGATCAACAGCACGCCGGTGACGACGCTCGCGACGACCAGCACTGCGATCGGGTAGGTCATGGCCTTTTTGATTCTGGCTTTGAGCCGTTCGCTCTTTTCCCGGTGGACCGCCACGCGCTCCAGCAAGGTCTCAAGTGCCCCCGCTTGTTCACCGGCAGCCACCAGGTTGCAGTACAGCTCATCGAAATAGCGCGGCTGTTTGCGCAACGCTTCACTCAGGTTGGTACCGGCGGCGACCTCCTGCTTCAGGCGCTGCACCCGCTCGCGCACCGAGGGGTTGTCGAAGCCTTCACTGATGATGTCGAAGGCCTGCAGCAGTGCGATCCCGGCTTTGAGCAGCGTGGCCAACTGGCGCGTGAACAAGGTGATGTCCGCCGGTTTAACGGGCGGGGTGAGGCTCGGCAGCCAATGCGATCGTTCGCGCACGCGACCGGGGCTGATGCCTTGCTGGCGCAGCTGCGCCTTTACCAGGGCCGGGTTGTGCGCCGTGGCATGCCCGCAGACCTTGCGTCCTTTGCGGTTGATGCCTTCCCAGGCGTAAATCGTCGAGGCGTTGTTCATGTCACGGTTCCGCACACAAGTCGTCGAAGATTTATAGCTTAGTCAGGTGACGGATTCGGGCTGGCGGGGAACCACCGATAAAATGTCAGAATGTGCGTCTTGTGCGCGATTGACCGCTTGTGGATGAGTACACTGGCGCCGCTGCAAAATACGGGGCGCAGGACGCGCCTGGTCATGAGTTTTATTCTGGAGAGTGAATGTGATGCGTCAGAAAGGTTTTACCCTGATCGAGTTACTGATCGTCGTGGCAATCATCGGCATTTTGGCCACCATCGGCCTGCCGATGTACACCACCCACCAGGCCAAGGCTAAATTCACTGCCGGCCTGGCTGAAATCACGGCGTTGAAAGCCGGGTACGAAGACACCCTCAATCAAGGGACCGTGCCCACCCTGGCATTGATCGGCGGCACCAGCCCCACGGCCAACTGCAAGATCGACGTCTCCGGCGACGTTGCCACGGGGGCCGGTTCCATCAGCTGCGAAATACTCGACGCACCGGCACCGGTGCTGGGCAAGAGCATCAACCTCACGCGCAATGCCACCACGGGCTGGAAGTGCAGTACGACCGCCGATGCCAAATATGCAGCCAAAGGTTGCGGCGCCGACGGTGCCTGACTGCTAAACCATCCACATGGACGTAGAGGTGGCCGATGTCGTTATCTGAACAGCAGCGTGGCAGTATTTTCCTGGTAGTGACGGTGTGTTTGCTGGTTGTTGGCATATGCGTGCCCTTCAGTGGGCATGATCTACAGCGGACATTGCAGATTGCCATTGCCGTCTGCGCGGTGCTGTATGGGCTGTCGGTGACTTCGCAGGAACGGTTGGTGGATCGGCTCACGGCCCTTGGGCTCGCGCTGATCATTGTGCTGGGGCTGGTGTCCTCGGCGCTGGCCCGACAGCCGCTCTGGGCGTTTACCGAAGTGGCGTTGTTTGTCGGTTGCGCGGCGATCACCGTGGCGTTTGCCGTGCTGCGTCGCCGCGAAGGTGAGCCTCTGGACCGTTTGCTGGTCCTGGTCGTGGTGTTGCTGTGCCTGATCAAATCCATCCAATACCTGTACGCCGGCGCGGTGGCCTTCAGCAGTGGTGCGCTGACGCTGGACCCTGACCTGTTGCTGTCGAGCTTTTCCAACAAGCGCTTTTACGGCCAGTTCCAGACCTTTACCTTGCCGCTGCTGGCGCTCCCCCTGTTACTGCCCAAGGCCTCTCGAACCCAGCGAGGCCTGGTATTTGCGTTGCTGTGTGTCTGGTGGTTGATCGCGATCAGCGGCGGCACGCGCGGTACATGGCTTGGCCTCGGCGTGGCCGGGGCGGCGCTGGCGATGTTGGGGCCGTGGGGGCGGCGCTGGCTCGGCTGGCAATTGGCTGCGGTGTCATGCGGCTTGTTGTTGTACTGGCTGTTGTTCACAGTGTTGGCGAATTACCTGGGAATCGAGATTACCAATGCTGCGCGTGATCGCCTCACCACCTCGCTGTCGGGGCGTGGCCCGATCTGGTGGCAAGCGTGGCATATGCTCGTCGAGCGCCCCTGGCTGGGCTTCGGGCCGATGCATTTTGCCGATATTGCCAACAAAATTGCCGCTCACCCCCACCAGGCTATCCTGCAATGGGCCAGTGAATGGGGAGTGCCATCCGCCGTGTGCGTTGCGGCCTTGGCGTGGCGAGGTGGCTGGGCCACGTTGGCTGTGCTGCGTGAGCGCGCGCTGTCCGCCGAACGTGCGGACCTGCTGAGGCTATGCCTGTTTGCGGCATTGGTTGGCGCGTTGGTGCAGTCCATGGTCGACGGCGTGATTGTGATGCCAGTCTCCCAGGTCTGGCTGGCGCTGGTCGTGGGCTGGCTGCTGGCACTGCATGAGTGGCGGTTGCCGGCCTTCGCAGCGGTGCCATGGTTGCGGGGGGCATGGAAAGCCCTGAGTGTATTGGCCGTTGGTCTGTTGATCTTCATCGCAGCGCGCGACATCCCACACATCACCCAAGCCCAGCAGCAGTACCTGGACAGCCATGGCAATTTGCTGCAACCCCGCTTCTGGACCCAGGGCGTGATTGCCCGTTGAGGGCCGCAAGTTGCCGGACGCCCGATGCGGTGCTAGCTTTAGCCCACCGCCCGTGTAGCTCAGCCGGTAGAGCAGCGCACTCGTAACGCGAAGGTCGCAGGTTCGATTCCTGTCTCGGGCAAAAGGGCACTACTGTTTCAAAGGCAACACTGTCTCAAAGGCAACACTGTTTTCAGATGATCCCAGAATGGTTCTGAAGGCCAGACGAGCTGGCATTTGCGCCCGCTCTTTTGTATCTGCGCAACCTTGATGACCCAGATGCATCCCCATTCCTCGATCTAAGAGAACAACATGACCACAACTGAAATGACCCAGGAAGTTCGGCATCAAGCAGCCCTCGAAAAATACCTCGAGGAGTCGCCGCAGCTTAAAGAAGAGATCAAGGACCTGAGCGCCGATGATCAGCGCGACCAGATTCAGTGGGCATTCGAGGACGAGGCCGAGAGCCGGGGCTACCAGCCCTGGGAGCTGACCCTTTATTACACCTCGACACCGGAAGAATTCGAAGCCGCCAGGCTCGCCTTGCACAAAGAGGCGTCCGAGGTACTGGGCGTCGACTGGGAAGAATATTGCGAGATGAACGGCCTGGTCGTTTGAATCAACCTGCAGGAGCCGGCAACCCGGCTCCTGCAGATTATCCTCAGATGCTGAGACGCATCGACAGATCCACCGCTTTTACATCCTTGGTCATCGCGCCGATGGAGATGTAGTCCACCCCGGTCTCGGCGATAGGCAGCAGCGTGCTTTCATTGATCCCGCCGCTGGCCTCCAGCTTGGCCTTGCCGCCATTCAGGCGCACGGCTTCACGCATGTCTTCCAGGCTCAGCTCATCGAGCATGATGATATCGGCGCCCGCCGCCAGCGCTTCGCGCAGTTCCTGCAGGCTTTCCACTTCGATTTCCACCGGTTTGCCGGGGGCGATCTTGTGCGCGGCGGTGATGGCTTGGGCGATGCCACCACAGGCGGCAATATGGTTTTCCTTGATCAGGAACGCGTCGTACAAACCGATACGGTGGTTGTGGCAGCCGCCGCAGGTCACCGCGTACTTCTGCGCCAGGCGCAGGCCCGGCAGCGTTTTGCGGGTGTCCAACAGCTTGACCTGAGTGCTCGCGACAAAATCCGCCAGGTACTGCGCGCGGGTAGCGACCCCGGAGAGCAATTGCAGGAAATTCAGCGCACAGCGTTCGCCGCTGAGCAGCGAGCGTGCCGGTCCTTCAAGGCGGAACAGCACCTGATTGGGGCTGACGCGCTCACCGTCGGCCACCTGCCAATGCACGGCGACGCGTGGGTCCAACTGGCGGAACACTGCATCGACCCAGGCCGTACCGGAAATGACTGCGTTGTCGCGGGTAATGATGGCGGCCGTGGCCAGCCGTTCGGCCGGGATCAACTGTGCGGTGATGTCGCCGCTGCCGATGTCTTCCAGCAGTGCGCGGCGCACGTTGGCTTCGATTTCGGCGGTGAGGTCGGCAAGACGGAGATTCGGCATAACAGGCTCCACAAACAAAGTGCCCCGATTATAGGGGCAGTGCGCGTCCGAACCCACACTCGCTGCTCATTTACCGCGCCGTCGCAGAGTTTGCTGGCGCAACCCCCCTCATTTGCAAGATAATCTCGCGCCTTTCAATTGGCGTCATAGCTTTGACGTCATGGTAATCACCGGCTATCCAGTGTGCCCACGCGGGCCTGTAGCCGATCTTTGCCCCACTCAATACCGCCGTTTCAGGAGGCCAGGATGCACAATGACGGAAAGGTGGTGCCAATCAACAAGGCACACGCCACGCCATCTCCGCTCGCCCGGTTGCCGGTGGTGTTGCTGCAGGTTCGCGACAAGGCGGCGCAACAGCTGCAGCAGGGGCTGCAGGAACTGTTCGATAACGCCGACGACACGTTGTTCGAAATGGCCGACAAGGCCCGTAACAACGTCGATCACCATATTTTCTTCGAAGCCATGCGCGACCTGCGCCTCAAGCGCAAGAATTTCGAGCGCGTGTTCATGGAGCGCCTGTTCGAAGCCTTTGCCAACCTGGGCGACGCGGGGCGGGGGGCGTTGAAATGGGTGCCGGTGATGTCCTACGACGCTGCACCCGGTACCTCCAGGGATCAACTGGAAAAAGCCGTGGCGCTGGAAGCCATGCTGGGTCGGGTGCATCACCGCGACGGCCTGGCGCTGGGGCAACTGACCGCCCGTTTGAGTGCATTGCTCGGCAATCGCCTGGACGATCGGGAGAACCCGCTCGGTCCGGCGCTGCTCTGCGAGTTTTTCCTGCGGGCGGGGCGCAGCCTCGGCGTGGAAATTCGCGTCAAGCTGATCATGCTCAAGCTCTTCGAAAAATACGTGCTCAGCGATGCCGACCAGTTGTACGGCGAAGCCAACCAATTGCTGGTCGCGACGGGGGTGTTGCCGGAACTCAAGGCCGCCCCCTCGCGCCGCCCCGGTGGGCGTGCCGCCCGTGAACAACCCAGCCCGGATGCGCAGCCGGGCGCCGAGCAGCCTGTCGATGACAGCGGCCAGCAAGCGTTCGCCGTCCTGCAGGAGCTGCTCAAAGCCGTGCGCGGCAGCGTGGCCCCTACCCTCGAAGCCAGCGCCGAGCCCCAGCCAATCGCCACCCGTGACCTGCTCCGGCTGCTGTCCCATTTGCAGCAGTATGTGCCGGAGCCGGAGCTTGAAGACGACTTCGATCTGCGCAACCAGCTGGAACAACTGCTTACGCGTGTCAGCGTCAAGAGTGGCAAGTCGCGGGTGGTGGAGGATGCGGACGAAGACGTGATCAACCTGGTCGCGCTGTTGTTCGAGTTCATCCTCAATGACCGCACGGTGCCCGATGCCTTCAAGGCCTTGATCGGCCGATTGCAGATCCCGATGCTCAAAGTCGCGGTGTTGGACAAGAGCTTTTTCACCCGCGCCAACCACCCCGCGCGGCGCCTGCTCAATGAAGTCGCGGCGGCGGCCATGGGCTGGAGCCCGTGTGATGACTATCAGCGCGACCACCTGTACCTGCGTATCGAACAAGTGGTGCAGCGCCTGCTCAACGACTATGTCGAAGACCCGGCGATTTTTTCCGGGTTGTTGACCGAGTTCAGTGCGTTTACCGCCGATGAGCGGCACCGCAGCGAATTGCTCGAACAGCACACCCGCGAGGCCGAAGAAGCTCGCGTACGCACCGAAGCGGCCCGTCAGCGAGTGGCCGATGTGCTCAACCGGCGGCTGCTGGGTAAGGTCCTGCCACGCACGGTGGTGCAGTTCCTGCAGCAGGCCTGGAGCCAGGTGCTGTTGCTGGCCAGCCTCAAGCACGGTGAGCAGTCGGTGCAATGGCAAGCGGGGCTGCGCACCCTCGACGAACTGATCTGGAGTGTCAGCCTGCAGCAAGACACCGAAGCCGGGCGCCACTTGCTGGAGCAGTTACCGGGGTTGCTCAAGGCGTTGCGTGACGGATTGACCAGCGCTGCGTTCGACCCATTCAGCACGCGTGATTTTTTTGTGCGGCTGCAGGCCCTGCATAGGCAGGCGCCTGACGACCTCGATGAGCTGATCGAGGTGAGTGAGCCCTTTGTACTTGGGGCGGTCCCGCATGAGGCGGATGAAGAGCTGCCGGACAACGATCCCGACCTGCTCCAGGCTCGGCAGTTGCGGATGGGGCAGTGGTTGGAGTTCCAACGCGAGACTGCCAGCAGCCTGCGATGCAAGCTCACGATGGTCATGGCGCCGGCCAATCGCTACATCTTTGTCAGTCGCACGGGGCTCAAGGTCCTGGAGCAAAGCCCCGGCCAACTGGCGGCGGCATTCAAGGCTGGCACGCTGCATATGCTCGACGATGGGCCCTTGTTCGAGCGCGCGCTGGCGGCGGTGGTGGGCAAGCTGCGACAACTCAATCGCGGCAAGTGATCGCAACCACAGGGGCGAACGCGGCATACTGGTGACACTTTGTCTCGTTCAAGGAACCGGTATGCAGTTGGACTCCGCCAGCGGTTGGTGCAAGGGTATTCGTCATTGCCCTTCGCCCAACTTCAACGAGCGCCCCGCAGGCGAAATCTCACTGTTGGTGGTGCATAACATCAGCCTGCCGCCCGCGCAGTTCGCTACCGGCAAGGTGCAGGAGTTTTTCCAGAACCGCCTGGATGTCACGGAACATCCCTACTTTGAAGGGATTGCTGACCTACGGGTGTCCGCGCATTTTCTGATTGAGCGTGACGGCGCGGTGACGCAGTTTGTGTCCTGCATCGACCGCGCCTGGCATGCCGGGGTCTCGTGCTTCGAAGGGCGAGAGACGTGCAATGATTTTTCCCTGGGAATCGAGCTGGAAGGCACCGATGACCTGCCGTTCACCGACGCCCAGTATGTGTCGCTGATCGACCTGGCCCGCCAGTTGCTGGCGGCCTATCCAGGGATCACGCCGCAGCGGATTTGTGGCCACAGCGATATCGCGCCGGGACGCAAGACCGATCCCGGCCCCGCTTTTGATTGGACGCGCTTTCGCAGCGCCCTGCTGGATGGAGGACACGCACAATGAGTTTTCTGGTGTTGGTGCTGGCGGTCTGGATCGAGAAATTCTCGGCCCTGCGCCGGCGTGTGCAACGCGATGGCGGCTGGTTGCGCGAGCTGGCCAAGCTGGAATCCAGCCCGCGCATGGGCAAGCAGCCCTGGCTGATTCTGACCGTGATGGTGTTGCTGCCGGTGGCGTTGCTGGCGCTGTTGCTTCTGGTGCTGGAGCCGGTGGCCTACGGGTTGTTGGCACTGCCAGTGCACCTGGTGGTGGTGATCTACAGCCTGGGGCGTGGCGATCTACTGGCCGGGCTGGGCCCGTTTCGCGATGCCTGGCGGCGCGGCGACCTCCAAGCCGCAGAGCACGTGGCCGAGCGCGACCTGAGCCTGAATGCCGACAGCGGCGAACAGTTGCTCGAGCGCGTCCAGGGGCATCTGCTGTGGCAGGCCTACCAAAGCTTTTTCGCGGTGATTTTCTGGTACTTCCTGCTGGGCCCGGTGGCCGCCCTGGCGTATCGCCTGCTGGCGCTGGCCAGCGAACACAGCAAGAACCCGCTGGTGGCCGAGCGTGCCGGGCAATTGCGGCATGCATTTGACTGGTTGCCGGTTCGCCTGCTGGCAGCCAGCTTCGCCCTGGTAGGCAATTTCGTCGCGGTCAGCCGCGTGATGCTGCACGAGCTGTTGAACTGGGATATCAGCGCCGCCCAACTGGTGGAAAAGGTGGGCCTGGTTGCCGCCGAAATCCCGCCGCCAGTGGTCGGTGCCGATGGCATCAACAGCCTGGACCGCCTGTGGGAGCTGCTGCTGCGCGCGGCGGTGCTGTGGTATGCCGGGTTCGCTATTTGGACCGTGTTGCCCTGATCCTCGCAGACCCCCGGTTCGCTGGCGATACGAGCACTTTGGTGGTTACACCCCCCCGAGTTGCGTCGATCGCCGGCAAGCCGGCGCCTATCTCGTTAACTTTACGTTACAAAACTCCCTTTCAAATTGAGCTATACAGACAGAGCGCCAAATAGTGGCTTTCTGCCGCCGCCCTGCGCCTCAAATAAAAATAATAGAAAGGGAGTTCACCTGTGAAGAGCTTGCTCTATCCCGCCGTCGCGCTGATGAACCGTCTGAGTTTCGGCATGAAGTTCAGCCTGATCAGCGTGCTGTTCCTGCTGCCGATGCTGGCAACCAACTATTACCTGGTACGTGATTCCTGGCGCGAGTTCCAGGGCACGCGTATCGAACTGCAAAGCCTGGATCTACTCGGCAGCAGCCTGGCGCTGCGCCGCGACCTAGAAACCCTCAATAATCAGGTGCAGATCAACGCGACCCTGGGGCAGGCCGGTAAAGCCGGTGACTTGGAGGGCAAGATCACTGCCCTGGAGCAAAGCGTGCTGACCCGCCTGCAAGGCCTCAGCGCGATGGCCACCGACCCTGAGCAAATCGCCGCCTTTGACGCCAAGCGCGACGAGTTGGTCGCGGCCTTCAAGGCCCAGCAACAGGAAACCTCGCTGCTGAGTAAAAGTGCGTTGATCGGCAAATTGCTCAACAAGGCGCAGATGCTCAGCCAGATCATCGCCAGCCAATCCGGCTTGAGCCGCGACCCCCAGAGCGATTTGCGCCAACTCAGCGAACTCATCACCAGCGTGACCCCGCAGGTCACGCAAACCCTGGGGGAGGGCCGGGCGATGGGCGCGTATTCGCTGGGCCAGGGGTTTCTCAATTCATCCTCCAGCACGCGCTTTGACGAGTTGTTGCAGCAGTTGGAAAAGCTCCAGGCCGAATACGGCTTGAAGTTGCAGGACGCGTTGGGTTCCAGCAAGACCGCGCACACCGCGCTCGACAGTTTGGCCAAGGCCAGCAACGCCAGTCTCAAGCAAGGCAGCGAGCTGTTTGAAGAACAGGTGGTGATGGCCGAGACCCTCGACGCGCCCTGGCAGGCGTTCTACGACAACGTCACCCAACTGATGGCGCAGACGTATCAATTGGATGAAGCGACCCTGAGCTTCATCGGCCAGCAACTGGAGCAGCGTCTGGCGCAGAACCGCACACACATGGTGGTGCTGGTGTCGGCCCTCAGCGCGGTGTTCCTGTTGATCTTTTACTTGTATGCAGGCTTCTACGCCTCCACGCGTACCACGCTGCGGCGCCTGGGGGCGATGATGGACAAGGTCGCCGCCGGTGACATGACCGTCACTTTTGTCGCCCACAGCCGCGATGAATTGGGCGACCTGGGCCAGGTGTTCAACGGCACCGTGGCAAAAATCCATGACTTGATCGAGCGCGTCGGTCACACCGTCAGCCAGGTTGAACTGCAGGCCGGCCAGGTGGAAGCGGTCTCGGCGCAGAGCAACCAGGCGGTCTCCGGCCAGCGCACTCAGATCGAGCAGGTCGCAACGGCCATGAACCAGATGTCGTCTACTGCCCAAGAAGTCGCGCGCAGTGCGGCGGCGGCGGTCAGCAGTGCCCACAGTGTCAATGATGAAACTGTCAGCGGCCGTGGCCTGGTGCAATCCCAGCAGGGCAGCATCGCCCGGCTGGCCTCGGAGATCGATGAGTCAGTGCGGGTCATCAACCAACTGGCCACCGACAGCCAGTCGATCAGCAGCGTGTTGGAAGTGATCAAGAGCATCGCCGAGCAAACCAACCTGCTCGCGCTCAATGCTGCCATCGAGGCGGCGCGGGCGGGTGAGCAGGGGCGCGGGTTTGCGGTGGTGGCCGATGAGGTGCGCACGTTGGCCCGCCGCACCCAGCATTCCACCGAAGAAATCGAGCAGATGATCAGTCGTTTGCACAGCGGTGTGGCGGCTGCGGTGAAGGCCATGGGCACCAGCCATGAAATGGCGAATGGCACGGTAGGGCAGTCGGAAAAAGTCCAGCAGGCCCTGGAAAACATCCTCGGGGCCGTAGGCATGATCGTCGATCAGAACCAGCAGATTGCCGCCGCGGTGGAGCAGCAGACCGCCGTCGCCCACGATATCGACCAGAACATCGTCGAAATCAATCGTGCCGGCGAGCATGCAGCGGAGGGCGCACATCAGACCGAAGCGGCGAGCCGGCAGCTGTCGATGCAGGTGATCGAATTGAAGCAACTGATCGGGGCGTTTCGTGTGTAAGGCGCAAGAGTAGGAATTGTCTACTTATGACGTAGTTCGTGTCTTGATTCGCCGCTCGCTCTTCTGTGGCTGTGTGAATGGGTGAGAATTTGTTTCACACACTCAAGGTACTGGGGAGCACGGCGATGGCCACGGCAATTGGCATCAAAGGGCACTGCGCCCATTGCGACATCACGTTTGAGCTCAAGCCTTGGCAGTTGAATGCCATCGCCATCGAAGAGCCCTTCGATTGCCCGTATTGTCATCGGGTGTTGCAGCTGAGCTGTCCGCGGCAACTGCGTCAGTTCAAGGCGCTCGACCACTGGGCGCTGGTGCACCCGAGCATGGCGGTCCTGACGTGTGTGGTGCTGATCGTGGCACTGGTGGCGGAGTGGGTGGGATTGATCAGTGTGATCGGCCAGCTCAACGTGTCATTGGTGGTGCTGCTGGTGCACTTCCTGGCATTGCGTTATGCCCGTTCGCGGCAGCGGATCACCCTGGACCTGCAAGCGGTCATGCCGGCACTACCAGTTGAACACCTCGCACGCATTGCGTGTGCTCGCCTCAGCCAGCAATAGGGGCGTGGTCCCCATGCGCGCGGCCAGGTCGGTGCAAATCGCCTGCAAATGCTGCGGGCTATTGCGTTGGCCAGGGTACATGGCGGGCGCCATGTCCGGTGAGTCGGTTTCCAGCACCACCGCGTCCAACGGCAATTGCGCCAGTACCTTGTGCATACGCAAGGCCTGGGGCCAGGTGGCGGCGCCGCCCAGTCCGAGTTTGAAGCCGAGCTTGATGTACTCGCGGGCTTCTTCCCGGCTACCGGCAAAGGCATGGATGATGCCGCCCCGTGGCAGGCGGATGCGCTTGAGGGTGGCGATCACCGCCGCGTGACTGCGGCGTACATGCAGCAATGCCG
Source organism: Pseudomonas sp. 13B_2.1_Bac1 (assembly GCF_025466155.1). Taxonomy (NCBI): domain Bacteria; kingdom Pseudomonadati; phylum Pseudomonadota; class Gammaproteobacteria; order Pseudomonadales; family Pseudomonadaceae; genus Pseudomonas; species Pseudomonas sp. 13B_2.1_Bac1. The sequence goes on along the minus strand of NZ_JANLOH010000115.1, from coordinate 65,103 downwards.
GCAGTTGGCAGTCCACGGCGAGCTTGAGCTGGGCTTCAAACAGGTGTTGCTGGCGTTCGCGGTCCAGGGTTTCGAGGAAATAATCCAGGCCAATCTCGCCCACGGCGCACAGTTGCCGATGGCCCTGCAGGCGGGTCAGCCAGTCGCCCAGTTCGGTCAGGTCGGCAGGTCGATGATCATCGAGGTACACCGGGTGCAGGCCGAAGGCGGCGAACAGGTTTTCGTCTGCTTGCACCAGGTCCCACAGCCGCTGCCAATTCTGCTGATACACGCCCAACACCACCATGCGCCGAACGCCCAGCGCGCGGCTGTGGGCGAGGACTTCGCGGCGATCACTGTCGAAGTCCGGGAAGTCCAGGTGGGTGTGGGTGTCGATCAGCTCCACGCTCAGGCCTCGTGAATACGCTGCTTGAACGTGCGGCCGATGGCGTGCACGCCGGGTTGGTACTGCTCGTCTTCGATGGCGGCCAGGGCCAGGCGCAGGGCGGTGTCGGCGATCAGTTGATGCTGCTGGGCCATGGCGTTGACAGGCAACGGCAGGAAGTCCAGCAGTTGGGTGTCACCGAAGGTGCCGAGGCTCAGGGGCCGCGACTTCAACGGGAAGTCATGCAGCGCATCGAACACGCCTTGCAGCAGCACGTAGGACGTGGTCACCAGCGCGTCAGGCAAATGCCCCAGGCGTTGCAGTAATTGCTCCATCAATTGTCGGCCACAGTCACGGCTGAAGGCTTCGCCGTGTTCGACCACTACCTCGCCCTTGAAGCCTTGCAGCGCCTCATGGAAACCTGCCGCGCGCTCCTGGCTGATGCTCAGCTCGGGACGCGCGCCGATCAGCACGATCTGCTTGGGCAGCGGCTGCAGCAGGCTGCTGGTCAATTGCTGGCAGGCCTGGCGGTCGTCGCTGACCACCGAGCAGAACTGCCCGGGCTCCATCACCCGGTCGATGGCGATCACCGGCAAGCCCTTGGCCTGCAACTCGCGGTAACTGTCATCGCTGGCGGGCAGGCAGCTGGCGACGAACAGCGCGTCACAACGGCGTGCGCGGAACAGCTGCAGCAGTTGGCGCTCGCTGTCGGCCTCGTCATCGGAACTGGCGATCAGCAACTGATAGCCACGTGCCCGTGCGCCTTGCTCCAGCAGCTTGGCGATGCGCGCGTAACTGGGGTTTTCCAGATCCGGCAGGATAAACCCCAAGGTACGCGTGTGCCGGCTGCGCAGCCCGGCGGCCTGGGGGTTGGGGGTGAAGCCATGGGCTTCGACCACGGCACGCACCCGTTCGACGGTGGCGTTGCTGATCCGTTGCTGTTCAGCCTTGCCATTGATGACGTAGCTGGCGGTGGTCACGGACACACCGGCGAGACGCGCGATATCACTGAGTTTCAAACCGGGATTTCCTTGTTTTTTGGAGCTTGCCCCGACATTTTGTCCAATCGTAACCGATTACGGCACGCGACCAATGTCTCAGCGCAAGTGCCGAGTGGTCCTTCAAGGATGCGCAATTAACGCGTAATCTGCCATAAATTCTAGATTAAACGTTTCAGCCAGCGTATTTTTACGACGTTCGCGACTGAGTACCTACTGCCAATTGACTGCTCAGTCAGTTATTCCGAAACGCCCTTACACTGTTTTATTCAAAACAATACCTAGTGCGGCCCCCGCACTAACTAGGAGAACGGCATGCTTGAGCTCACTGTAGAGCAGATTTCCATGGGCCAGACGGCTGTGGATAAATCTGCCGCCCTGCACCTGCTCGCTGACAAACTGGTGGCTGACGGCCTGGTCGCCGAGGGGTATCTCAGTGGCTTGCAAGCCCGTGAAGCCCAAGGCTCGACCTTTCTCGGCCAAGGTATTGCCATCCCCCACGGCACCCCCGAAACCCGCGACCAGGTGTTCTCCACCGGCGTGCGCCTGCTGCAGTTCCCCGAAGGGGTGGACTGGGGCGACGGCCAGATCGTCTACCTGGCGATCGGCATCGCGGCCAAGTCCGATGAACACCTGCGCCTGTTGCAACTGCTTACCCGTGCCCTCGGTGAAACCGACCTGGGCCAGGCGCTGCGGCGTGCCGGCAGTGCCGAAGCGCTGCTGAAACTGTTGCAGGGTGCGCCACAGGAGCTGGCGCTGGACGCGCAGATGATCAGCCTGGGCGTGTCCGCCGATGACTTTGAAGAGCTGGTATGGCGCGGCGCCCGGCTGTTGCGTCAGGCCGATTGTGTGAGCAATGGTTTCGCCGCCGTCTTGCAACAGGTCGATGCGCTGCCCCTGGGCGATGGCCTGTGGTGGTTGCACAGCGAGCAGACCGTCAAGCGTCCGGGCTTGGCGTTTGTCACCCCGGACAAACCCATGCGCTACCTTGGCCAGCCGCTCAACGGCCTGTTCTGCCTGGCCAGCCTGGGCGAAGCGCACCAGGCCCTGCTGGAACGCCTGTGTGCATTGCTGATCGAAGGGCGCGGCCAGGAATTGGGCCGCGCCACCAGCAGCCGCGCGGTGCTCGAAGTGTTGGGTGGCGAACTGCCGCCGGACTGGCCCAGCGTGCGCGCCACCCTCGCCAATGCCCATGGCCTGCACGCGCGGCCGGCGAAGATCCTCGCGCAGTTGGCGAAAAGTTTTGACGGCGATATCCGTCTGCGCATTGTCGACGGCCCGGTAGGCGCCGTGTCGGTAAAGAGCCTGAGCAAGCTGCTCAGCCTCGGCGCCCGACGTGGCCAGGTGCTGGAGTTTGTCGCTGAACCGGCGATTGCCGGTGACGCGCTGCCCGCGCTGTTGGCTGCCGTTGAAGCCGGCCTCGGCGAAGAAGTCGAGCCGCTGCCGACCGTGAGTGCCCAGCCTGCCACTCCGGATAGCGCACCGGTGCTCAGCGCACCGCTGGCCGGCAGCCAGCTCCAGGCCATCGCCGCCGCCCCCGGCATCGCGATTGGTCCGGCGCATGTCCAGGTTCAGCAGGTGTTCGAGTACCCGCTGCGCGGCGAGTCCTCGGTCATCGAGCGCCAGCGCCTGCAGGCCGCATTGGCCGACGTGCGCGGCGATATCCAGGGCCTGATCGAACGCAGCCAGGCCAAGGCTATCCGCGAAATTTTCATCACCCACCAGGAAATGCTCGACGACCCGGAACTCACCGACGAAGTCGACACCCGCCTCAAGCAAGGCGAAAGCGCCGAAGCGGCTTGGATGAGCGTGATCGAAGCCGCCGCCAGACAGCAGGAGTCGTTGCAGGACGCCTTGCTCGCCGAGCGCGCGGCCGATTTGCGCGACATTGGTCGCCGCGTGCTGGCGCAACTGTGCGGCGTCGAAACCGCCCAGGAGCCGAGCGAACCCTACATCCTGGTGATGGACGAAGTGGGCCCCTCGGACGTCGCGCGGCTGGACCCGGCGCGCGTCGCCGGCATCCTCACCGCGCGTGGCGGCGCCACGGCCCACAGCGCCATCGTCGCTCGCGCCCTGGGGATTCCCGCGCTGGTGGGCGCCGGTCCGACGGTGTTGCTGCTGGCTGCCGGCACCGCGTTGTTGCTGGATGGGCAGCGCGGCCGCCTGCATGTCGACCCCGATGCCGCCACCCTGCAACGAGCCACCGTCGAACGCGATACCCGCGAACAACGCCTGCAAGCCGCCTCGGCCCAGCGTCATGAGCCGGCCCTGACCCGTGACGGCCACGCGGTGGAAGTGTTCGCCAATATCGGCGAAAGCGCCGGTGTGGCCAGCGCGGTGGAGCAGGGCGCCGAAGGCATTGGCTTGCTGCGCACCGAACTGATTTTCATGGCCCATCCGCAAGCGCCGGATGAAGCCACCCAGGAAGCCGAATACCGCCGCGTGCTCGACGGCCTGGGCGGCCGTCCGCTGGTGGTGCGCACCCTCGATGTGGGCGGCGACAAACCGCTGCCGTATTGGCCGATCGCCGAGGAAGAAAATCCTTTCCTGGGCGTGCGTGGCATTCGCCTGACCTTGCAACGTCCGCAGATCATGGAGGCGCAATTGCGCGCGCTGCTGCGCTCGGCGGACAACCGCCCGTTGCGCATCATGTTCCCCATGGTCGGCAGCGTGGATGAATGGCGCGCGGCCCGCGACATGACCGAGCGCCTGCGCCTGGAAATCCCGGTAGCCGACCTGCAACTGGGGATCATGATCGAGGTGCCATCTGCGGCATTGCTCGCGCCGGTGCTGGCCAAGGAAGTGGATTTCTTCAGCGTCGGCACCAATGACCTGACCCAGTACACCCTGGCCATCGACCGTGGCCACCCGACCCTGTCAGCCCAGGCCGACGGCCTGCATCCGGCCGTGCTGCAACTGATCGACATCACCGTGCGCGCCGCCCATGCCCAGGGCAAATGGGTGGGTGTGTGCGGTGAGCTGGCGGCAGACCCGCTGGCAGTGCCGGTGCTGGTCGGCCTGGGGGTGGATGAGCTGAGCGTGTCGGCCCGCAGCATTCCTGAGGTGAAGGCGCGCGTGCGTGAATTCAGTCTGAGCGAGGCCCAGGGTCTGGCGCAAAAAGCACTCGCGGTGGGTTCGCCCGCCGAAGTGCGTGCCCTTGTGGAGGCCGTGTAGATGGCAATGATTCTGACCCTGACGCTGAACCCGGCGTTGGACCTGACGGTACGCCTGGGGCGCCTGGAGCCGGGTGAAGTCAACCGTAGCGAAACCCTGCTGACCCACGCGGCCGGCAAGGGCGTGAATGTGGCGCAGGTGCTGGCCGACCTCGGCCATCAGGTGAGCGTGGGCGGCTTTCTCGGTGCGGCCAACCCCGAGGCGTTCGAGGCGCTGATCGCCAGCCGAGGGTTTGGCGACGCGTTCATTCGCGTGCCGGGCGAAACCCGCAGCAATATCAAGATTGCCGAACAGGACGGTCGGGTCACCGACATCAACGCGCCGGGGCCGCTGGTGAGCGAGCAGGCACAACACGCCTTGCTCAAGCTGCTCGCGGTGATCGGCCCTGAGTTCGATGCCGTGGTGGTGGCTGGCAGCTTGCCGCGCGGCGTCAGTGCGCAGTGGTTCCAGGGCATGCTGGCGCAACTCAAGGACCTGGGTTTGAAAGTCGCCCTGGATACCAGCGGCGAGGCCCTGCGCGCCGGCCTGAAGGCCAGCCCATGGCTGGTCAAGCCCAATACCGAGGAGCTGGCCGATGCCCTGGGGCATTCCACTGACGTCATCCACCAACTGCATCAGCAAGGGGTGGAACACGTGGTCGTCTCCGACGGCGCCGCAGGCGTGACCTGGTACAGCCCGCAGGCGGCCCTGCATGCCACGCCGCCCAGGGTGACGGTCGCCAGTACGGTCGGCGCCGGTGACTCGCTGCTGGCCGGGATGCTTCACGGTCTGCTCAGTGGCGATACACCGGAGCACACCCTGCGCCGCGCGACGGCGATTGCCGCGATGGCGGTGACGCAGATCGGTTTCGGCATCAGCGATGACGCGCAGTTGGCGCGCCTGCAAAACGGCGTCGACGTCCGCACGCTGACAGAACAATAAGAGGGATTGTGATGAAGTTAGCCATTGTTACTGCCTGCCCGAACGGCATGGTCACCAGTGTGCTGTGCGCCCGCTTGTTGGACGCAGCCGCGCAGCGTCAAGGCTGGAGCACCAGCGTCGAAGTGGTTGACGTGCAACGTCCGGAGCGCCAGCTGTCCCAGGCGACCCTCGACGCGGCCGAATGGGTGTTGCTGGTCAGCAGCACCGCGGTGGACATGCAGCGGTTTGTCGGCAAGCGCGTGTTCCAGAGCACCCCGGCCCAGGCGCTGGCGGATGTCGAGGCGGTCTTGCGCCGCGGTGCGCAAGAGGCCCAGGTGTATGTCGCGACGGCCCCCGTCGCCGCGAAAAACGTCCCGCGCATCGTTGCCGTCACGGCTTGCCCCACCGGCGTGGCCCACACCTTCATGGCTGCCGAAGCCTTGCAGCAAACGGCCAAGCGCCTGGGGTATGACTTGCAGGTCGAGACCCAAGGCTCAGTCGGCGCCCGCACGCCGTTGAGCCCGCAGGCCATCGCCGACGCCGATGTGGTGTTGCTGGCGGCCGACATTGAAGTCGCCACCGAGCGCTTCGCCGGCAAGAAAATTTACCGCTGCGGCACCGGTATTGCGCTCAAGCAGTCCGAAGCGACCCTCAACAAGGCCCTGGCCGAAGGCGCGGTGGAAAGCGCGGCCGGCGGTGCGGCGAGCAAGAAGCCGGAAAAAACCGGCGTCTACAAACACCTGCTCACGGGCGTGTCGTTCATGTTGCCGATGGTGGTGGCGGGGGGCTTGCTGATCGCCTTGTCATTCGTGTTCGGCATCCACGCGTTCGAACAGGAAGGCACCTTGGCGGCGGCGCTGAAAACCGTCGGCGACCGCGCCTTCATGCTGATGGTGCCGTTGCTGGCGGGCTATATCGCCTACTCGATTGCCGACCGTCCGGGCATTGCGCCCGGCATGATCGGCGGCCTGCTCGCGGGGACGCTGGGCGCCGGGTTTATCGGCGGGATCTTCGCCGGTTTCCTCGCCGGCTATTGCGTCAAGCTGATCACCCGCGCGGTGAAGTTGCCGCAAAGCCTGGAAGCGCTCAAGCCGATCCTGATCATCCCGTTGCTGGCGAGCCTGTTTACCGGCCTGGCGATGATCTACCTGGTCGGCCCGCCGGTGGCGCGCATGCTCACCGGGCTGACGGATTTTCTCAGCACCATGGGCACCACTAATGCGGTGCTGCTGGGCATCCTGCTGGGCGGCATGATGTGCGTGGATCTCGGCGGGCCGATCAACAAGGCCGCGTATGCGTTTTCCGTCGGCCTGTTGGCCGCGCAGAGTGGCGCACCGATGGCCGCGACCATGGCCGCCGGCATGGTGCCGCCGATCGGCATGGGCATCGCCACGTTCCTGGCGCGGCGCAAGTTCGCCCAGACTGAACGCGAGGCCGGCAAGGCCGCGATGATCCTGGGCCTGTGCTTTATCTCCGAAGGCGCGATCCCGTTTGCCGCCAAGGACCCGCTGCGCGTGATCCCGGCCAGCATCGCCGGCGGCGCGTTGACCGGCGCGCTGTCGATGTACTTCGGCTGCAAACTGGCGGCGCCCCATGGCGGCCTGTTTGTGCTGGTGATCCCGAATGCGATGAACCATGCGTTGCTGTACTTGCTGGCGATTGTCGCGGGTAGCCTGCTGACCGGGTTGGTGTACGCGCTGATCAAGCGCCCGGAAGCGGTGGAGCTGGCCGTCGCCCCTGCCTGATCCTGTAGGGGCCGGCTTGCCGGCGCCTACAGTGGGGTGTCATCTGGCTTTCATCCCGACGTGGTTAAGTTTCCCTTTTGATACTCAAGAGGGCACCTGCATGAGCCACTTCGACCTCGGCCGTCGCCGCGTGATGCAAGCCGTCGGCGCCGGCCTGTTGCTGCCGGGCCTGGCCCCGGCGGTGATCGCTTCGGTGAAAGATCGCCCGCAACTCACCGATGGCGTGCAGTCCGGCGACCTGCTGGGCGATCGCGCGATGATCTGGAGCCGCAGCGACCGCCCGGCGAAGATGGTGGTGGAGTGGGACACCCGCAGCGTGTTCAGCAACCCGCGCAAATTCGTCTCGCCGCTGGCCGACAGCCGCACCGATTTTACCGCCCGCGTCGAACTTACCGGACTCCCCGCCGACCAGGCGATCTTCTATCGCGTGCACTTCGAAGACGCCCAGACCGGCGTGGCCAGCGAACCTTGGTTCGGCCACCTGCGCAGCGTGCCGCAACAGCGCCGTGACATCCGGTTTGTGTGGAGCGGCGACACCGTGGGCCAAGGCTTTGGCATCAACCCGGACATCGGCGGCATGCGCATCTACGAAGCCATGCGCCTGCGCCTGCCGGATTTTTTTATCCACAGCGGCGACACCATCTACGCTGACGGCCCGGTGCCCGCGCAACTGGTCACCGAAGGCGGGCGCATCTGGCGCAATATCACCACCGAGGCCAAGAGCAAAGTCGCCGAAACCCTGGATGAATATCGCGGCAATTACCGCTACAACCTGCTGGATGAAAACGTGCGCCGCTTCAATGCCGAAGTGCCGCAGATCTGGCAGTGGGACGACCATGAAGTGGTGAACAACTGGTCGCCGAGCAAGCAACTCGACGAGCGCTACCAGACCAAGGACATCCACACCCTGGTCGGCCGCGCGCGTCAGGCCTGGCTGGAATATTCGCCGATGCGCCGGCAAGCCGCCGACGGTGGCGGGCGCATTTATCGCAAGCTCAGCTATGGGCCGCTACTGGATGTGTTCGTGCTCGATATGCGCAGCTATCGCGGCCCCAACGACGACAACCTGGGCGCGGAAAAGCCCTTCCTCGGCCGCGAGCAACTGGACTGGCTCAAGCGTGAACTCAAGGCTTCCCAGGCGCAGTGGAAGGTCATCGCCGCCGACATGCCTATCGGCCTCGGCGTGCCCGACGGCGAAGTCAGCCCCGGCGTGCCGCGTTGGGAAGCCATCGCCAATAATGACCCGGGCCCGGCCCAGGGCCGCGAGCTGGAAATCGCCGAGCTGCTTGGGTTCCTGCGTGCACAGCAGGTGCGCAACCATGTCTGGCTGACGGCAGACGTGCATTATTGCGCGGCGCATCACTATCATCCGGATCGCGCGGCGTTCCAGGATTTCGAGCCGTTCTGGGAGTTTGTCGCCGGGCCGTTGAATGCGGGCAGCTTCGGGCCTAATCCGCTGGACAAGACCTTTGGCCCCGAGGTGGTGTTCGAAAAGGCCCCACCGGCGCAGAACACGTCGCCGTTTGCGGGTTTCCAGTTTTTTGGCGAGGTGCAGATCGATGGGCAGACTGCGGAGTTGACCGTGATCCTGCGTGACCTGGATGGCGTCTCGGTATTCGAGCAAAAGCTGCAACCCGCCTGATTGGCCTGCGCTCAACACTGTGGGAGCAGGCAAGCCTGCGCCCACAGTTGATCATCAGTAGACGTCGCGGCGGTAGCGGCCTTGTTCGATCAAGCGCTCCACCGCGTCACTGCCGAGTATGTCCACCAACGCCTGATCCACCCCGGTCGCCATCCCCTGCAGGCTCCCGCACACATAAATCGCCGCGCCTTCTGCCAGCCACCTGCGCAGTACCTCGGCCGATTCACGCAGGCGATCCTGCACGTAGATTTTTTCCTCCTGGTCGCGTGAGAACGCCAGGTCCAGCAACGCCAGGTCACCGCTGGCGAGCCAGCCTTGCAGCTCGTCCTGGCACAGGAAGTCATGCTTGATATTGCGTTCGCCGAACAACAGCCAGTTGCGCTGCTGGCCATCGGCAATGCGCGCCTTGAGCAAACTGCGCAGGCCAGCCAGGCCCGTGCCATTGCCCAGCAGGATCAACGGCACGGGCGCGTCCGGCAGGTGGAAGCCACTGTTGCGGCGCAGGCGCAGGCTGATTGCGGCACCGATGGCCGCATGCTCGGTGAGCCAACCCGAGCCGACGCCCAGGCCGCCATCCGGGTGGCGCTCCTGGCGCACGATGAGTTCCAGCACGCCGTCGCTGGCGATCGAGGCGATGGAGTATTCGCGCATGCCCAGCGGCGCCAGTGCATTCACCAGTGCCTGGGCATGCAGGCCTACCAGGTGCGCGCGGTTGTCCGGCAATTGGCGCGTGGCCAGGGCCTGGTTGAGGGTTTGCGCCAGGCCGTCGATCAGTACGCCGTCGCTGCCGGCCAGGCCCAGTCCTTCCAGGAAGTGCTCGATGGCCCATGGGCAGTTGCGCGGCAGGACTTCGACCAGATCGCCGGCCTCCCAGCGCTGTGGCGACGTGCTGGTGAGGCCGAGCAGGTAGACATCCGAGCCTGTGCTGTCGCGGTTGAGCAGGGTGCGCTGGCTCAGCGTCCAGTTTTCGTATTGGGCGGTCGGCCAGGCGGCGGCCGGTGCGTGCCCTGTCAGCTGTCCCAGTTGTTGTTGCCAGTTGAGCAGCGCGGCGCTGTCGCCGCTGTCCACTTCGACCGGGGCGAACAGCGGGTTGCCGCCCTGGTTGGTCAGCCAGAAATGCAGGCGGCGGGCAAAGCCGCAGAAGTGTTCGTACTGTCGGTCACCCAGGGCCAATACCGAGTAGTTCAGGCCCTTGAGGGACATGTCCTGGCCGAGCACGCTGCGCTCGAAACCCCGCGCGCTGTCGGGCGCTTCGCCGTCACCGAAGGTGCTGACTACAAACAACGCATTCTGCGACTGGCGCAGGTCGTCCTGGCTGACACTGCCCAAGGGCTGCACCTTCACCGGCAAGCCGGCAGCCTGCAATTGCCCGGCCGTCTGCCAGGCCAACTGCTCGGCAAAGCCGCTCTGGCTGGCAAAGCCGATCAACCAGGCCGGAGCATCACTGTGGTTGGCGCCGAGGCCTTTGCGTGCGTCGCGCACCTGGCGTTTTTTACGCCGGCGGTCCAGGTACAGCAGCCAGCCGGTGATGAAGAACAGCGGCATCAGCAGCGAGCTGACGGTGAGGATGATGCGCCCCGCCAGGCCGAAGTAACTGCCGGTGTGCAGCGCGTAGATACTGGTCAGCAGCTGCGACTTGAGGCTCTTGCTCGCGTACTGGTCGTGGGATTTGACCTCGCCGGTGGCCGGGTCCAGGTTGATCTGGTTCAGCGCACGGTCATGGGGCGAGTCTTTCAACAGGTAGTAGACGGTGGCCGGCTGCCCCGCGACGGCGGGCATGCGGATGTTGTAGGCGCTGAGGCCGGGACCGGCATTGCTGTAGATGCTGCTCCAGATCGCGTCATAGTTGGCCACCGGCAAAGGGCCTTCGGGCGCCGGTCCACGTTTGCGCACGCGCTCATTTTGCGGGGCATCGGACAGCAGCTTGGTCAGGCCCTGGCTGTACCAGTCGTAGGACCACGACAGGCCGGTCAGCGCCGACAACAGGTAGGCCAGCAGGCACCAGGTGCCGAACACCGAATGCAGGTCCCAGTTGAAGCTGCGGCCTTTTTTGCGCCAGTCCAGAGTCAGCCAGGCACGCCAGCTTGCCACCTGGCGTGGCCAGCGCAGGTACAGGCCGGAGAGGCAGAAGAACACCAGGATCAGCGTGCACGCACCGGTAATCTGCCGGCCGGTTTCACCCATGACCAGGAAGCGGTGCAGTTGCAGGATAAAGCCGAAGACATCCTGGCCGACAGCGTCGCCCATGTAGTCGCCGGTGTAGGGATCGAAGTAGCGCATCTGGCCACGGCGCTCGCCGGGTGGCGGGGTGAAGAACACGCGCGCGGCGTTGCCGCTTTCGCCTTCGACCCACAGCATCGACACGGTCTTGCCTTCGGTGGCTTCGAGCTTGCGCACCAATTCGGCGGGCGGCAGTACCCCGGCCTCGCGTTTTTGCACGCTGAGCACCGTCGGGTTGAGCGCCCGCAGTATTTCATCCTGAAACGAGACCGCAGCCCCGGTGATCCCCATCAAGGCCAGCACCAGCCCGGCAGTGATGCCGAAGAACCAGTGCAACTGGAACAGGGTTTTCTTCAACACGTCGGACCGCCTCGCTCATCTGTCTGTAAATGCCACGGCGCGCATTATGCCGTGAGTTGTCGAGAAACATTCTGTTTTACACGCAAAAGCCCCGCGCATCCGATGCGTGGGGCTCCTGGTTGCGCGTCGAGCGCGTTTAGAAGTGGAAACTGGTGGTCAACAACGCAGTACGCCCGGCTGCCTGGTTGGCGAAGTGTGAAGCGTAGGCCTTGTCGTAGTAAGTCTTGTCGGTCAGGTTTTGCACGTTCAATTGCAGGTCGACGTTCTTGGTCAGCTTGTAGCTGGCCATGGCGTCGTAGCGGGTATAGGACGGCACGTACAGAGTGTTGGCCGCATCGCCATAAACCTGGTCGACGTAGAACGCGCCGCCGCCGATGGTCAGCTTCGGGGTCACGTCATAGGTGGTCCAGAGGCTGAACGAGTTTTTCGGCGTGTTGGGCATCTGGTTGCCTTTGTTGGAACCGGCCTGCACGACGCCCAGGCGGTTGCCGTTCTTCCCGGGATCAACCAGCTCGGCTTTCAAGTAGCTATAGCCGGCGAACACTTGCCATTGCTCGGTGATTTTGCCACTGGCCGACAGCTCCAGGCCGTCGACACGAGATTCACCCGCGGTTTCGTAGGTGTTGGAATCGACCAGGATGCGCGTGTTTTTCTTCTCGGTACGGAACACTGCCGCAGACAGGGACAGGCGGTTGTGGAACAGGTCCCATTTGGTGCCCAGCTCGTAGTTGACGGTTTCTTCCGGCTTGAGGTCGCTGGTGTTGATGCCGGTCGGGATCGAGTTGTTGTCCACGCCTTCACCCACCAGCCCGCCTGCGGGCGAGGCAGAGGTAGCGTAGGACGTGTAGATGCTGCCGTTGTCCAGCGGCTTCCACACCAGGCCGGCTTGCCAGTTGAAGAATTGGCTGTCGTCCTTGACCTTGCTGCGGGCCTGGACAGTGGAGCTTGGTACGGCGTTGGTGTTGGCTTCGGTGTCGAAAGTGTCGTAACGTAGGCCGACGTTCAACAGCCATTTCGGGTCGAGTTCAATGGTGTCGAACACATAAGCGGCGCGGCTGGTGGCCTTGGTATTGGTGCCGTTGTAATTGCGTGCGATGGTGCCGTTCCAGGCGTCGTCCGGGTTCGGGTTGCTCAGCGAGGTGCACTGACCACCTCGACCGCCACCAGCCACGGTGCAGGTCGGGTTGGTGTTAGGTGTGACGGTGTAGCCGCTGACACGGGTTTCTTCGCCGGTGAACTCCAGGCCGGTCGAGTAGCTGTGCTTGAAGCCCAGGGCTTGGAAGCTGCCGAACAGATCGGTCTGGTTGGTGGTGGTCGTGGTAGTGGAGACCCGCGTGTTCGCGCGACGCCACACCGTGCCAAAACGGCTGACGTTACGCTGGCTGTCATCCGGCTGAGTGAGCACGTAGTCCTGGCCGGTGCTGCCATGACGCAGGGTGTTTTTCAGCGTCATGGTGTCGCTCAGGTCGTGCTCAATGGAGATCGTGCTGATATCGGCGCGGGTCTTGCGGAAATCACGGTCCTTCAAGCCATAGAAGTTTGTGCTGTCGCCGCCATCGTTGGGTTTGTCATGCACGTGGGCGGTGGCCGTCGAGGAGCCGTAGCCATACGGAATGCCCGAATCCGGCAGGTCGTCGCTTTCCATGTGGTAGTAACTGAGGTTGACGCGGGTCGGCGTGCCCAGGCCGAAGGTCAGCGACGGCGCCACGCCCCAGCGGTCATAGTTGATCGCATCGCGACCGGCCACGTTTTGCTCGTGGCTCATCAGGTTCAGGCGGAACGCGGCGCTGTCGTCGAGGAACTGGCGGTTGACGTCGAGCACATAGCGGCGAGTCTGGTCGGAACCATAGGTGAAGCCGCCGTTGGTGAAGTCCCGCGCTTGTGGGGTCTTGCTCACCAGGTTGAGGCTGCCACCGGCCGAGCCACGGCCGCCGAACGAGGAGTTCGGGCCTTTGCTGACTTCAATGGATTCAATGTCGAAGATCTCACGGCTCTGGCCGCCGGTGTCGCGCACGCCGTCCAGGTAGGTGTCGCCCTGGGCGTCGAAACCGCGGATGAATGGGCGGTCGCCCTGGGGGTTGCCACCTTCGCCGGCGCCGAAGGTGATCCCCGGGACGGTGCGCAAGGCATCCTGCAATGAAGTGGCGGCGGTGTCCTTGAGCACTTGTTGCGGCACCACGGTGACCGAGCGCGGCGTGTCCACCAGCGGGGCGGTGTATTTCTGCGAAGAGGCTTTCTCGACCTGGTAGGACGTGGTGTCCTGCTCTTCCCCGGTAATGCTGGTGGCGCCCAGGGAGATGCTGTTGCGCTGGCCTTTTTGTTCAGTGTCTTCGGCCGCCTGCGCCAGATGGGCGACAGAGCCGGCGCTGAGGGCGACGCCGATGGCCGAAGCCAGCATGCGTGGTGAACTGGCAGGTATTTTTGTAGTGGTGCGCGACATGACGTGTCCTTTCCCCAAGGATGTGAGGCCGCGGAATATAGGGTCAACAAGACTTTCTATCAATTGCGATACATTGCTATTCGCACTGAATTTACATTCTTTACACTTTTTGCTTACGGTTTTTACGAAGTCGTTCGTCTGGCATGTTTTACAGCGTGGATAAGAATCAATATCATTGATGTCTCTTCGATATCAGGTACTGCCCATGCTGCTGCACATTCCCGGCCTGTTCTCTCGTGAGGAAGTGCAGCGCATTCGCCAAGCCCTGGAAAACACCGAGTGGGCCGACGGAAAAATCACCGCCGGGCACCAATCCGCCAAGGCCAAGCACAATCTGCAATTGCCCGAAGGTCATCCATTGGCCAAGGAAATCGGTGCGGCGATGCTTGAGCGCCTGTGGAAAAATCCGCTGTTTATGTCAGCGGCGTTACCGCACAAAGTTTTCCCGCCGTTGTTCAACTGCTACACCGCGGGTGGCAGCTTCGACTTCCATATCGACAATGCCGTGCGCCAGGCCCGGGGCAGTCACGAGCGGGTGCGCACCGACCTGTCGTCGACGCTGTTCTTCAGCGACCCGGAGGAATACGACGGCGGCGAGCTGGAGATCCAGGACACCTTCGGCCTGCAGCGCGTGAAGTTGCCGGCCGGCGACATGGTGCTGTACCCCGGCTCCAGCCTGCACAAAGTCAACGCCGTGAGCCGTGGTGCGCGCTATGCCTCGTTTTTCTGGACGCAAAGCCTGGTGCGCGAAGACAGCCAGCGCACCCTGCTGTTCGAGATGGACGGCGCGATCCAGCAACTGACCCGCGATGTGCCTGACCATCCGGCCCTGATCCAGCTCACCGGCACGTATCACAACCTGCTGCGCCGCTGGGTCGAGGTCTGACATGGGCTTTTTGTTGCGTCGCGAAGAAGTGCTCAACGTCGAGCAGTTGCAGAGCATGCTCGACGACTCCCCGGTGCGCGCGGCCCAGGCGATCCTGATGGCGGCGAAAGAGGGCGTGGTGGATGCACAGGCCCTGCTCGGGCAAATCCTGCTGAAAGGCCGTGGCATCGCCCGCGATGAAGCCTTGGCGCTGCGCTGGTTCCAGATCGCGGCGAAGGGCGGCCACTTGATGGCGCGCAATATGACTGGTCGCTGCCTGGAGCATGGCTGGGGCTGCGCGGTGGATGAGGCCGCCGCGGCGCGTGAATACCGCGTGGCAGCCGAGGCCGGACTGGATTGGGCGCAGTACAACTATGCCAATCTGTTGGCGACCGGACGGGGCGTTGCTGAAGACCAACCGCAGGCACTGGCGTTATACCGCCAGGCGGCGGAGCAGGGGCATGCCAAGTCGATGAACCTGTTGGGGCGCTATCTGGAAGACGGCCGGTGTTGCCCCAGGGATCTGGAGACGGCCGTGACGTGGTATCGCCGCTCAGCCGAAGCCGGGGATTTCCGTGGGCAGTTCAGTTATGCAGCGGTGTTGGCGGACGGAGGCCAGATCGAGGCGGCGCTGGAGTGGCTGCGCAAGGCGCTGGCCGGCGGCAACCTGAAGTTCCTGCGCACGGCGCACAAGGCGCTGGCGGCGGCGAATGACCCGCAGATCCGGGCGATGGCCGAGGCTTACAAAGAGCGCGCCACACACCTGAACCCGTAGGAGCCGGCGTGCCGGCGATGGCGTCTTGAAGATCGCTATCGCCGGCAAGCCGGCTCCTACAGAGGGTGATCGTCCCGGGCGGGATGATCAGACGTAGAACGACTTCAGCGGCGGGAAGCCATTGAACTCAACCGCGCTGTAGCTGGTGGTGTAGGCACCGGTCGACAGCCAGTACAGGCGGTCACCGATCGCCAGGTTCAGCGGCAGGCCGTACTTGTAGTTTTCGTACATGATATCGGCGCTGTCGCAGGTAGGACCGGCGATGACCACTTCTTCCATCTCGCCTTTCTTCTCGGTCCAGATCGGAAACTTGATGGCTTCGTCCATGGTTTCGATCAGGCCGGAGAATTTGCCCACATCGGTGTACACCCAGCGCTCGACGGCGGTGCGCGATTTGCGTGCCACCAGTACCACTTCACTGACCAGGATGCCGGCGTTGGCGATCAACGAACGGCCTGGCTCCAGGATGATTTCCGGCAGGTCATCACCGAAATCTTCCTTGAGGAAGCGAATGATCTCTTCGGCGTAGGTTTCCAGGCTGTTGGTACGGGTGATGTAGTTGGCCGGGAAGCCGCCACCCATGTTGATCAGCTTGAGGTGGATGCCGTCTTCTTCCTTCAGGCGCTCGAAGATCACTTTGACCTTGGCGATCGCCGCGTCCCACACGCTGATGTCACGCTGTTGCGAGCCGACGTGGAAGGAGATGCCGTAAGGCACCAGGCCGAGGTCACGGGCAAGGATCAGCAGGTCCATGGCCATGTCGGTCTGGCAGCCGAATTTGCGCGACAGAGGCCAGTCTGCGGTGGTCGAGCCTTCGGTGAGGATGCGCACATAGACTTTCGAGCCCGGCGCGGCCTTGGCGATGTTGCGCAGGTCGGCTTCGGAGTCGGTGGAGAACAGGCGCACGCCCTTCTCGTAGAAGTAGCGGATGTCCTTGGATTTCTTGATGGTGTTGCCGTAGCTGATACGGTCCGGGCTGACGCCGCGGCCGAGCACCTTGTCGAGCTCGTAGATCGAGGCGATGTCGAAGCTCGACCCTTTGTCTTTCAACAGGTCGATGATCTCGACGGCCGGGTTGGCCTTGACGGCGTAGTACACCTTGGCGAATTCGAAACCGGCGCGCAGGTCATCGTAGGCCTGGCTGATCATCGCGGTGTCGATCACCACGAACGGGGTTTCTTGCTTGTCGGCGAACGCCTTCATTTTGTCAAAAGTGGCGCGCGCGAAATAATCTTCGACGTTGATCGACATGCTGGGAACTCCTAAGGGCAAACTGTATTGATCAATGGGTGCAAATGAACGTCCTCCGTATCCCCACTTTGGTTCGCCTACTTCCCAAGGCATGTCGCCGAAAGCAAAAAGGCCATGGGAATAACCGCTTCCCTTGGCCTTGCTGTCTCGTCGTCAGTACTTGAGCCGGATGGATCGTTTCCAGCATGGACGTTCGGCGCGAACTTTAGGACGTGAGGGGCCATAGATCAACTAAAAATGTCGCGTTTTTGCACGCGTTCGTCGCGCGATGGCGTGCAGCTACTTATGTAACCGACAGGTGTGACGGATTGATGTTCCCCGGGAGGGGCAATTTGGGGTGTTGCAGGCACAGTGAAGATCCAATGTGGGAGCGGGCTTGCTCGCGAATGCGGCGTATCAGCCAATGCATCCGGTGACTGACACTCCGCCTTCGCGAGCAAGCCCGCTCCCACATGTTGACCGCGGTGTGTCAGGTCATGCCAGCGCAGTTTCCGCAGGGGAGACGATGCTGGTCTTGCCGCCACGCGACTTACCGGAACTCAGGTACTCGGCGATCGACTCCTGGGTCACCTCGCCGAGGAATACCCGCTCCGCATCCATCACCGGCAACCACGAGCGGTTGAACTCGTACATGCGCGACAGCAGGATGCGCAAATGCTCGTCGTACGCCGCGGTGGCGTTGAACTCGCGCAGGTACTGGCCGCAGGTGCCGGTCTGACGGTGCAGGTCGCGACGTCGTACATAACCCAGCGCCTTGTTCTCGGCGCAGGTGACCACCATGTAGCGGCGGTCATGTTCGTCCATCAACTCCAGGGCCTCGGCCACCGGGGTTTCCGGGCTCACCGACGGGGCGTTGTCGGCGGCGTCTTCGGCCTTCACCAGCAGCAGGCGCTTGAGGGTGCTGTCCTGGCCCACGAAGTTGCTGACGAACTCGTCGGCCGGATGCGCCAGCAGGGTGTCCGGGTGGTCGATCTGCAGCAGCTTGCCGGCGCGGAAGATGGCGATCTTGTCGCCTAGCTTGATGGCTTCGTCGATGTCGTGGCTGACCATGATCACGGTCTTGTTCAGCGCGCGCTGCATCTCGAAAAACTCGTTCTGGATCATCTCGCGGTTGATCGGGTCGACCGCGCCGAACGGCTCATCCATCAGCAGCAGCGGCGCATCGGCGGCCAAAGCGCGGATCACGCCGATCCGCTGTTGCTGGCCGCCCGACAGCTCGCGCGGGTAGCGGTGCAGGTACTGCTTGGGTTCCAGCTTGATCATGCTCATCAACTCGCGAGCGCGGTCATGGCATTTCTGCTTGTCCCAGCCGAGCAGCTTGGGCACTACCACGATGTTTTCTTCGATGGTCATGTTGGGAAACAGGCCGATCTGCTGAATCACGTAGCCGATGTTGCGGCGCAGGGTCACCTCGTCAAGGTCGGTAGTGTCTTCGCCGTTGATCAGGATCTTGCCCGACGTGGGCTTGATCAGGCGGTTGATCATTTTCAACGTGGTGCTCTTGCCGCAGCCCGAGGGGCCGAGGAATACGCAAATCTCGCCTTCGTTGACGGTCAGGCTTACGTCGTTGACGGCGGAAACAGTCTTGCCGTTGCTTTGAAAAGTCTTGGTCAGGTTTTGAAGTTCGATCATTTGAGCAGTCCTTTTGGAGTCAGCGAGCGTTGCAGCCATTGCAGAAGCAGGTCGGCGAAGATGGCCAGGAGACTGACCAGCACGGCGCCGACGATCAGCATCGACATGTCGCTGCGGCTGATGGAAGCCAGAATAAGTACACCCAGGCCACCGGCGCCGATGGTGGCGGCGATGGTCATCACGCCGATGTTCATCACCACGGCGGTGCGCACACCGGCGAGGATCACCGGCACGGCGATGGGCAATTCGACCATGCGCAGGCGCTGGCCGAAGGTCATGCCGATGCCGCGTGCGGCCTCGCGAATGCCCGGTTCAACGCCGGTCAGGGCCAGGTAGGTGTTACGCATGATCGGCAGCAGGGAGTAGAGGAACACGGCGGTGATCGCCGGCATCGGCCCCAGGCCCTGGCCGAATTTGGAGTAGAACGGCAGCAGCAGGCCGAACAGGGCGATCGACGGCACGGTCAGCAGCACCGTGGCGCTGGCTTGCAGCGGGCCGGCCAGGGTCGGGAAGCGGGTCATCAGGATGCCCAGGGGCACGCCGATAAAGATCGCCAGCAGTACGGCGATCCCCACGAGGGTAATGTGCTGCCAGGTCAGGTGCAGGACTTGTGCCCAATCAAGATGGGAAAAGGCGTTCAGGAATTCCATGTCTTCTCCTCTTAGTTGAGTGGGTGCTGGCGCAGGAAATCGGCAGCCACGGCGGACGGGCTTTCATGCTCGACGTCGACCCGCGCGTTCAGCTCGCGCATGGTTGCATCGTCGAACAGGGCAGCCAGCGGCTTGAGGTCGGCGGCCAACTCAGGGTGGGCGTCGAGATAAACCTGACGCACCACCGGCGCTGCGGTGTAGTCCGGGAAGTAGTGCTTGTCGTCTTCCAGCAGCTTCAATTTGAAGGCGTTCAGGCGACCATCGGTGGTGTAGACCAAGCCGGCAAACACCTGGCCATTACGCAGGGCGGTGTAGACCAGGCCGGCGTCCATCTGCCGGGTGTTTTTGCGCGTGAGGTTCATGTCATACAGCTTGACCATGCCCGCCATGCCGTCGGAACGGTTGGCGAACTCGGTGTCCAGGGCGACCAGGCGCGTGCCTTTGGTTTTTTCCGCAAGGGCTTGGGTGAGGTCGCTGATGCTGTTGATCTGCGGGAATTCCTTGGCCACGTTCTCGGGGAGTGCCAACGCGTAGGTGTTGCTGAATTTCGACGGCGAGAGCCAGACCAGGCCTTTTTTCGCGTCGAGTTCTTTCACCCGGGCGTAGGAGTGTTCGCTGTCGAGTTTCTCGTCGACGTGGTTGTAGGCCACCAGCGACACGCCGGTGTATTCCCAGATCAGGTCCAGTTGCCCGCTTTCCTGGGCACTGCGCGCCAGGTTGCTGCCCAGGCCGCCGGTCACGCGGGCGTCGTAGCCCTTGGTGCGCAGGTACTGGGACGTGATTTCGGCGAGCAGGGTCTGTTCAGTGAACACCCGGGCGCCGATGCGGATCACCGGTTTTTCGGCAGCTTGCGCGATGCCTGCAAACAGCAGGACGCAGCTCAATATCAGGGTCAGTCTTTTCATGTGATTTCCTTTGCCAAGCCTTAAGACGGACGCAACCCGCGTTCCAGCCAGAGGCGGCTGGCCATGGTCACCAGACCGTCGAGCAGCAATGCCAGCAACGCGGTGCACGCGGCGCCAAGCAGCAATTGCGGCTGGTTGTTCAGGGCGATGCCGGGGAAAATCAGGCTGCCCAGGCTGTTGGCGCCAATCAGGAAGGCCAGCGGCGCGGTACCGACGTTGATCGCCAGGGCCACGCGCACACCGCCGATGATGATCGGCACGGCGTTGGGCAATTCCACGCGAAACAGCACCTGGCGCGGCGTCATGCCGATGCCGGTGGCGGCTTCTTTCAGCGAGCCTTGAACGTTTTTCAGGCCTTCGTAGGTGTTGCGCACGATGGGCAACAGGGAGGCGAGGAACAGCGCGAAGATAGCCGGGCCACTGCCGATGCCGAGGACGCCGAGGGCGATGGCCAGTACGGCCAGGGGAGGGACGGTGTTGCCGATGTTGAAGATTTGCATGAAGCGTTCTGCGCGCCCGACCATAGTCGGTCGACTGAGCAGGATACCGGCGGGGATGCCCACAATCAGGGCGGCCAGCATGGAGACAAGAACGAGGATCAGATGAGCTTGCAGGTAAAACAACAAATCGTCGCGGTACAGTTCGATCGTGTTGATGCCGATCCAGTGGACCAGCAGGGCCAGGAGAGCGACGACAACCGCTCCTCCTATCAGCCCTTTGCCATAGCGAATAGCCACAGGCGGACTCCTTTTTTCTTTTGTCGGCGACCACATTTCCGAGCGGCAATGCCATTCCTGGCTGTCGGCGAATAGGGTCGCGAAAAGCAGCTCGTCGATACCGGCAATGCAGTATGTATTCGAGCCATGAGCGCAGCCTCGTCAGGCTAACTTGCTGATTTTTCAGCCCCTGTTACGAGTGCGGCAGCAGGGGAGTGGACGTCTCTACCTTTTAAAAGGTTCCACACTTGGCAGCATTTAGCCACCCCCAATGGGGTGAACGGTGGTCCGTGACCCTGGGTTTGCGCTATACTCGCCGCCCTTTTTTGACTCACCTGCCAGGCGATTTCCCATGACCCACCAGGCCGCCGAAGTCGCGAAACGCCGCACTTTCGCCATTATTTCCCACCCCGATGCCGGTAAAACCACCATCACCGAGAAGCTCCTGCTGATGGGCAAGGCAATCGCTGTGGCCGGCACGGTGAAGTCGCGCAAATCCGACCGCCATGCGACATCCGACTGGATGGAAATGGAAAAGCAGCGCGGTATTTCCATTACCACGTCGGTCATGCAGTTCCCGTATCGCGACCACATGGTCAACCTGCTCGACACCCCGGGCCACGAAGACTTCTCCGAAGACACCTACCGCACCCTGACCGCGGTGGACTCGGCCCTGATGGTCCTCGACGGCGGTAAAGGCGTCGAGCCACGCACCATCGCGCTGATGGACGTGTGCCGTCTGCGGGACACGCCGATTGTCAGCTTCATCAACAAACTCGACCGCGATATCCGCGACCCGATCGAACTGCTCGATGAAATCGAAGCGGTCCTCAAGATCAAGGCCGCGCCGATCACCTGGCCGATCGGTTGCTACCGCGACTTCAAGGGCGTGTACCACCTGGCTGACGACTACATCATTGTCTACACCGCCGGTCACGGTCACGAGCGCACCGAAACCAAGATCATCGAGAAACTTGATTCCGACGAAGCCCGCGCCCACCTGGGTGACGAGTACGATCGCTTTGTCGACCAGCTGGAACTGGTGCAGGGCGCCTGCCATGAGTTCAACCAGCAGGAATTCCTCGACGGCCAGCTGACCCCGGTGTTCTTCGGGACCGCCCTGGGCAACTTCGGTGTCGACCACGTGCTCGACGCTGTTGTCGACTGGGCGCCGCGTCCCTTGGCCCGTGTGGCCAACGAGCGCACCGTGGAGCCTGTGGAAGAGAAATTCTCCGGCTTCGTGTTCAAGATCCAAGCGAACATGGACCCCAAGCACCGTGACCGCATCGCCTTTATGCGCATCTGCTCCGGCAAATACGAAAAAGGCATGAAGATGCGCCACGTGCGCACCGGCAAGGACGTGCGCATCGGCGACGCGCTGACGTTCTTCTCCTCCGAGCGTGAACAGCTCGAAGAAGCCTACGCCGGCGACATCATCGGCCTGCACAACCACGGCACCATCCAGATCGGCGACACCTTCACCGAAGGCGAAACCCTGGGCTTCACCGGTATCCCGCACTTCGCCCCGGAACTGTTCCGCCGCGTTCGCCTGCGTGACCCGCTGAAATCCAAGCAACTGCGCCAAGGTCTGCAGCAACTGGCGGAAGAGGGCGCCACCCAGGTGTTCTTCCCCGAGCGCAGCAACGACATCATTCTTGGCGCCGTCGGTGTGCTGCAGTTCGATGTGGTCGCCAGCCGCCTGAAAGAGGAATACAAGGTCGAATGCTCCTACGAGCCGATCACCGTGTACTCCGCGCGCTGGATCGATTGCAGCGACAAGAAGAAGCTGGAGGAATTCTCCAACAAGGCCGTGGAAAACCTCGCGGTCGATGGCGGCGGCCACCTGACCTACCTGGCCCCGACCCGGGTCAACCTGGCGCTGATGGAAGAGCGCTGGCCGGACGTGAAATTCCGCGCGACCCGTGAGCATCATTAAGGTCTGAGTGGTAAAGAGAAGGGCGAAGCTGTCATGGCTTTGCCCTTTTTTGTGGGTGGCATAAAGCTAAGGGTCGAAAGCCTGATTTCTATGCCTGGCGCAGTTCCCACACTTATTTGTGGGGGACTGAATCCTGTGCCTGGCGCAGTTCCCACACTTATTTGTGTGGGCCTGATTCCTGTGCCTGGCGCAGCTCCAATGTGGGAGCGGGCTTGCTCGCGAAAGCGGTGTGTCAGTGATAAATAGGCTGGCTGACCCAACGCTTTCGCAGGCAAGCCAGCTCCCACACTTATTTGTGTGGGGACTGAATCCTGTGCTTGGCGCAGTTCCAATGTGGGAGCGGGCTTGCTCGCGAAAGCGGTATGTCAGTGATAAATAGGCTGGCTGACCCAACGCTTTCGCAGGCAAGCCAGCTCCCACACTTATTTGTGTGGGGCCTGATTCCTGTGCCTGGCGCAGTTCCAATGTGGGAGCGGGCTCGCCCGCGAAAGCGGTGTGTCAGTGATAAATAGGCAGGCTGACCCAACGCTTTCGCAGGCAAGCCAGCTCCCACACTTATTTGTGTGGGACCTGATTCCTGTGCCTGGCGCAGCTCCAATGTGGGAGCGGGCTTGCCCGCGAAAGCGGTGTGTCAGTGATAAATAGGCTGGCTGACCCAACGCTTTCGCAGGCAAGCCAGCTCCCACACTTATTTGTGTGTGGCCTGATTTCTGTGCCTGGCGCAGTTCCAATGTGGGAGCGGGCTTGCCCGCGAAAGCGGTGTGTCAGTGATAAATAGGCTGGCTGACCCAACGCTTTCGCAGGCAAGCCAGCTCCCACACTTATTTATGTGTGGCCTGATTTCT
This sequence comes from Pseudomonas sp. 13B_2.1_Bac1, assembly GCF_025466155.1. Classification (NCBI taxonomy): domain Bacteria; kingdom Pseudomonadati; phylum Pseudomonadota; class Gammaproteobacteria; order Pseudomonadales; family Pseudomonadaceae; genus Pseudomonas; species Pseudomonas sp. 13B_2.1_Bac1. Next base: position 41,685 of record NZ_JANLOH010000115.1, on the reverse strand, counting down.
GTGCCTGGCGCAGTTCCCACACTTATTTGTGTGGGCCTGAATCCTGTGCCTGGCTCAGCACCTACAGGGTGGGGGGCTGAATCGGGTGCCCGCCGTTGATTTTCATCTGTCAGGACGATTGGCGAGAAGCCCACATCCAGTCTAGCGTTTGAACTACTTCACCCACTCACCGACGGATCAGGAGAGGACCTTGCGTATAACTCAACGCGCCATCCAACTGGTGCTGCTGGGAGCCTTGGGCGTGTCCACTACCTTGGCATACACCTCGACGCTGGCGGATGCGGGCACGCCCCAGTGGAAGGACACCGGACCGGTGACCAAGAAAAAGCAGAACGAGGTCAACTCGGGCGGATGGCAGCCACAGGCCCAGCCGGCGCCCAAGGAGGATGCAGAAAACCCCTACAACGAAGGGGAAGACAGTGACACCTATGACGACGGTGATACCTGAAGCGCGAGTGGCGCAAACCCAGGATCGGAACTAGCTTAATTCACAGCGACGGTCGAACGCCGGCGCACGTGATTCACTGACTGGACGGAAATCGACCATGAGTATTTTTCAACGTTTAGTGCTGCTGCTGAAAGTGCTGGTGATGTTGTCGCTGGGCGCGTCCTCTGCGTGGGCCAGTACGGCCGTGCAGAGCCAGGCCCCAGGGTTTGTCGCGGCGAAGACGGCGCAGGCGGGTGGCTTGCAGCTGGCCAAGAGCGAGTCCGAGCCGGGTGATGAAGACCAGGGCGGCTCCAAGGATGATGACGACCAGCAAGCCCCACCAGACGACGATGACGCCGATGCTGACGGTGACAGCGATACGTAAGTCGAGGTAAAAAAAAGCCCCGCCTGCCGGACTGATGCGCAATCCGACAGGTGGGGCGGTACAACTTCTGCAGGGCCCTGGGCTAACCCCCCAGGGCCTTTATCATTCCCGTGCAGGGCACGGATGATCTCAGGCGACGAATTGCTCCGCGTAGTGGCAGGCCACCTGACGGTTATCCAGCGCCCGCAATTGCGGCTCTTCGGTGCTGCATCGCGCGGTCGCATACGGGCAGCGCTTGTGGAACGCGCAGCCCGGCGGCGGGTTCAGCGGGTTGGGCAACTCGCCGACGATCTTGATCTTCGGCTTGTTCGGGTCCGGGTGAATCGTCGGGGTCGCCGACAGCAGCGCCTGGGTGTAGGGGTGCAAGGGGCGGGCGTAGATATCTTCCTTGGGGCCCACTTCCACCGGGCGACCGAGGTACATCACCATCACGTCGTCGGCCACATGCTGGACCACCGCCAGGTTGTGGGAGATGAACACGTAGGCAGTGTTGAACTCCTGCTGCAGGTCCATGAACAGGTTGAGCACCTGGGCCTGGATCGACACGTCGAGTGCCGAAGTCGGTTCGTCCGCCACCAGCACCTTGGGCTGCAGCATCATCGCCCGGGCCAGGGCGATGCGCTGGCGCTGGCCACCGGAGAACATGTGCGGGTAGCGCTGGTAATGCTCGGGGCGCAGGCCCACCTGCTTCATCATCGCCTGCACTTTCTCGCGGCGTTCGGCAGCGGACAGGTTGGTGTTGATCAACAGCGGCTCGCCGAGTTGATCACCGACTTTCTGCCGAGGGTTCAGCGAGGCGTACGGGCTCTGGAACACCATCTGCACGTCTTTGCGCAATTGCTTGCGCTGGGCTTTGTCGGCGCCGGCAACTTCCTGGCCGGCGATTTTCAACGAGCCCGACGACGGCTCTTCAATCAGCGTGAGTGCACGGGCCAGGGTGGACTTGCCGCAACCCGACTCGCCCACCACGGCGAGGGTCTTGCCGGCTTCCAGCTCGAAGGACACACCATTGAGGGCACGCACGGTGGCGTGGCCCTTGAACAGGCCACGGGACACTTCGTAGTGACGGGTCAGGTCGCGGGCGGTAAGAACGACGGCCATTACGCCACCTCCTGGTTCAAGGGGTAGAAGCAGCGTGCAAGGCTGTTGGATTTAGGGTCCAGGCCCGGGCGGGTCTGGCGGCAGCTTTCCTGCACATACGGGCAGCGTGGCGACAGCAGGCAACCCTGCGGACGGTCATAGCGGCCGGGCACGATACCCGGCAGCGTGGCCAGGCGCGTGGCGCCGAGGCTGTGCTCGGGGATCGCCTTGAGCAGCGCTTCGCTGTACGGATGCGCCGGAATGTCGAACAGTTGCGGCACCTGGCCGACTTCCACGGCCTGGCCGGCGTACATCACGCACACGCGCTGGGCGGTTTCGGCCACGACGGCGAGGTCGTGGGTGATCAGCACCAGGCCCATGTTCTGCTCTTTCTGCAGGGCCAGCAGCAGGTCCATGATCTGCGCTTGAATGGTGACGTCCAAGGCGGTGGTCGGCTCATCCGCGATCAGCAGTTTCGGCTCGCCGGCAATTGCCATCGCGATGGCCACACGCTGGCTCATCCCGCCGGACAGTTGGTGCGGGTAGGCATCCATACGGCTGGCAGCGCCTGGGATTTCTACCTTTTCGAGCAGCTCGATGGCCCGCTTGCGCGCTTGCTTGCCGGACATCTTCAGGTGCAGGCGCAGTACTTCTTCAATCTGGAAGCCCACGGTGTAGCTGGGATTCAGCGCGGTCATCGGGTCCTGGAACACCATTGCCAGGTCCTTGCCGACGATCTGGCGGCGCTGGCGGTTGCTCAGCTTGAGCATGTCCTTGCCGTCGAAGTTCAGCGCGTCGGCGGTGACGATGCCGGGGTGCTCGATCAGGCCCATCAGCGCCATCATGGTCACGGATTTACCTGAGCCCGACTCGCCAACGATTGCCAGTACTTCGCCTTTGTCGACGGAAATGTCGAGGCCATCGACCACCGGCACGGCGGTCTTGTCGCCGAAGCGCACGTTGAGATTCTTGATTTCTAACAGTGACATGGGAATCTCCTCAGGCGGCGTTCTTGAGTTTCGGGTCCAGCGCGTCGCGCAGGCCGTCACCCATCAAGTTGATTGCCAGCACGCTGAGCAAAATGGTCAAACCAGGCAAGCTCACCACCCACCAGGCGCGTTCGATGTAGTCACGGGCCGAAGCCAGCATGGTGCCCCACTCAGGGGTTGGCGGTTGGACGCCAAGGCCGAGGAAGCCCAGGGCTGCGGCATCGAGGATCGCCGAAGAGAAACTCAGGGTGGCCTGGACGATCAGCGGTGCCATGCAGTTGGGCAGCACGGTGATGAACATCAGGCGCGGCAGGCCGGCACCGGCGAGGCGGGCGGCGGTCACGTAGTCACGGTTCAGCTCGCCCATCACCGCCGCGCGGGTCAGGCGGACGTAGGACGGCAGCGACACGATGGCGATGGCGATCACGGTGTTGATCAGGCCAGGGCCGAGGATCGCGACAATGGCAACTGCCAGCAGCAGCGACGGCAGGGCCAGCATGATGTCCATCAGGCGCATGATGGTCGGGCCAAGCAAGCGCGGGAAGAACCCGGCGAACAGCCCCAGCAGGATCCCCGGGATCAGCGACATCACCACCGACGACAGGCCGATCAGCAAGGACAGGCGAGAGCCCTGGATCAGGCGCGAGAGCAGGTCACGGCCCAGTTCATCGGTACCGAGCAGGAACTGGATCTGCCCGCCTTCCAGCCACGATGGCGGGGTCAGCAGGAAGTCACGGTATTGCTCGCTGGGGTTATGCGGGGCCACCCAGGGGGCGAAGATCGCGCAGAACACGATCAGCAACATGAACAGCAGGCCGGCAACCGCGCCTTTGTTCTTGGAGAAGGCTTGCCAGAATTCTTTGTACGGGGACGGGTACAGCAGGCTCTGATCGACTGCTGACACTTGAGTAGGTGTGGTCATGGTCATGATCTCAGCGCTGGTGACGGATGCGTGGGTTGGCGAAGCCGTAGAGGATATCCACCACGAAGTTCACCAGGATCACCAGGCAGGCGATCAACAGGATGCCGTTCTGCACCACCGGGTAGTCCCTCGCGCCAATGGCTTCGATCAGCCATTTGCCGATGCCGGGCCACGAGAAGATGGTTTCGGTCAGGACCGCACCGGCCAACAGGGTGCCGACTTGCAGGCCGACCACGGTCAGTACCGGGATCAGCGCGTTACGCAGGCCGTGCACGAACACCACGCGCGCCGGCGACAGGCCTTTGGCCTTGGCGGTGCGGATGTAGTCTTCGCGTAGCACTTCGAGCATCGACGAACGGGTCATCCGCGCAATCACCGCCAGCGGGATGGTGCCCAGCACGATGGCCGGCAGGATCAGGTGGTGCAGGGCGTCGAAAAACGCGTCCGGCTCGTCAGCCAGCAGGGTGTCGATGAGCATGAAGCCGGTGCGCGGCTCGATGTCGTAGAGCAGGTCGATACGCCCGGATACCGGGGTCCAGCCCAGGCTCACCGAGAAGAACATGATCAGGATCAGGCCCCACCAGAAGATCGGCATCGAATATCCCGCGAGGGAGATGCCCATCACCCCATGGTCGAACAGGGATCCTCGCTTGAGTGCCGCAATCACCCCGGCCAGCAGGCCCAGGATGCCGGCGAACAACAGGGCGGCCATGGACAGTTCCAGGGTCGCCGGGAAAAGCGCGGTGAACTCGGTCCACACGCTGGTGCGGGTGCGCAGCGATTCGCCAAGGTCGCCCTGGGCGAGCTTGCCGACATAGTCCAGGTATTGCGCATACAACGGCTTGTTAAGGCCAAGGCGTTCCATTGCCTGTGCGTGCATCTCGGGATCGACGCGGCGTTCGCCCATCATGACTTCTACGGGGTCGCCAGGGATCATGCGAATTAACGCAAACGTCAGCAACGTGATGCCGAAAAACGTGGGGATCAGTAACCCCAGTCGGCGGGCAATAAAACTAAACATCTTGTTGTGTACCTCAATCAGCCGGTTAGGCAGGTTCGACGCCTTCAATAGCGAAGGCGCCGAGCGTTTTTCTTATTTACTTCACCTGGGTGGTGGCGAAGTTATTTGTCCCCAGAGGGCTTTGGGTGAAGCCTTCTACGTTCTTGCGCATGGCGGTGAACAGTTTCGGGTAAGCCATGGGAAGCCATGGTTGGTCCTTCTCGAAAACGTCCTGTGCTTGTTCATAGAGTGCAGCGCGCTGGCCGGGTTCAGCGATGGCGCGTGCCTTGTCGATCAAGTCTTGAAACTCTTTGTTACACCAGCGGGCGTAGTTTTCGCCGTTTTTCGCAGCATCGCAACTCAGGTTTGGGGTCAGGAAATTGTCCGGGTCGCCGTTGTCACCGACCCAGCCAGCCGAAACCATGTCGTGCTCGCCGTTCTTGGCGCGCTTGAGCATCTCGCCCCATTCCATGACTTTGATGTTGATCTTCAGGCCAATCTGCGCCAGATCCGCCTGCATGCGCTGGGCGCCGAGCATCGGGTTGGGGTTGGTCGGGCCGCCGCCGTTACGGGTGAACAGGGTGAACTCGGTGCCTTCCGGTACGCCGGCTTCCTTGAGCAGGGCGCGGGCCTTGTCCAGATCACGGGGCGGGTTTTTCAGTTTGTCGCTGAAACCCAGCAAGGTCGGCGGATAAGGGCCAGTACCTACCACCGCATTGCCTTTGCCGAACAGGGCTTCGGTATAGCCGGTCTTGTCGAACGCGATGTTGATCGCGTGACGTACACGCGCATCGCTCATGTATTTGTGAGTGGTGTTCAACGCGGTGTAACTGGTGGTCATCGCCGCCAGTTCGTCGACTTTCAGGTTCGGGTCCTGCTTGATGCTTGGAATGTCATCCGGCTTGGGGAACAGCGCGATCTGGCATTCGTTGGCCTTGAGCTTCTGCAGGCGCACGTTGTTATCGGTGGTGATCGCCAGGATCAGCGGGTCGACTGCTGGTTTGCCGCGGAAGTAGTCCGGGTTGGCCTTGAATCGTGCCTGGGCGTCTTTCTGATATCGGTTGAAGACGAACGGACCCGTGCCGATGGGCTTGGCGTTGAGGTCTTCGGTCTTGCCGGATTTCAGCAACTGGTCGGCGTATTCCTTCGAGTGGATTGAAGAGAATGCCATGCCCAGGTCGGCCAGGAACGGTGCCTCAGGGCGGGTCAGGGTGAAGACGACGGTGTGATCGTCGGTCTTTTCCACGCTCTTGAGCAGTTCCTTGAAGCCCATGCTTTCGAAGTACGGGTAGCCCACGAGGGACTTGTTATGCCACGGGTGATTCGGGTCCAGCTGGCGCTGGAAGCTCCAGAGCACGTCGTCGGCGTTCATGTTGCGCGTGGGTTTGAAGTAGTCGGTGGTGTGGAACTTGATGTCGTCACGCAGGTGAAAGGTGTAGGTCAGGCCATCGTCGCTGATCTGCGGCAGGTCTTTGGCCAGCGCGGGGATCACTTCGGTGGTGCCGGGCTTGAAGTCCACCAGACGGTTGAACAGGGTTTCAGCGGCGGCGTCAGCGGTGACGGCCGTGGTGTACAGGACCGGGTCGAAGCCTTCCGGGCTAGCTTCGGTGCAGACTACCAGCGGTTTGGCCGAAACGCCGATCGCCACGCTTAACAGCGCAGCGGCAATGGCGGCTTGTAGCGGGAGCATTTTCATTCAGAGCCCTCTGCAATCGATGGGACCAGACAAGCGTAGACGGCAGGCTCGTCCTGAGCCCGCCGTTTACCTGGTGCTAATTAAAGAATGTTGAACGGGATGGTGGTGACCAGGCGGAATTCTTTGATGCTGCCGTCGGATTGGAACTCGCTGCCACGGTGCTCAACGTAGGTTGCGCGCACGGTGGTGGCCTTGAGAGCGCCGCTCTGGATGGCGTAAGAAGCGCCTACACCGTATTCCTGGTGTTTTTCGCCGTCTTGTTTCTGGATGCCGTCGTAGGCGAACTTGGCCCGGCCGTTGTTGCCGGTGTAGTGAGTACCGTCGATGTCCCAGCCGCGCGCCGAGTAGGCGTTGAACTTCAGGCCTGGCACGCCGTATTCGGCCATGTTGATGCCGTAGGCGATCTGGAAGGATTTCTCGTTCGGACCGTTGAAGTCAGAGGTCAGGGAGTTGGCGAGGTAGATGCCGTTGGTTTCGTGCAGGTAATCGAAGTACTCGTTACCGTTCACTTGCTGGTAGGAGAAGGTCAGGCTGTGAGCCTGGTGAGCCAGGCCCAGGGACAGGGAGAAGGTATCGTTGTCGATTTTCCCCATCTCTTTTTTGCCTTCATCGACGGTTTTGTAGTAGTTGAAACCGGTGGTCAGCGCCAGTTGCTGTGCATCGCCCAGCTCGTGGGTTGCGCCGAAGTAGTACTGGTTCCAGAAGTCCTTCACGTTAGCGCCGAAGACGCTGACTTTCAGGCTTTTCAGCGGCTGGTAGTTCAGGCCCAGTGTGGACACCTTATCGGTCTCCGCGCCATTGCCGTATTCGGTACGGAATTTCGACAGGCTCTGTTCGGTACGTGGCGAAACGCGGTCAAACACGCCGCCCTGGAACGACAGGTTGCTGAATTCTTCGCTGTTGAAGCTCACACCTTCGAAGCTCGATGGCAGTGCACGGTTGCCGATGGTGTCGACGATGCCGCTGCTGAAGTTCTGACGACCGGCGGTCAACGTGGTGTTCGATACGCGGAACTGCACGTTGGCCAGGCCCAGTTTGCTCCACTGGCCTACTGCATCACCGTCGGAGTCAGCCAGGGTACGGTTGGAACCACCCTTGATGTCACGCTTGTTACGGTCCAGGACCAGCGCGTTGTAGACCGCCAATTCGGTCTTGACGCCTACGGTGCCTTGGGTGAAGCCCGAGCTGCCGTTGATGATGGTGCCCTGTACCCAGTTGGTACGGTTACGGTCGGTACGGGTTACACCGTTCTTCTTGTATTCGAAGGTGCCGCCACGGTATTTGCTTTCGTGGGAGTACCAGTTGCGCGTGGTGCCGCCCAGGCTGAAATCTTCGATAAAGCCTTTGGCCTCGCTTTGAGCGCTGGTGCCGGCCAGTGTGGTGGGGACGAATTCCTGGCTGGCGGATTCAGCGAAGGCGGTAGCCGTGATGCTGCTGATGGCCAGGGCCAGAAGCGCTTTGCTGCTCAGTTTCATGGGTTGAAGCTCCTTTGGTTCTCTTTTTTATGCCGGTCTTTTTTGGTGATCCGGCTATTGGGTGTGTAACTCGTTCAAGCTATTGCAAACGTTTGCCGTAGGAAAACTCCCAACAAAAGGCTGCACGTTTGCCGGAGAGCGAGTTTCGCTCCCCTGCATCCGGTTATTTTTTTATGGGTTGATACTGACGCCCGAGAACACGTTGCGGCCGAAGGGGCTCACTTTGAAATCTTCGACTTTGGCGCTTAACGGCTGGTTGACCGTCGAGTGGGCGACCGGCGTGATCGGCACCTGCTGCTTGAGCAGTTGCTGCGCCTGTTTGTACAGAACAGTCCTTTGTTCTCGGTCGGTGACGACCTTGGCTTGCTTGATCAGCTTGTCGTACGCCGGGTCACACCACATGGAGTAGTTGTTCCCGCCGATGGCGTCGCAGCTGTAGAGGGTGCCCAGCCAGTTGTCCGGGTCACCGTTGTCGCCGGTCCAGCCGATCAGGCTTATATCGTGCTCACCGTTCTTGGTGCGCTTGATGTATTCGCCCCACTCGTAGCTGACGATCTTGACCTTGAGGCCGATCTTGGCCCAATCGCTTTGCAGCATCTCGGCCATCAGCTTGGCGTTGGGGTTGTACGGCCGTTGCACCGGCATCGCCCACAGGGTGATTTCGGTGCCTTCCTTCACCCCGGCAGCCTTGAGCAGTTCCTTGGCTTTTTCCGGGTTGTAGGCGGCGTCCTTGATGGTGTCGTCGTAGGACCACTGCGTCGGCGGCATGGCGTTGACCGCCAATTGGCCCGCGCCCTGGTACACGGCATTCAGGATGCTCTGCTTGTTCACCGCCATGTCCAGCGCCTGGCGCACTTCGAGTTGGTCGAACGGCTTATGGCGCACGTTGTAGGCGATATAGCCGAGGTTGAAGCCAGGCTTGGTCAGCAGTTGCAGGTTCGGGTCGGCCTTGAGGGCCTCCACGTCCGCCGGACGCGGGTGCAGGGTGACCTGGCATTCGCCGGCCTTGAGCTTCTGCACGCGCACCGAGGCGTCGGTGTTGATGGCGAAGATCAACTGATCGAGCTTGACCTTGCTCGGGTCCCAGTACTGTTTGTTGCCTGCATAACGGATCTGCGAATCTTTCTGGTAGCGCTGGAACACGAACGGTCCGGTGCCGATCGGCTTCTGGTTGATGTCGCTGGGTTTGCCGGCCTTGAGCAACTGGTCGGCGTATTCGGCCGACAGGATCGAGGCGAAGCTCATGGCGATGTTTTGCACGAAGGCAGCATCGACCGTGTTCAGCGTCATCACCACGGTGTACGGGCCGGTTTTCTCGACCTTGGCGATGTTCTTGTTCAGGCTCATCCCGTTGAAGTACGGAAACTCGGTGGGGTAGGCCTTGCGAAACGGATGGTCGGGGTCAAGCATGCGGTTGAAGGTGAACAGCACGTCGTCTGCGTTGAAATCGCGCGTCGGCTTGAATTCCTTATTGCTGTGGAATTTCACCCCTTCACGCAAGTGGAAGGTGTAGGTCAAGCCATCTTCGGAAATATCCCACTTGGTCGCCAGCCCAGGTACGACATTAGTCGCGCCCTTTTCAAACTCAACCAGGCGGTTGTACAGCGGCTCGGCCGCATCGTTGTCGGTGGCGGTGGTGTATTGCGCAGTGTCAAACCCTGCCGGGCTGCCTTCGGAGCAGAACACCAGGCTCTTCTTGTCGGCGGCCTGGCCCAGCGTGGCGACAGCCAGCAGGCTGGTGCCAAAAATTGCGGATAGAACGGTGGTATGGCGCATGACGATCCCGATCCTTGTTTGTAGTTGTCATCAGCGAGCAATCACCCAGGCCTTGTGGCCAGAGCGACATCACTGATCCCACACACGGCAAGTGCCTTTCCCAGATTGCAGCCTCTGCTGTCCTACGACGTTATGGGTCGCGGACTTCGCAGTAAATGCGCAAAATCGGACTGACCTTGTAGGCAAAAGAGCTGCGTATCGCAGTGCGTTGCTGTAGGAGGCAACGACTGCGAACGTGGTCTGTTTCCTACGGTCCAGGCGGATGCAATAACGGCGACGTTATGAAACGTCGCCGTCAGTGATCCTTACTTGCCGCTTACGCTCACGCCGTAGAAGGAGTTCAAGCCAAACGGGCTGATCTTGAAGTCCTGCACGGTGGTGCGCATGGGTTGATACACCGTCGAGTGCGCGATAGGTGTCATCGGGACTGCATCTTTGAGGATATGTTGCGCCTGCTTGTACAGCTCGGTGCGTTTGGCGACATCCGAGGTGGCCTTGGCTTCTTTCACGATGCCATCGAATTTCTTGTCGCACCATTTGGAGAAGTTGTTACCGGCCAGCGAGTCGCAGCCGAACAGCACGTTCAGCCAGTTGTCCGGGTCACCATTGTCACCGCTCCAGCCAATGATCATGGCCTGGTTCTCGCCGCCTTTGGAGCGCTTGATGTACTCGCCCCACTCATAGCTGGTGATTTTTACGTTCAGACCGATCTTCTTCCAGTCGTTCTGCAGCATTTCAGCCATCAGCTTGGCGTTCGGGTTGTACGGACGCTGGACCGGCATGGCCCACAGCACGATCTCGGTACCTTCCTTGATGCCCGCTTCCTTGAGCAGCGCCTTGGCTTTCTCAGGGTCGTACTTGGCATCCTTGATGGTGGTGTCATACGACCACTGGGTTGGCGGCATGGCGTTGACGGCCAGTTGGCCCGCGCCCTGGTACACGGAGTCGATGATCTGCTGCTTGTTCACCGACATGTCCAGCGCCTGGCGCACGCGCAGGTCTGCCAGTGGGTTCGGCTGGTCGCTGCCCTTGACCTTGTCCATGACGTTGTAGGCGATGTAGCCCAGGTTGAAACCGGCCTGGTGCGGCAGTTTCAGGTCCTTGTCTTCGCCCAGCGCCTTGAGGTCGGCCGGACGCGGGAACAAGGTGATCTGGCATTCGTTTTTCTTGAGCTTCTGGATACGCACCGACGGGTCGGTGGTGATGGCGAAGATCAGGTTATCGATCTTCACATCGGCAGGGTTCCAGTAGTCCTTGTTGCCGGTGTAGCGAATGTTCGAGTCTTTCTGGTAGCTCTTGAACACGAACGGACCGGTGCCGATCGGCTTCTGGTTGATGTCTTGCGGCGTGCCGTTCTTCAGCAGTTGGGCTGCGTACTCGGCGGACTGGACCGAGGCGAAGCTCATGGCCAGGTTCTGGATGAAAGCGGCGTCCACGGTGCCAAGGGTGAACTTGACGGTGTGGTCATCGACTTTCTCGATGTTCTTGATGTTGGTGTCCATCCCCATGTCCGTGAAGTACGGGAACTCGGTGGGGTAGGCTTTGCGGAACGGGTCGTCCTTGTTGATCATGCGGTTGAACGTGAACAGCACGTCATCGGCATTGAAGGTACGGGTCGGCTTGAAGTACGGGGTGGTGTGGAACTTGACGCCGTCGCGCAGGTGGAAGGTGTACGTCAGGCCATCCGGGGACACGTCCCAGCTGGTGGCGAGCCCAGGAATCACAGCGGTGCCGCCGCGTTCGAACTGGGTCAGGCGGTTGAACATGGTTTCGGCCGAAGCATCGAAGTCTGTTCCGGTGGTGTACTGGCCTGGATCGAAACCAGCCGGGCTCCCTTCGGAGCAGAACACCAGGTTAGTCGCCGCATGGGCGAAAGGGGCCGCGGCCATAAGGCCAGCGCTCACTAATAACGGAAGGACTGCGTGTTTAAGCATGTTGGCCTCATGATTTGTTGTCATTTTTGGTGGTGAGGGCGACCTCGTGAGTCGGCCTGCGGATACTTATGCAGGCGCCATACCCATTGCAAGATGCTGAACCGTTGCGAGGCTGAAACAGTGGTACGAACGTACAGGAATGTCGCAATTATGAAAGTTTCTACACAATTGCGTCTATTTCGAGGGTTTTTTCGGTGCAACAGGCGCACCAAAAAAGCCCAAACGAGGCGTCTAGCGCACTCGGTTGGGGCGCTGCTGTTACTTATCTAGACTCACGCCGTAGAACGGCGTCAGGCCGAACGGGCTGATCTTGAAGTCGCGCACTTCCTTGCGCAGCGGTTGGAAAACCGTCGAATTCGCAATAGGCGTTATAGGTACTTGTTCCTTAAGTATTTTTTGCGCCTGTTGATACCACTTGATGCGCTGCTCGCGGTCGCTGCTGACTTTGGCTTCCTGGACCAGTTTGTCGTACGCCGGGTTACACCATTTTGCGTAGTTGCTGCCCTTGACCGCAGCACAACTGTAGAGCACGCCGAGCCAGTTATCCGGGTCACCATTGTCGCCCGTCCAGCCATAAATCATCGCGTCGTGCTCGCCATTTTTGGCGCGCTTGATGTATTCGCCCCACTCATAGCTGACGATATTGGCCTTGATGCCGACTTTCTCCCAATCCTGCTGGATCATCTGCGCCGACATGCGCGCATTTGGATTGGAGGCACGCTGGACCGTCATCGCCCACAAGTTGATGGTCGTACCCGGTGCAACCCCTGCTTCTTTTAGTAGCGCCCGCGCCTTGGTCGGATCGTAGGGCGCATCCTTGATGTTCGGGTCATAAGACCACTGCGCCGGAGGCAACGCGTTCTGCGCCAATTGCCCGGCGCTCTGGTACACGGCCTTGATGATCGCCGGCTTGTCGATGGCCATGTCCAGGGCCTGGCGCACCTTGAGCTGGTCCAGCGGCGGGTGGGTCACGTTGTAGGCCAGGAAACCCAGGTTGAAACCGGCTTGCTGCAGCACGCGCAGGTTGGGGTCCTGTTTCATCACGTCGATGTCGGCAGGGCGCGGGTAACCGCTGACCTGGCACTCACCGGCCTTGAGCTTCTGCAGGCGCGAGGCGGCGTCCGGGGTGATGGCGAACACCAGGTTGTCGAGCTTCACATCCTCGGGCTTCCAGTACTGTTTATTCGCCACGTAGCGAATCTGCGAGTCTTTCTGGTAGCGCTTGAACACGAACGGCCCGGTGCCCACGGGCTTCTGGTTGATGTCTTCGGCTTTGCCTTGTTTCAGCAGTTGGGCGGCATATTCGGCGGACTGCACCGAAGCAAAGCTCATGGCCAGGTTCTGCACGAACGAGGCATCCACATTGTTGAGGTTGAAGCGCACGGTGTGTTCGTCGATTTTTTCGACGTTTTTGATCGTGGTGTTCAAACCCATGTCGGTGAAATACGGCGACTCGGAGGGGTAGGCCTTGCGGAACGGACTGTCGGCATCGAGCAGGCGATTGAAGGTAAACAGCACGTCATCCGCATTGAAGTCGCGGGTAGGGGTGAAGAAATCGGTGGTGTGGAACTTGACGCCATCGCGCAGGTGGAAGGTGTAGGTCAGGCCGTCTTTGGAGACATCCCAGCTCGTCGCCAGGCCAGGTTCGACTTCGGTGCCGCCACGCTTGAATTGGGTCAGGCGGTTGAACACGGTTTCGGCGGAGGCATCGAAATCGGTGCCGCTGGTGTACTGGCTGGGATCGAAGCCGGCGGGGCTGGCTTCGGAGCAATAGACCAGGGTGCTGGCCGCGTGGGCCATCGGCATAAAGGCCAGCAGGCCTGCGGCAAGGAGTAGCGGTTTGAAAGCAATTCTTTCCATGGAGACCCCTGAAGTGGCAGGCATATATAAGCTGCCCAAACGAAAACGGCGCTACCGAGGGTAACGCCGTTCAGGTTTCTCAGGTAGGGGTCACTGCATCTGCACTTCGATCACGCCATCGGCGCTCATGTTGACCTGGCTGGTGCCCGCTTCCACTTCAGGCGTTGGTGCCGAATCGGCCATGGCCGCCTTCATCATCATCCCGCCACGGGCATAAGGTTGTGGGTAGCCATTGGTGTTGAAGTTCAAGTTGACGATCTTGTAACCCTTGCCGCCCAGCGCGTCGGTGGCCAGTTGTGCGCGGGCTTTAAAGGCGGCAACCGCGTCCTTGAGCAGGGCATCTTCGCTGGCCTTGCGCGTGGCGTCGGCGATGGCGAAGTCCATGTTTTCCATTTTCAGGGTGTTGAGCAATTCGCCGGTGAGTTTCGACAGTGCCGGGAAGTCCGCGCTTTCCAGGCGCAGTTCGGCGCGCTCACGCCAGCCGGTGATCTTCTGGTTCTTGTTGTCGTAGATCGGGTAGCTGTTGCGGCTGCCCTGGCGCAAGGTCACGCCTTTGACTTCGCGCGCCTCGCCCAGGGCCTTGTTCAGGGTGGTGGTGATTTCGGCGGCGAGCTTGGCAGGGTCAGTGTTCTGGGACTCGGTGTAGAGGGTGACGATCATCTTGTCGCGGGCCACTTCCTGGCTGACCTCGGCACGCAGGGAAATCTGGTTGTAATGCAGTTCATCGGCAGCCAGGGCCGGGAGGCTGGCCAGGGCGCTGGCGCTGAGGGTGAAAATGGCTGCACTGCGAGTGAAACGAGACATGGAAGCTCCTTAGGGTGTTCGTATCGGGTATGACTGTAGACGGTGGCATCGGGTTCTTCGGGTTTACGAATTAGAAAAAAAAGTTTCAAGCTGCGTGCTACAAGCTAAAAGGCACGCGGATTCCTGCTGTTTGAAGCGTGCCACGTGAAGCTGCGGCGCCCTGCGTCAAAGAGCCACACACCCAATGTCCGAGGCGCCGCTTCGTTTATACTCGTGCCGATCCGCCTGCAGCGCTCACCGGGAGAGCTCATGCTCGCCGCCGTAAAACTGACTTCCGCCACCCGCCAGAACCTCTGGCGCCTGACGTTCATCCGCACGCTGGTACTGGCCGCACAGGCTGGCTCCGTCGGTCTCGCCTATTGGTTCGACCTGTTGCCGCTGCCGTGGCTGCAACTGGCCGTGACCCTCGGTTTCTCCATCGTGCTGTGCGTGTTCACCGCGATCCGGTTGCGCACCACGTGGCCGGTGACCGAGCTGGAATACGCCCTGCAATTGGCCTGCGACCTGTTTATCCACAGTGTGTTGCTGTATTTCTCCGGCGGTTCCACCAACCCGTTCGTGTCTTATTACCTGGTGCCACTGACCATCGCCGCCGTGACCTTGCCGTGGCGCTACTCGGTGGTGCTGTCGGGTATCGCCCTGACCCTGTACACCCTGTTGCTGGCGCGCTTCTATCCGCTGCAAACCTTCCCCATCGCCCGCGAAAACCTGCAGATCTACGGGATGTGGCTGAGTTTTGCGCTGTCCGCCGCCGTGATCACCTTCTTCGCTGCGCGCATGGCCGAAGAGTTGCGCCGCCAGGAAGAATTGCGCGCCATCCGTCGTGAAGAAGGCCTGCGCGACCAACAGCTGCTCGCGGTCGCCACCCAGGCTGCCGGCGCCGCCCATGAATTGGGCACACCGCTGGCGACCATGAGCGTGCTGCTCAAGGAAATGACCCAGGACCATCACGACCCGGCCCTGCAGGACGATTTGAGCGTGCTGCAGGAACAGGTCAAGCAGTGCAAGCAGACCTTGCAGCAACTGGTGCGCGCCGCCGAGGCCAATCGCCGCCTGGCGGTGGAGATGCAGGATGTGACCCAGTGGCTCGACGAAGCCCTGAACCGCTGGCACCTGATGCGTCCCGAGGCCAGTTACCGTTTCAACCTGCTGGGGCAGGGCACCGTGCCACGCATGGCGCCGCCGCCCGACTTGACCCAAGCGCTGCTGAACCTGCTGAACAATGCCGCCGACGCCTGCCCCGAAGGCCTGGGCGTGCAACTGGACTGGGACGCCGAAAACGTCACCATCAGCATTCGCGACCACGGCGCGGGCGTGCCGCTGGCCATTGCCGAGCAGATCGGCAAACCCTTCTTTACCACCAAGGGCAAAGGCTTCGGCCTCGGCCTGTTTTTGAGCAAGGCCAGCGTGACCCGCGCGGGCGGCTCAGTGAAGCTCTATAGTCATGAGGAAGGTGGCACGCTCACCGAGCTGCGCCTGCCCCGTGTCGCACGAGGAGATATCGATGAGTGACGAGATCCAAGTCGAAGGCGAAGAACTGCCGCACCTGCTGCTGGTAGATGACGACGCCACCTTTACCCGCGTGATGGCGCGCGCCATGAGCCGTCGCGGCTTTCGCGTGAGCACCGCTGGTTCGGCCGAGGAGGGCCTGACCATCGCCCAGGCCGACCTGCCGGACTATGCCGCGCTCGACCTGAAAATGGATGGCGACTCCGGCCTGGTGCTGCTGCCCAAGCTGCTGGAGCTCGACCCGGAAATGCGCGTGGTGATCCTTACTGGTTATTCCAGCATTGCCACCGCTGTCGAAGCCATCAAGCGCGGCGCCTGTAACTACCTGTGCAAACCGGCGGACGCCGATGACGTGTTGGCCGCCTTGCTCTCCGAGCACGCCGACCTCGACACCCTGGTGCCGGAAAACCCGATGTCGGTTGACCGCCTGCAGTGGGAACACATCCAGCGCGTGCTGACCGAGCACGAAGGCAACATCTCCGCCACTGCCCGCGCCCTCGGCATGCACCGCCGCACCTTGCAGCGCAAGTTGCAGAAGCGCCCGGTACGGCGCTGAACGAAGTCTGAACAATCTGCTTCAGGCCGCACGGAGCCCTGAACCGATCGTCTATGATCGGTTCAAACGCCTGTCATTCTTTACCCTACCGAGCCTGAACGATGAATCAGAACGCTGAGTATTCCGCGGTCAATGACGCGGTGCGTGGGCAATTCTTCCGCCGAACCTGGGCGATGATCACGCCGTATTGGCGCAGTGAAGAGAAGGGCAAGGCCTGGCTGCTGCTGGCCGCGGTGATTGGCCTGTCGTTGTTCAGCGTGGCAATTTCGGTCTGGATCAACCACTGGTACAAAGACTTCTACAACGCCTTGGAGAAGAAGGACACGGCGGCTTTCTGGCAGTTGATCGGCTACTTCGGCGGGATCGCCGCCGTGGCGATTCTCGGCGCGGTGTACCGCTTGTACCTGACCCAGATGCTGACCATCCGCTGGCGGGCCTGGCTCACCGAGCAGCACTTCGCGCGCTGGCTGGGCCACAAGAACTACTACCAGCTGGAGCAGGGCGGTTACACCGATAACCCGGACCAGCGGATTTCCGAAGACCTCAACAACTTCACTTCAAGCACCCTGAGCCTGGGCCTGGGGCTGTTACGCAACGTGGTCAGCCTGGTGTCGTTCTCGATCATCCTGTGGGGCGTGTCGGGTAGCATCGAAGTGTTCGGCATCACCATCCCGGGCTACATGTTCTGGTGTGCGCTGCTTTATGCCGCCGTCGGCAGTTGGCTCACGCACCTCATCGGCCGTCGCTTGATCGGCCTGAGCAACCAACAACAACGCTTCGAAGCGGACCTGCGTTTCTCCATGGTGCGCGTGCGCGAAAACGCCGAGAGCATCGCCCTGTACAACGGCGAGCCGAATGAAAACCAGCGCTTGAGCGCCCGCTTCGCCAAGGTCTGGCACAACTTCTGGGACATCATGAAAGTGTCCAAGCGCCTGACTTTCTTCACCGCTGGCTACAGCCAGATCGCGATCATCTTCCCCTTTATCGTCGCCGCGCCGCGTTATTTCACCGGCAAGATCGAGCTGGGAGAGCTGATGCAAATCAACTCGGCGTTCGGCAATGTGCAAGAGAATTTCAGCTGGTTTATCAGTGCGTATTCGGAGCTGGCGTCGTGGCGCGCCACGAGTGATCGTCTGCTGAGCTTCCACCAGGCCATGCGTGATAACGAGCAGCGTGCGCCGGCGATTGACGTGCGCGCGGAAGGCGAGCGCCTGGTGGTGCAGGACCTCGGCATGGACCTGGCCGATGGCCGCCACTTGCTCACCGCCGCCGACATGACCGTGGAGCCTGGCCAGCGCCTGATGCTCAGCGGGCGTTCCGGCAGTGGCAAAAGTACCCTGTTGCGCGCGATGGGCCATCTGTGGCCGGCGGGGCACGGCAGTATTCGCCTGCCGGCGGCGCGTTATTTGTTCCTGCCGCAGAAACCTTATCTGCCGATCGGCACCTTGAAGGCCGTGTTGAGTTATCCACAGGACGACAGCGTCTATCCGGCAGAACGTTATGCTCAGGTGCTGGAAACCTGCCGCCTGCCGCATCTGGTCGCACGCCTGGACGAGGCCAACCACTGGCAGCGCATGCTCTCGCCGGGCGAGCAGCAGCGCCTGGCCTTCGCGCGCGCGTTGTTGTTTGCACCGCAATGGCTGTACATGGACGAAGCCACTTCGGCGATGGATGAAGAGGATGAGGCGAGCCTGTATCAGGCATTGATCGATGAGCTGCCGGGTTTGAGCATTGTCAGCGTCGGCCATCGCAGCAGCCTCAAGCGCTTCCATGGACGGCACGTGCGGATCGAGAGCGGGTTGCTGCAAGAGCAACCCGTGGCCTGAGGCTGAGCTCAATCAAAATGTGGCAGCGGGCTTGCCCGCGAATGCGGTGTGTCAGTGACACAGAGGCCGAATGACCCACCGCCATCGCCGGCAAGCCAGCTCCCACAGTTGACCGGGGTTGGCTGATAAATTTGTCTCCCAAGGGCAGCATGTGTAGATCAAGAGCGGGTTGCTGCAGCAGCAACGCCTCTCCCGAGCCTGGGCTCAATCAAAATGTGGGAGCGGGCTTGCCCGCGAATGCGGTGTGTCAGTGACACAGATGCTGAATGACCCACCGCCATCGCCGGCAAGCCAGCTCCCACAGTTGGGCGGGGTTGGCTGATGGATTTGGCTTCCAAGGGCAACATGTGTAGATCGAGAGCGCGTTGCTGCAGCAGCAACGCCTCTCCCAAGCCTGGGCTCAATCTAAATGTGGGAGCGGGCTTGCCCGCGAATGCGGTGTGTCAGTGACACAGAGGCTGAATGACCCACCGCCATCGCCGGCAAGCCAGCTCCCACAGTTGGACGGGGTTGCCTGATGGATTTGGCTCCCAAGGGCAGCATATGTAGATCAAGAGCGGGTTGCCGCAGCAGCAACGCCTCTCCCAAGCCTGGGCTCAATCAAAATGTGGGAGCGGGCTTGCCCGCGAATGCGGTGTGTCAGTGACACAGATGCCGAATGACCCACCGCCATCGCCGGCAAGCCAGCTCCCACAGTTGAGCGCGGTTGCCTGATGGATTTGGCTCCCAAGGGCAGCATGTGTAGATCGAGCGCGAGTTGCTGCAGCAGCGACGCCTCTCCCGAGCCTCGGCTCAATCAAAATGTGGGAGCGGGCTTGCCCGCGAATGCGGTGTGTCAGTGACACAAAGGCTGAATGACCCACCGCCATCGCCGACAAGCCAGCTCCCACAGTTGAGCGGGGTTGCCTGATGGATTTGGCGCCCACAAAAAAGCCCGGCTGATCATCGATCAGCCGGGCTTTTTCAGTGCTTGAAGATGACTTACTTCTTCAAGCCGTAATGCTCATCCAGCATGCCCGGGGCGTTTGGCGTTTTTGGCGCGTAGTCCCGTGGCGGCTCCTGGTTTTCCCGGGGTGGGGTCAGGCGCTCGCGTGGAGCTTGCGGTGCATCGGAATGCAGCGCGGCCAGCAGGCGCTGGCGGGTGATGTCGTCGAGGGCCAGGCGGTTGGCGCCATCGGCGAGGTGATCCTGTACTTCCTGGTAGCTCTGAGTGAGCTTCTTGACCAGGGTCGCGGTGCTGTTGAAGTGGGTAACAACCTCGTTCTGATAACTGTCAAAACGTTCCTGGATGTCATCCAGCTGACGCTGCGTGCGGTTAGGCGCGGCATTCGGCAGCAAGCGAGCAACCAGGAAACCAATGGCGACACCGGCAACCAGGGCAAGAGTCGGCAACAACCAAACTAAGAGCGAGTGTTCCACGAGTCCTTCCTCTATAAACGGCTTTGCTTTACGTTAACGGCTCGGACCTGCGCTGTATACCGCGATTAAGCTCGCAATGATGCCATGCACAGACTTTTAGCTAGACGAGTCGACCCTTTGAGAGGTCACGGAGTTCATTCCTTGCTCATGCGTGAAACCCCCGTTTTGATCGATGGCCCGGTAGGCCAACTGGAAGCCCTGTACCTTGATCACCCCGAGCCACGTGGCCTGGCGCTGATCTGCCACCCTAACCCGGTGCAAGGCGGGACCATGCTCAATAAAGTTGTATCGACCCTGCAACGCACCGCCCGCGATGCCGGTTTGATTACTTTGCGTTTCAATTATCGTGGCGTCGGCGCGAGTGCCGGCACCCACGACATGGCCACCGGTGAAGTGGACGATGCCGAAGCGGCCGCTACCTGGCTACGGGAAAAGCACCCCGACCTGCCGATCACGCTGCTGGGTTTTTCCTTCGGTGGCTACGTGGCCGCCAGCCTGGGCGGTCGCCTGGAAGCCAAGGGCGAAAAGCTCGCGCACCTGTTCATGGTCGCCGCGGCGGTGATGCGCCTGCGCGATTCCGACGTGCTGCCCCAGGGCTGCCCATTGACCCTGATCCAGCCGGAAACCGACGAAGTGGTCGACCCGCAAGTCGTCTACGACTGGTCCGCCGCCCTGAAACGCCCCCATGAGCTGCTGAAAGTGGCAGAATGCGGACACTTTTTTCACGGCAAGCTGACCGATCTCAAGGATCTGGTGCTGCCGCGTCTCTCGAATTGATAGCAGTCTGATAAGCGATTACCCATGACGACTCGTACCCGTATCCTCACCGGCATCACCACCACCGGCACGCCGCATCTGGGCAACTACGCCGGCGCGATCCGCCCGGCGATTCTCGCCAGCCAGGACGCCAATGCCGACTCTTTCTACTTCCTGGCCGACTACCACGCCCTGATCAAGTGCGATGACCCGCAGCGCATCCAGCGCTCGCGCATGGAAATCGCCGCGACCTGGCTGGCCGGTGGCCTGGATGTGAACCGGGTGACGTTCTATCGCCAGTCCGACATACCGGAAATTCCCGAGCTGACCTGGCTGCTCACCTGCGTGGCCGCCAAGGGCCTGCTCAACCGCGCCCACGCTTACAAGGCCTCGGTGGACAAGAACGTCGAAGCCGGCGAAGACCCGGATGCGGGCATCAGCATGGGCCTGTACAGCTACCCGGTGCTGATGGCGGCGGACATCCTGATGTTCAACGCGCACAAGGTGCCGGTCGGCCGCGACCAGATCCAGCACGTGGAAATGGCTCGCGACATCGGCCAGCGCTTCAACCACCTGTTCGGCAACGGTCAGGAATTCTTCACCATGCCCGAAGCGTTGATCGAAGAAAGCGTCGCCACCTTGCCGGGCCTGGATGGCCGCAAGATGTCGAAAAGCTACGACAACACCATCCCGCTGTTCACCAGCGCCAAGGACATGAAGGACGCGATCTCGCGGATCGTCACTGACTCCCGCGCGCCGGGCGAAGCCAAGGATCCGGACAACTCGCACCTGTTCACCCTGTACCAGGCCTTTGCAACCAAGGCCCAGGAAGAAGAGTTCCGCGCCGAGCTGCTGCAAGGGCTGGGTTGGGGCGAGGCGAAGAACCGTCTGTTCCAGTTGCTGGACAGCCAACTGGCCGAGCCGCGTGAGCGTTACCACCAGCTGATGTCGCGCCCTTCGGACATGGAAGACCTGCTGCTGATCGGCGCCAAGAAAGCCCGTGCCGTCGCTGCGCCGTTCCTCGCGCAGTTGCGCGAAGCAGTTGGCCTGCGCTCGTTCGTCAACCAGGCGGCCGCGCCGGTTGCTACCAAGAAAAAAGCCGCGAAAGCCGCGCGCTTCGTGAGCTTTCGTGAGGACGACGGCAGCTTCCGTTTCCGCCTGTTGGCCGCCGATGGCGAGCAATTGCTGCTGTCGCGCAACTTTGCCGATGGCAAGGCGGCGGGCGCAGTGACCAAGCAACTGCAAAGTGGCAGCGCGCTGGACGTACGCACCGAGGCCCTGAGCTTCAGCGTATGGCTGGACGGCGCCGCCGTCGCCGACAGCGCCGAGTTCGCCGACAGCACGGCGCGCGATGCCGCCGTTGAAGCGCTGCGCGTTGCGTTGACCCCAATCGAGGATTAACCCGACCAAGGGTTGATTGCCATTATCCAGGGCCGTCGTTACAGTGACGGCCCGTTTTTGTTGCCTTGCTAACGAAATTATGACGCCCCTAGAACGATATCAAGCTGATCTGAAACGCCCTGAGTTCTTCCACGACGCCGCCCAGGAAAATGCTGTGCGTCATTTGCAGCGCCTGTACGACGACCTGGTCGCGGCCTCGCAGAGCAAACCAGGGATGTTCAGCAAGCTGTTTGGCAAGAAAGACCACGTGCCGGTCAAGGGCCTGTATTTCTGGGGTGGCGTCGGCCGGGGCAAGACATACCTGGTCGACACGTTCTTCGAGGCGCTGCCGTTCAAGGAAAAGGTCCGCACGCACTTCCACCGCTTCATGAAGCGTGTGCACGAAGAGATGAAGACCCTGCCGGGCGAGAAGAACCCGCTGACCATCATCGCCAAGCGCTTCTCCGAAGAAGCGCGGGTGATCTGCTTCGATGAGTTCTTCGTCTCCGACATCACCGATGCCATGATCCTCGGCACCCTGATGGAAGAGCTGTTCAAGAACGGCGTGACCCTGGTCGCCACCTCCAACATCGTGCCCGACGGCTTGTACAAGGACGGCCTGCAGCGTGCGCGCTTCCTGCCGGCCATCGCGCTGATCAAGCAGAACACCGAGATCGTCAACGTCGACAGCGGCGTCGACTACCGCCTGCGTCACCTCGAGCAAGCGGAGTTGTTCCACTTCCCGCTGAACGAAGCCGCGCATGACAGCCTGAAGAAAAGCTTCCGCGCGCTGACGCCGGAATGCACGAAGGCGGTGGAAAACGACAAGTTGATGATCGAGAACCGCGAAATCATCGCGTTGCGCACCTGCGATGACGTGGCCTGGTTCGAGTTCCGTCAACTGTGCGACGGCCCGCGCAGCCAGAACGACTACATCGAACTGGGCAAGATCTTCCACGCGGTGATCTTGAGCGGCGTCGAGCAGATGGGCGTCACCACCGACGACATTGCGCGCCGTTTCATCAACATGGTCGACGAGTTCTATGACCGCAACGTCAAGTTGATCATCTCGGCGGAAGTCGAGCTCAAGGACCTGTATACCGGCGGCCGCTTGAACTTCGAGTTCCAACGCACGCTGAGCCGCTTGCTGGAAATGCAGTCCCACGAGTTCCTGTCACGCGGCCACAAGCCGTAGTCGATGTGCCCGAAATTAAAAAGGCCTGCAGCGATGCGGGCCTTTTTTATGCGTGTGTCCCCGCACAGCGCAGATCACAGGTGGGAGCCGGGCTTGCCCGCGATGGCGGTGGGTCAGCGACAGATTCACTCACTGATACACCGCTATCGCAGGCAAGCCAGCTCCCACATGGGGTTGTGCACAGCCTCGGTTATGCGGCTTTGCTGGAGTTGCTGGATGCGGGCCTTTTTTATGGGGATCTCCCGCACAGCGCAGATCAGAGGTGGGAGCCGGGCTTGCCCGCGATGGCGGTGGGGCAGCGACAGATACACTCACTGATACACCGCTATCGCAGGCAAGCCAGCTCCCACATGGGGTTGTGTACAGCCTCGGTTATGCGGCTTTGCTGGAATTGCTGGATGCGGGCCTTTTCTATGGGGGATCTCCCGCACAGCGCAGATCAGAAGTGGGAGCCGGGCTTGCCCGCGATGGCGGTGGGTCAGCGACAGATACACTCACTGATACATCGCTATCGCAGGCAAGCCAGCTCCCACATGGGGTTGTGTACAGCCTCGGTTATGCGGCTTTGCTGGAATTGCTGGATACGGGCCTTTTTATGCGTGATCTCCCGCACAGCGCAGATCACAGGTGGGAGCGGGCTTGCTCGCGAATGCGGTGTATCAGTGACGAATGTTTCGACTGACGCTCCGCATTCGCGAGCAAGCCCGCTCCCACAGTTTTCTACCGCGTTTAGCCTTGGTTATGCGGCCTGCTGGAACTGCTGGCGGTACTGGTTGGGCGACAGCTCCGTGTGCTGTCTGAACAGCCGCGCAAAGAAACTTGCATCGTCGTAACCCACCTCATAACTGATGGTCTTGATGCTCTTGCGGCTGGCCGAGAGCAGGCCCTTGGCGGTTTCGATGCGCAGCCGCTGCAGGTAATGCAGCGGCTTGTCACCGGTAGCAGTCTGGAAGCGGCGCATGAAGTTGCGGATGCTCATGCCGTGTTCCCGGGCGACGTCTTCGAAGCGGAACTTGTCGGCGAAGTGCTCTTCAAGCCAGTGCTGGATCTGCAGGATGATCACGTCCTGGTGCAGCTTCTGCCCCCCAAACCCGATGCGCCCAGGCGAGTAACTGCGCTGCACTTCGTAGAGAATATCGCGGGCCACGGCCTGGGCGATGTTGGCGCCGCAGAAGCGCTCGATCAGGTAGATATAAAGATCGCACGCCGAGGTGGTGCCGCCGGCGCAGTACAGGTTGTCGGCGTCGGTGAGGTGCTTGTCCTGGTTGAGCTGGACCTTGGGGAAGCGTTCGCCGAAGGCATTGAAGAAACGCCAGTAGGTGGTCGCCTCCTTGCCATCGAGCAGGCCGGCTTCGGCCAGCCAGAACACCCCGGTGGCTTCGCCGCAGAGGACGGCGCCACGGGCGTGTTGTTCGCGCAGCCAGGGCAGCACTTGCGGGTAGCGCGTGCACAGGGCGTCGAAATCATCCCAGAAGGCCGGCAACACAATGATGTCGGCGTCTTCGAGGCCGCCGTCCACCGGCATGATCACATCACTGAAGCTGCGCACCGATTGCCCGTCGGGGCTGACCAGGCGCGTCTCGAATGCCGGGGTCAGGCCCAGGCCTTGCTGTTTGCCATACCGCAGGCTGGCGAGGTGGAAGAAATCCTTGGCTTGCATGAGGGTTGAAGCGAATACCCGATCAATGGCCAAAATGCTGACGCGCCGCAACGGCGTGGAGATTTGGTTAGACATAATTTCATTTATTCTTATAGGGGAAAGTGGTCACCAGACGGCTGGATCGTCTTATTTTTTGTCGCATGTGTCCAGTGTCCTGTGATGCCTTCGCGGCATAGGCTCTGTGGGCTCCTTCTTGTCCGACAATCCCAGCAGGTGACCCATGATCCCCAGAACCTTGTTCAGCCCGGAGCACGAACTCTTTCGCGAGAGCGTGCGCACCTTCCTTGAAAAAGACGCTGCACCGTTCCACGGGCAATGGGAGAAGCAGGGCTATATCGACCGTGCCCTGTGGAGCAAGGCGGGGGAGGCGGGGATGCTGTGCTCCCATCTGCCGGAGGAGTACGGCGGCCTGGGGGCGGATTTTCTCTACAGCGCGGTGGTGATCGAGGAGATCAGCCGGCTCGGGCTGACCGGCATCGGGTTTTCCCTGCATTCGGACATTGTCGCGCCGTACATCCTGCATTACGGCAGTGAGGCGCTGAAGCACAAGTACCTGCCTAAATTGATCTCCGGCGAAATGGTCACCGCCATCGCCATGACTGAGCCCGGTGCCGGCTCCGACCTGCAAGGCGTCAAGACCACGGCCGTGCTGGATGGCGATGAGTATGTGATCAACGGCTCCAAGACTTTCATCACCAACGGCTTTCTTGCCGAGCTGGTGATCGTGGTCGCCAAGACCGATCCCAAGGCCGGCGCCAAGGGCACCAGCCTGTTCCTGGTGGAAGCCGACACGCCGGGCTTCGACAAGGGCAAGCGCCTGGAGAAGGTCGGCATGAAGGCCCAGGACACCTCGGAGCTGTTCTTCCAGGATGTGCGCGTGCCCAAGGAGAATCTGCTCGGGCAAGCGGGCATGGGCTTCGCGTACCTGATGCAGGAGTTGCCCCAGGAGCGCCTGACCGTGGCAATTGGCGCGCTGTCGTCAGCCGAGGCGGCGTTGCAGTGGACGCTGGAATACACCCGTGAGCGCAAGGCGTTCGGCAAGGCCATCGCCGACTTCCAGAACACGCGGTTCAAGTTGGCGGAGATGGCTACCGAGATTCAGATCGGCCGCGTGTTCGTCGATAAGTGCATGGCGCTGCACCTGGAAGGCAAGCTGGACGTGCCCACCGCCGCGATGGCCAAGTACTGGGCCACGGACCTGCAATGCAAGGTGCTCGACGAATGCGTGCAGTTGCACGGCGGCTACGGTTTCATGTGGGAATACCCGATTGCCCGGGCCTGGGCGGATGCGCGGGTGCAGCGGATTTACGCGGGGACCAATGAGATCATGAAGGAGATTATTGCGCGCGCACTTTGACCACGGAACGCTGGGCTGTTGTGGCGAGCGGGCTTGCCCCGCGTTGGGCTGCGCAGCAGCCCTGATCCCGCCCATCCCCTTTTTCCTTCAGAAAGATTGAGGGATGAGGTTTTGGGGCTGCTGCGCAGCCCAACGCGGGGCAAGCCCGCTCGCCACAGGGGCGGTGTCGGGCTGGTTAATTAATCAAGGCGCAGGGTTCGGATGATCCTTCTGAATCGCCTCGATCCCTTCCAGCACTTCCTTCGACAGCTTCAGGTCGGCACTGGCAATGTTGCTGTCCAGTTGCTCCAGACTTGTCGCGCCAATGATGTTGCTGGTCACGAACGGCTGCTGTGTCACAAACGCCAGGGCCATCTGCGCCGGGTCCAGGCCATGCTCGCGCGCCAGTGCCACGTAGCGGCTGCACGCCGCTTCCGACTGCGGGTTGAAGTAGCGGCTGAAGCGGCTGTATTCCGTCAGGCGCGCCTTGGCCGGGCGTGCGCCGTTTTCGTATTTGCCGCTGAGCATGCCGAACGCCAGGGGCGAGTAGGCGAGCAGGCCGCACTGTTCGCGGATCGCGACTTCCGCCAGGCCCACTTCAAAGCTGCGGTTGAGCAGGTTGTAGGGGTTCTGGATCGACACCGCGCGGGTCCAGCCACGGGCTTCGGCCAGGGCGAGGAATTTCATGGTGCCCCATGGCGTTTCATTGGACAGGCCGATGTGGCGGATCTTGCCGGCCTTCACTTGCTCGTCCAGCGCTTCGAGGGTTTCCTCCAGCGGGGTGAGGTCGTCCTCGTCCTTGTGCTTGTAGCTCAGTTGGCCGAAGAAGTTGGTGCTGCGCTCCGGCCAGTGCAGCTGGTAGAGGTCGATCCAGTCGGTTTGCAGGCGCTTGAGGCTGGCGTCGAGGGCCTCGACGATGTGCTTGCGGTTGTGGCGCAGGTGGCCGTCGCGAATGTAGTCGATGGTGTTGCCGGGGCCGGCGATCTTGCTGGCGAGCACCCAGTCGGCACGGTCGCCGCGGCTCTTGAAGTAATTACCAATATAACGCTCGGTGGTGGCATAGGTGTCGGCCTTGGGCGGTACCGGGTACATTTCCGCCGTGTCGAGGAAGTTGATCCCCGCGGCCTTGGCCCGTTCGATCTGAGCGAAGGCCTCTGCCTCGCTGTTCTGCTCACCCCAGGTCATGGTGCCCAAGGCGATCGCGCTCACGTTCAGATCGGTGCGGCCCAGCTGTCGATAATCCATCGGGTACTCCTTCGGGGAAAACAATCATAAAAGCAGGTTGAATTTTTTTTCGCAATCTGCATAATTGCCCACCTCTTTCTGCAGTGGAAGTGATGCGCCGCCTGCCGAAGAATCTTGCCGTTGAACGGACGCGCCGACCCGAGCCCCCGATAGCGTCTGTATCCGGCTGCCTTTGACTTGTCAAAGTACGCACTATTCAGTAAGATCCGCCGTCTAATTTACAGGGCGGCCCCTGAGGCTATTAAAGAATGACAACTTTTACTGCAAAACCGGAAACAGTTCAGCGCGACTGGTTTGTCGTCGACGCCGCTGGTCAGACCCTGGGTCGTCTGGCCACTGAAGTCGCCAGCCGTCTGCGTGGCAAGCACAAGCCTGAGTACACCCCTCACGTTGACACCGGTGACTACATCGTGATCATCAACGCTGAGCAGGTTCGTGTTACCGGCAACAAAGCGCAAGACAAAATGTACTACCGTCACTCCGGTTTCCCAGGCGGTATCAAGTCTTCCAACTTTGAAGGCCTGATTTCCAAGAAGCCTGAAGCCCCGATCGAAATCGCGGTCAAAGGCATGCTGCCGAAGGGCCCACTGGGTCGCGATATGTTTCGCAAGCTGAAAGTCTATGCGGGCGCTGTACACCCTCATGCTGCTCAGCAGCCCCAAGAACTGAAGTTTTAACGGAATAGTTCATTATGTCGGCGACTCAAAATTACGGCACTGGCCGTCGCAAAACCGCAACCGCACGCGTTTTCCTGCGTCCGGGCACTGGTAACATCTCGATCAACAACCGCTCCCTGGACAACTTCTTCGGCCGCGAAACTGCCCGCATGGTAGTTCGTCAGCCGCTGGAACTGACCGAGACCGTTGAAAAGTTCGACATCTACGTCACCGTTATCGGTGGCGGTGTAAGTGGTCAAGCTGGCGCAATCCGCCACGGTATCACTCGCGCTCTGATGCAGTACGACGAAACCCTGCGTGGCGCTCTGCGCAAAGCTGGCTTCGTAACTCGCGATGCCCGTGAAGTTGAACGTAAGAAAGTCGGTCTGCGTAAAGCGCGTAAGCGTCCGCAGTACTCGAAGCGTTAATTCGCTTTACGTTCCACAAAAACGCCCAGCCTCCTCACGGAGCTGGGCGTTTTTTATTGCCTGCGATTTATGCACAAATTTGCGCGTGACAACTTGCCACATCCGTAGACCCCCTATACTACAAGGCCTGGAGGCGGAGGCCCGGGCAATTCCCTTGTCATACGTGGGGCTTTTCATTACCATTCGGCAAAATTTTTATAAGTAAAGATTCAACACTTAGTAGACGCCTGATTTAACAGGCCAAAAAGCTGATGGGAGAGGACTGAATGAGCAATGACGGCGTGAATGCAGGCCGGCGTCGCTTCTTGGTAGCAGCCACATCCGTGGTGGGTGCTGCAGGAGCGGTGGGGGCTGCGGTCCCGTTCGTGGGGTCATGGTTTCCCAGTGCCAAGGCGAAAGCCGCAGGTGCACCGGTGAAAGTGAATGTCAGCAAGATCGACCCAGGCCAGCAGATGATTGCTGAGTGGCGCGGTCAGCCGGTCTTCATTGTTCGTCGTACTGAGGAGATCCTGGGGAATCTGAAGAAAATCGAAGATCGCTTGTCTGATCCCGATTCGAAGAATTCCGACCAGCCCGCCTACGTCGATAAGGAAATGCGTTCGATCAAGCCTGAGATTCTGCTGCTGATCGGTATCTGCACCCACTTGGGTTGCTCCCCCACCTTCCGCCCGGAAGTGGCGCCTGCGGATCTGGGCAAGGACTGGGTCGGCGGCTATTTCTGCCCCTGCCACGGTTCTCACTATGACCTCGCTGGCCGCGTCTACAAGTCACAACCCGCACCACTGAACCTGCCAGTTCCGCCACATCACTACGAGACTGACAGCATCATTGTCATTGGCGTCGACGAGGGGGAGAAAGCCTGATGAGCAAGTTCATGGATTGGGTGGATGCGCGTTTTCCTGCCACCAAGATGTGGGAAGACCATCTCAGCAAATATTACGCTCCGAAAAACTTCAACTTCTTCTACTTCTTCGGCTCCCTGGCCCTGCTGGTGCTGGTCAACCAACTGGTCACCGGTGTCTGGCTGACGATGAGCTACACGCCGTCAGCCGAAGAAGCCTTCGCCTCCGTTGAAGGCATCATGCGCGATGTCGAGTACGGCTCGATCCTGCGCCTGCTGCACTCCACCGGCGCGTCGGCGTTCTTTATCGTGGTCTACCTGCACATGTTCCGTGGCCTGCTCTACGGTTCCTACCAGAAGCCTCGTGAGCTGGTGTGGGTCTTCGGCATGCTGATCTACCTGGCGCTGATGGCGGAGGCCTTCATGGGCTACCTGCTGCCATGGGGCCAGATGTCGTACTGGGGCGCCCAGGTGATCATCTCGCTGTTCGGTGCGATCCCGGTGATCGGCAACGACCTGACGCAGTGGATCCGGGGTGACTATCTGATCTCCGGCATCACCTTGAACCGCTTCTTCGCCTTGCACGTCGTGGCCCTGCCGATCGTGATTCTCGGCCTGGTCGTGCTGCATATCCTGGCGCTGCACGAAGTGGGTTCGAACAACCCGGACGGTGTGGACATCAAGAAGCATAAAGACGAAAACGGCGTACCGCTGGACGGCATTCCCTTCCACCCGTACTACACCGTGAAAGATATCGTCGGTGTGGTGGTGTTCCTCTTCATCTTCTGCTCGATCGTGTTCTTCTTTCCGGAAATGGGCGGGTATTTCCTCGAAAAACCCAACTTCGAACAAGCCAACGCGTTCAAGACTCCAGAGCACATTGCACCGGTCTGGTACTTCACGCCGTTCTACGCCATTTTGCGGGCGATCCCCGACAAGCTCATGGGTGTGGTTGCCATGGGGGCTTCGATCGCGCTGTTGTTCGTGCTGCCCTGGCTCGACCGTAGTCCGGTCAAGTCCATGCGCTACAAGGGCTGGCTGAGCAAGATCTGGCTGTGGGTGTTCTGCATCTGCTTCGTGCTGCTGGGCTGGACGGGCGTCAAGGCGCCGACACCGCAGCTGACGTTGCTGTCGCAGGTCTGCACCTTCCTGTACTTCGCCTACTTCATTCTGATGCCGTTCTACACCCGGCTCGAGAAGACCAAACCGGTTCCGGAAAGGGTGACTGGCTGATGAAAAAGTTATTCGTTGCATTGATGCTTGCGGCCCTGCCGCTACTGTCCTTCGCCGCCGAGCACGGCGGTCCGGAGCTGGAATCGGTCGATATCGACGTCTCGGACAAAGCCGCCATGCAAGACGGCGCCCGTACGTTTGCCAACTATTGCATGGGCTGCCACAGCGCCAAATTCCAGCGCTATGAGCGTGTTGCCGATGACTTGGGGATTCCCCATGAAGTGATGCTGGAAAAACTGGTGTTCACCGGCGCCAAGATCGGCGACCACATGAACATCGGCATGCAGCCTGCAGACGCCAAGGCCTGGTTCGGTGCTGCACCGCCTGACCTGACCCTGGTGGCGCGCGTTCGTGGCACCGACTGGCTCTACGGCTACCTGAAATCGTTCTATGAAGACCCGACGCGCCCTTGGGGCGTGAACAACCGGGTATTCCCGAACGTCGGTATGCCTAACGTTCTGGTCAGCCTGCAAGGCAAGCAAGTGGTAGGATGCAAGCAGGTCCAGGTCGTTGAAGACGGCAAGAAGCAATACGATCCGTTGACCGGCACGCCGCTGACGCATGAGGCGTGCGATCAACTGAAGATAGACACCCCCGGTGCACTGACTGACGAGCAGTTCGACGAGAAGGTCAAGAATCTCGTGACCTTCCTGGCCTACTCGGCCAACCCGGTCAAACTGCAGCACCAGCGCATTGGTACCTATGTATTGTTGTACCTGGCCTTCTTCTTCGTATTCGCCTATCTGCTCAAACGCGAATACTGGAAGGATGTGCATTGATCCAACCGTAAGCAATTGCTGTTAATCTTGCGCGCCCAGCGGCATCTCTGAACACGTAGTGATCGGGTAACTCCCACTACAGAGATGCTCCCTGGGCGCGCTCGTTTTTGAGCTTTCGATAATTTCAACAAGCGAGGAGGACCGCCATGGGCGTGACCAACCGGTTGGCCTGTTACTCCGACCCCGCCGACCACTATTCCCACCGAGTACGTATCGTGCTCGCAGAGAAGGGTGTCAGCGCCGAGATCATCAGTGTGGAGGCGGGCCGTCAGCCGCCGAAACTGATCGAAGTGAACCCTTACGGCAGCTTGCCCACCCTGGTCGATCGTGACCTGGCGTTGTGGGAGTCGACTGTGGTGATGGAATATCTGGATGAGCGTTACCCTCATCCGCCTTTGCTGCCGGTGTACCCGGTAGCGCGTGCCAACAGCCGCCTGCTGATCCATCGGATCCAGCGTGACTGGTGCGGGCTGGTGGATGTGATCCTGGATACACGTAGCAAAGAAGCCGCTCGGGTGCAGGCACGCAAGGAATTGCGTGAGAGCCTGACCGGTGTTTCGCCGCTGTTCGCCGACAAACCTTTTTTCCTCAGCGAGGAACAAAGCCTGGTGGATTGCTGCCTATTACCCATACTCTGGCGCTTGCCGATCCTGGGCATTGAACTGCCACGGCCGGCCAAGCCGTTGCTTGATTACATGGAGCGCCAGTTTGCACGTGAGGCTTTCCAGGCGAGTCTGTCTGGTGTCGAACGCGATATGCGCTAAGGCTTAAGGAGCCGCTGATGAACTCCAGTCGACCCTACCTGGTCCGCGCGCTCTATGAGTGGATTGTGGACAATGATTGCACCCCGCACATGCTGGTCAATTCCGAATTTCCTGCGGTTCAGGTACCGCAGGGTTTTGCCAGTGATGGACAGATTGTGCTGAACGTATCACCGAGTGCCGTGCGCCACCTGCACATGGACAATGAAGCGGTCAGTTTCGAAGGGCGTTTCGGCGGTGTGCCGCACACGCTGTTCGTGCCGATTGGCGCCATCCTCGGGATCTATGCCCGGGAAAATGGCCAAGGCATGGTGTTCGATCTGGAGTCGCCTTTCGAGGATGACGAAGCGATCGAAAGCGAAGACGGTGATGATGTGCCGCCACCGGATGCCGAGCCACCGCGTCCAAGCGGTCGGCCAAGCCTGAAAGTGGTGAAGTAAGCGGCTTTCATCTTCGGATGAGCCGGGAAGATGCCTCGACCTGTGTCGGGGCATTTTTTTGCGCGCAGGATATGGATGAAAGTCGTGACAGGACGGTGATCGTACAACCGCCATGGGCTATGATGCGTGCTCAAGTTCACCGAGAAAGATGATTCATCATGGAAAACGCCAACACCGCCCCTCGTCTTCCCCGCAAGCGTCGCAGCCTTGCCCAAGAATTGGTCACGGTGTTGTCCGAGCAGATCCGTGACGGCCAGCTCAAGCGCGGTGACAAGCTGCCCACCGAATCGGCCATCATGGACGCCCATGGTGTCAGCCGTACCGTGGTGCGCGAGGCCATCTCGCGCTTGCAGGCGGCGGGGCAGGTGGAAACCCGGCATGGCATCGGCACCTTCGTGCTCGATACGCCAAGCCCGAGCGGCTTTCGCATCGACCCGGCCACGGTGGTGACCCTGCGTGATGTGCTGGCGATTCTCGAGTTGCGTATCAGCCTGGAAGTCGAATCCGCTGGCCTGGCCGCATTGCGCCGCAGCGACGAGCAACTGGCAGCCATGCGTGCCGCCCTCGACGCCCTGAATGAAAGCGCTGCGCACGCAGGCGATGCGGTCGCCTCAGACTTCGCCTTCCACCTGGAAATCGCGTTGTCCACCGGCAACCGCTATTTCACCGACATCATGACCCACCTGGGCACCAGCATCATTCCGCGTACCCGCCTGAATTCGGCGCGCCTGGCCCACGATGACCAGCAGCACTACATGAGTCGCCTGAGCCGCGAGCACGAAGAGATTTATGAGGCGATTGCGCGCCAGGATTCGGATGCGGCGCGGGCGGCCATGCGCTTGCACCTGACCAATAGCCGTGAGCGGCTGCGCCATGCCCACGAAGAGGCAGAAGCGCAGCGCGGCTGAAGGGTCCTGTAGGTGCCGGCTTGCCGGCGCCACGGAGTATCAGCCAGTGAGGTTTGACTGACACTCCGCCATCGCAGGCAAGCCAGCTCGCACAGTTGATCTCCATTGTCTGGAGCAATGCGTGTCCTTAGCTTGCGGGCTGGTTGGGCTTGTAGTCCTTGAGCAGCAGGTACGTACTCCACCCCCACCAATCATTGGTCCAGTGCCTGTCGTTCAGGTCATTCACATCCTTGCGCCGCAGCACCTTGTCTCCCTCCACCTTGAACAGCGGCGAGAAGTTGTTCGCCGGGTTCTGCGCGGCATTCAGGTCCGGCACATACAGCGGCGCCTTGAAGGTGGCCGGGGAGGGCGCCACGCCGCTGATAAAGGTCGCGAAGATTTCATCGGCCGAGGCCTGTACCGCGCGTTTGACCTGCAGCCGATTGTCCGCGTCGATGGCGTCGAAGTAACGCTTGTCCCCATAGGCGTGCCATTGGTCGCCCATGGCGTTGCGTACCTTGAGGCCGAACTTGCTGTCTTCATCGTGCATGAAGCGGCTGATCAGCGAACCCAGTTCCCCCGGCGTGACCACGGCGGCCAGCTGTTTGCGCGGCACACGCAGGTGCCCGGCGGAAAACAGGTCGGTCAGGAAGTGATCGGCAAAACTGTTCATCGCATACGCCAGTTCCAGCGCCTGGTCGGTGCCGGTCTGATGCGCCACGACGGCTTGCTGCAGCGCGGCCGTATGGCCTGCCAGGTACGCCGAGAGTGCCCATTCGCCGAAGTGGTCGGCATTGTCCGCCGCCAGTTTCAAATAGCGCCCCAGGGGAATCAGTGCCGACACCGCACTGCCGCCACCGGTGATGCGGTTCCATTCCTCGGACAACGTATCACCCAGCGCGTCATAGGCTTCATGGGCTTGCTTGCCGTCCTTGATCGCCTGGTTGACCGCGTTGATCTCCTTTTGCATGACCGCGAGGATCTTGTGCGCTTCCTCGCGTGAAGCGGGCAACACGGCCAGGGAGTTGAACGCGGCGGTAAAGCGCTGGATGCGCTCGGCGGGGGAGGCGCCGTCGCTGATGGGTTGGCCGGGAATGCCATAAAAGTCGCCGCCCAGGGCGATCACTTGGCCGTAGGTGAGGGCCAGCCCGTTGGGCAGGTGCAACTCGACCTGTCGCGCAGGAATCGCCGGGGCGTCCTTGGCAAAGCGCAACAGGGTGTCGTCGCCGATGGCGGTGTGTTCACCCCCTTCGAAGCGCAGGGTAGGCGGGTTCTTTTCGGGTGCTGCGAGTTCTGGACCTGACATGTTAGCTCCTTGCTATGTCGTAGGAATCTTCCGTAATAACTGTATGTATATACAGCTATGTCGAGCATAGAGGAATAATTTCCTACGTCAAGAACGCCTCTGCAGGAGGTGTCGCCCACCCGCACGTGCACCACGGCGATGAATTGCAGTTGACGAAATTATTTATAGTTGTACGATGACGTACGACATCATCAAAACCAACAACAACCTTTCCATCGAAAGTTTTCGCCCAGGGTGTTCGAATAATGAATCCACAAGAACTGAAGTCCATCCTCTCCCACGGTCTGCTGTCTTTCCCGGTGACCGATTTCAACGCCCAGGGTGACTTCCACCAGGCGGGCTATATCAAGCGTCTGGAATGGCTGGCCCCTTACGGCGCCACTGCCTTGTTCGCCGCCGGTGGTACCGGTGAGTTTTTCTCCCTCGCCGCCAGCGAATATTCCCAGGTGGTCAAGACCGCCGTTGATACCTGCGCCACCAGCGTGCCGATCCTCGCGGGTGTGGGCGGTTCGACTCGCCAGGCCATCGAATACGCCCAGGAAGCCGAGCGCCTTGGTGCCAAAGGCCTGCTGCTGCTGCCTCACTACCTGACCGAAGCCAGTCAGGACGGGGTTGCCGCCCACGTCGAAGCAGTGTGCAAGTCGGTCAAGATCGGCGTGGTGGTCTACAACCGCAACGTCTGCCGCCTGACTGCGCCTTTGCTGGAACGCCTGGCCGAGCGCTGCCCGAACCTGATCGGCTACAAAGACGGCCTGGGCGACATTGAGTTGATGGTGTCGATCCGCCGTCGTCTCGGTGACCGTTTCAGCTACCTGGGTGGCCTGCCGACTGCAGAGGTTTACGCCGCTGCCTACAAGGCCCTGGGCGTGCCGGTGTACTCCTCGGCGGTGTTCAACTTCATTCCGAAGACCGCGATGGATTTCTACCACGCCATTGCCAAGGACGATCACGCCACTGTCGCCAAGATCATCGACGACTTCTTCCTGCCGTACCTGGACATCCGCAACCGCAAGGCGGGCTATGCGGTGAGCATCGTCAAGGCCGGTGCGAAAATCGCTGGCTACGACGCCGGCCCGGTGCGCACGCCGCTGACCGATCTGCTGCCGGAAGAATACGAAGCCCTGGCCGCGCTGATCGACAAGCAAGGCGCGCAATAACTTATCTACAAGGCCGCTGAGTAATCAGCGGCCTTTTGCGTCAGGAGAAGATTTGTGTCCCAAGCTCAGCGTTATGAAAACTACATCAATGGCCAGTGGGTGGCCGGTGCCGACTACTGCGTTAACCTCAACCCGTCGGAGTTGTCTGATGTCATTGGCGAATACGCCAAGGCTGACGTAGCCCAAGTCAATGCTGCCATCGACGCCGCCCGCGCCGCGTTCCCGGCCTGGTCCACTTCCGGGATCCAGGCGCGTCACGACGCGCTGGATAAAGTCGGCAGCGAAATCCTCGCCCGCCGCGAAGAGCTCGGCACCTTGCTGGCCCGGGAAGAGGGCAAGACCCTGCCCGAAGCCATTGGCGAAGTGACTCGCGCCGGTAACATCTTCAAATTCTTCGCCGGTGAATGCCTGCGCCTGTCCGGTGACTACGTGCCGTCGGTACGCCCGGGCGTCAACGTCGAAGTTACCCGTGAAGCCCTGGGCGTGGTCGGTCTGATCACCCCGTGGAACTTCCCGATTGCGATCCCCGCCTGGAAGATCGCCCCGGCCCTGGCCTACGGCAACTGTGTGGTGATCAAGCCGGCTGAACTGGTACCGGGCTGCGCCTGGGCCCTGGCCGAAATCATCTCTCGCGCAGGCTTCCCCGCCGGTGTGTTCAACCTGGTGATGGGCAGCGGCCGCGTGGTCGGCGACGTGCTGGTCAACAGCCCGAAAGTCGATGGCATCAGCTTCACCGGTTCGGTTGGCGTAGGTCGCCAGATCGCCGTCAGCTGCGTGTCGCGCCAGGCCAAAGTGCAGTTGGAAATGGGCGGCAAGAACCCGCAGATCATTCTCGACGACGCCGACCTCAAGCAGGCGGTCGAGTTGTCGGTGCAGAGTGCGTTCTACTCCACCGGCCAGCGTTGCACGGCCTCGAGCCGCTTGATCGTGACCGCCGGGATTCACGACCAGTTCGTCGCGGCCATGGCCGAGCGCATGAAGTCGATCAAGGTCGGCCACGCCCTCAAAAGCGGCACCGATATCGGCCCGGTCGTGTCCCAGGCCCAGTTGGACCAGGACCTCAAGTACATCGACATCGGCCAGAGCGAAGGCGCGCGGCTGGTCAGCGGTGGCGGCCTGGTCACCTGTGACACCGAAGGCTACTTCCTGGCGCCGACGCTGTTTGCCGACAGCGAAGCCGCCATGCGCATCAGCCGTGAAGAAATCTTCGGCCCAGTGGCCAACGTGGTGCGCGTGGCGGACTACGAGGCGGCGCTGGCCATGGCCAACGACACCGAGTTCGGCTTGTCGGCGGGCATTGCCACGACGTCGTTGAAGTACGCCAATCACTTCAAGCGCCACTCCCAGGCCGGGATGGTGATGGTCAACCTGCCGACCGCCGGCGTGGATTACCACGTGCCGTTCGGTGGCCGCAAAGGTTCCTCCTATGGTTCGCGCGAGCAGGGTCGCTACGCGCAAGAGTTCTACACCGTGGTGAAAACCAGCTACATCGGTTCGTAATACGCGACACCGTGGCGCCTGCTTTGTGTGGGAGCTGATTTGCCTGCGATAGCATCACCGGTGTGTGCCTGACACACCGAGGTGCCTGTATCGCGGGCAAGCCCGGCTCCCACATGAAAGCGGTCCCACCGACAAATAGACCATTACCCGCAAAAAAAATAATTAGTGGGAGTACTTCTACATGCAAGCGACCAAGCCGACCCACGTCCGCTATTTGATCCTGCTCATGCTGTTCCTGGTGACCACGATCAACTACGCCGACCGGGCCACCATCGCTATCGCCGGCTCCAGCCTGCAAAAAGACCTCGGCATCGACGCGGTCACCCTCGGTTATATCTTCTCCGCATTCGGTTGGGCCTACGTGGCCGGGCAAATCCCCGGCGGCTGGCTGCTGGATCGGTTCGGCTCGAAAAAAGTCTATGCCCTGAGCATCTTCACCTGGTCACTGTTCACCGTGCTGCAAGGCTATGTCGGTGAGTTCGGCGTCTCCACCGCAGTGGTTGCGCTGTTCATGCTGCGCTTCCTGGTGGGCCTGGCCGAAGCGCCGTCCTTTCCCGGCAACGCGCGAATCGTCGCGGCCTGGTTCCCCACCGCCGAGCGCGGCACGGCTTCGGCGATCTTCAACTCGGCGCAATACTTCGCCACGGTGCTGTTCGCGCCGTTGATGGGCTGGATCGTCTACAGCTTCGGCTGGCAGCACGTGTTTATCGTGATGGGCGGGATCGGCATTGTGTTCTCGCTGATTTGGCTCAAAGTTATCCACAGCCCGCGCCAGCACCCGATGATCAACGAGGCCGAGTTCAATCACATCGCCGCCAATGGCGCGATGGTCGATATGGACCAGGACAAGGTCAAGGGTAAGAAAACTGACGGTCCGAAGTGGGATTACATCCGCCAACTGCTGACCAACCGCATGATGCTCGGCGTCTACCTGGGCCAGTACTGCATCAACGGCATCACCTATTTCTTCCTCACCTGGTTCCCGGTGTACCTGGTGCAGGACCGCGGCATGACCATTCTCAAGGCCGGTTTCATTGCCTCGTTGCCGGCGATCTGCGGCTTTATCGGCGGGGTACTGGGCGGGGTGATTTCCGACTACCTGTTGCGCAAGGGCCACTCGCTGACCTTCGCGCGCAAGGCGCCGATCATTGGCGGGTTGCTGGTGTCTTCCAGCATCGTGGCGTGCAACTACGTGGATATCGAATGGATGGTGGTGGGCTTCATGGCCCTGGCCTTCTTCGGCAAAGGCGTTGGTGCACTGGGTTGGGCGGTGGTGTCCGACACTTCGCCGAAACAAATCGCCGGGCTCAGTGGCGGCTTGTTCAACATGTTTGGCAACCTGGCGTCGATCAGCACGCCGATCGTGATCGGCTACATCATCAGCACCACCGGCTCGTTCAAGTGGGCACTGGTGTTTGTGGGCGCCAACGCGCTGCTGGCGGTGTTCAGCTACCTGGTGATCGTGGGTCCGATCAAACGTGTGGTACTCAAAGAGCCGCCAAGCAAAGGGCCTGAGTTGACTAACCTTACCGAAGCGCATTCCTGAGGGGCGATGTAATGCAGTTGATTGAACATGCCGACTCGCCGCGCTCGATTCGTTTGCACGAGCGCGACAATGTGGTGATCGTGGTCAATGACCAGGGCGTACCGGCCGGGACTGAGTTTCCGGACGGCCTGGTGACCGTGGATTTCATCCCCCAGAGCCACAAGGTGACCCTGGAAGATATTCCCGAGGGCGGTCAGATTATTCGCTACGGCCAGACCATCGGGTACGCCCTGGCGCCGATTCCGCGCGGCAGTTGGGTCCAGGAAGATCAACTGCGCATGCCGACCGCGCCGCCGCTGGACAGCCTGCCGCTGTCCACCGATGTGCCCGAAACCCAGGCTCCCCTCGAAGGCTTTACCTTCGAAGGCTACCGCAATGCCGACGGCACCGTGGGCACGCGCAATATCCTCGGCATCACCACCACGGTGCAATGCGTGACCGGTGTGCTGGACCATGCGGTCAAGCGCATCAAGGACGAATTGCTGCCCAAGTACCCGCATGTGGATGACGTGGTCGCGCTGACCCACAGCTATGGCTGTGGCGTGGCCATCACCGCGACGGATGCCTACATTCCGATCCGCACGGTGCGCAATCTGGCGCGCAACCCGAACCTGGGCGGCGAAGCACTGGTGATCAGCCTGGGCTGCGAGAAATTGCAGGCCGGGCAGGTGATGCACGACAACGACAGCTCCGTCGACCTGAGCGAGCCGTGGCTGTATCGATTGCAGGATTCCAGCCACGGCTTTACCGAGATGATCGAGCAGATCATGGCGTTGGCCGAAACCCGTTTGAAAAAGCTCGACCAGCGCCGCCGCGAAACCGTGCCGGCATCCGAGTTGATCCTGGGCATGCAGTGCGGAGGGAGTGATGCGTTTTCCGGCATCACCGCCAACCCCGCGCTGGGGTATGCGTCGGACCTGTTGTTGCGGGCCGGGGCGACGGTGATGTTTTCCGAAGTCACCGAAGTGCGCGACGCGATCTACCTGCTGACCTCCCGCGCGCAGACCCGGCAAGTCGCTGAGGAATTGGTGCGGGAAATGGACTGGTACGACCGCTACCTGGCCAAGGGCGAGGCAGATCGCAGCGCCAACACCACACCGGGTAACAAGAAGGGCGGGTTGTCGAATATTGTCGAGAAGTCCCTGGGGTCTATCGTCAAGTCCGGCAGCAGCGCGATCAACGGCGTGCTGGGCCCGGGCGAACGCTTCAAGAGCAAGGGCCTGATCTTCTGCGCGACACCGGCCAGCGACTTTGTCTGTGGCACCTTGCAACTGGCGGCGGGGATGAACCTGCACGTGTTCACCACCGGGCGCGGCACGCCGTATGGGCTGGCGATGGCGCCGGTGGTGAAGGTTTCCACGCGTACGGAGCTGGCACAGCGCTGGCCGGACCTCATCGATATCGACGCCGGGCGCATCGCCACCGGGCGCGCGACCATCGAGGAGCTGGGCTGGGAGTTGTTCCATTTCTACCTGGACGTGGCCAGCGGTAAGAAGCAGACGTGGGCCGAGCAGCATAAGCTGCATAACGACATCACCTTGTTCAACCCCGCGCCGATTACCTGAGACTGGCGCGGACCTTGTAGGCGCTGGCTCGCCTGCGATGGCGGTGTATCAGTAACCGATGTAACGCCTGACACACCGCCATCGCAGGCAAGCCAGCTCCCACATTGAGCGAGTGTCAACCAGACGAACCGGTTCGTACTGGCTTATCATTAGCCACCTGACGACGCTCACCAAGGTTCTCCCCGGCATGCTGGCAATTTTCCTCACAACCCTCACCATCACCGCGCCGGTGTTTGCCATGCTGTTTCTGGGGGTGTTGCTCAAGCGCGTCAACTGGATCAACGACAACTTTATCCACACGGCCTCGTCCCTGGTGTTCAACGTCACCATGCCGGCGCTGCTGTTTCTTGGCATCCTGCATGCCGACCTGCACTCGGCGCTCAAGCCGGGCCTGCTGATCTACTTCGCTGTCGCCACGCTGTTGAGCTTTGCCCTGGCCTGGGGGTGGGCGATTTTTCGCTGCCCGCGTGAAGACCGTGGCATCTACACCCAGGGCGCGTTTCGCGGCAATAACGGCGTGATCGGCCTGGCGCTGGCCGCCAGCATGTACGGCGACTACGGTATCTCCCTCGGTGCGATTCTCGCGGCGCTGGTGATCCTGTTCTACAACACCCTGTCGACCATCGTGCTGGCGGTGTACAGCCCGGTGATCAAGTCCGACCCGTGGAGCATCTGCAAGAGTGTGGTGGCCAACCCGCTGATCATCAGCGTGATCGCCGCCACGCCGTTCGCGGTGTTCCAGATTGGCCTGCCGGGTTGGCTGGAGT
Source organism: Pseudomonas sp. 13B_2.1_Bac1 (assembly GCF_025466155.1). Lineage (NCBI taxonomy): Bacteria > Pseudomonadati > Pseudomonadota > Gammaproteobacteria > Pseudomonadales > Pseudomonadaceae > Pseudomonas > Pseudomonas sp. 13B_2.1_Bac1. The sequence goes on along the minus strand of NZ_JANLOH010000115.1, from coordinate 589 downwards.
CGTCGGGCCAGTACCTGGCGGACATGACCCTGCCCCTGGCGCTGATCTGCATCGGTGGCACGCTGTCGCTGGCGGCTTTGCGCAAAAGCGGCAGCATGGCGCTGAGTGCGAGTCTGGTGAAGATGATCGGCTTGCCCGTGGTGGCGACGCTGGGCGCATGGCTGCTGGGCTTTCGCGGGCCGGAGTTGGGGATCTTGTTCCTGTACTTCGGCGCGCCGACCGCAGCGGCCAGCTTTGTCATGGCCAGGGCGGCCGAGGGCAATCATGAGCTGGCGGCGGCGATTATCGTGATCACCACGCTGATGGCGGCGGTGACCACCAATATCGGGATTTTCGTGTTGCAGGCGGGGGGTTGGATCTGAAGGTTGCTGGGCTCTTGAGGGCCAATCGCAGGCAAGCCAGCTCCCACAGGAATTGAGGTATGGCTCAGGCCCCCGGGCATATGAAGATCAAATGTGGGAGCCGGCTTGCCTGCGAAGGCGGCGTATCAGGCACCTGATGCATCAACTGACACGCCGCCTTCGCGAGCAAGCCCGCTCCCACAGGAATTGAGGTATGGCTCAGGCCCCCGGGCATATGGAGATCAAAT
>NZ_JANLOH010000076.1:0-63005 GCF_025466155.1 Pseudomonas sp. 13B_2.1_Bac1 | reverse complement strand
CCCCGGGCCGTGGAACCCCCGGCCAAGCCACCTTCCACACCTGATCGGTGTCATCATCCAAATCAAACCAGACCACTGACTCCCCATGACCCAAGCGTTAATCGAACTGTCTGACCTGGGCTTCAACTGGCCCGGCCACCCACAGTTGCTGGACATCCCCGCGTTCCGCCTGGAAGCAGGGGAGACCCTGTTTCTCAAGGGCCCGAGCGGCAGTGGCAAAACCACCTTGCTCGGCCTGCTCGGCGGCGTGCAGAAGCCCAGCCGCGGCAGCATTCGCCTGCTCGGCCAGGAGCTGACCGAACTCTCGGCCGGCGCCCGCGACCGCTTTCGCGTCGACCATACCGGCTACATCTTCCAGCAGTTCAACTTGCTGCCGTTCCTGTCGGTGCGCGAAAACGTCGAGCTGCCCTGCCACTTTTCCAAGCTGCGTGCGCAGCGGGCGATCCAGCGCCACGGCAGTGTCGACCAGGCTGCTGCCACCCTGCTCGCGCACCTGGGCTTGAAGGACCGGGACTTGTTGGAGCGCCGCGCCGACTCGCTGTCGATCGGCCAGCAACAACGCGTTGCCGCCGCCCGTGCGTTGATCGGCCAGCCAGAATTGGTGATCGCCGACGAGCCCACCTCGGCCCTGGACTACGACGCCCGCGAAGCCTTCATCCAGTTGCTGTTCGCCGAATGCCGCGAGGCCGGCGCCAGCCTGTTGTTTGTCAGCCATGACCAGAGCCTGGCGCCGCTGTTCGACCGCAACCTGTCGCTGGCCGAACTCAATCGCGCCGCCACGCCCGCAGAGGTTTGAGATGTATTTGTTCCGTCTAGCCATGGCCAGCCTGGCGAACCGCCGCTTTACCGCGATCCTCACCGCCTTCGCCATCGCCTTGTCGGTGTGCCTGCTGCTGGCGGTGGAACGCGTGCGCGTTGAGGCGCGCAACAGCTTTGCCAGCACCATCAGCGGCACCGACCTGATCGTCGGCGCGCGCTCCGGCTCGGTCAACCTGCTGCTGTACTCGGTGTTTCGCATCGGCAACGCCACCAACAACATCCGCTGGGACAGCTACGAACACTTCGCCGCCAGCCCCCAGGTGAAATGGGCCATCCCGATTTCCCTGGGCGACTCCCACCGCGGCTACCGCGTGATGGGCACCAACGAATCCTACTTCGAGCACTACCAGTACGGCCGCAAGCAGAACCTCGAACTGGCCAGCGGCCGCGCCTTCGCCACTGACCCGTTCGAGGTGGTGCTCGGCGCCGAAGTCGCCGATGCGCTGCATTACAAGCTCGGCGACAAGCTGGTACTGGCCCACGGCGTGGCAGTGGTCAGCCTGGTGAAACACGATGACAAGCCGTTCACCGTGGTCGGCATCCTCAAGCGCACCGGCACTCCGGTGGACCGCACGCTGCATATCAGCCTGGGCGGCATGGAAGCGATCCACATCGACTGGCACAACGGCGTGCCCGCCCAGGGCAAAGGCCGCATCAGCGCCGACCAGGCGCGCAACATGGACCTCACCCCGCAGGCCATCACCGCGTTCATGCTCGGCCTGAACAACAAGATTTCCACCTTCGCGCTGCAACGCGAGATCAACGAGTTCCGTGGCGAGCCGATGTTGGCGATCCTGCCGGGCGTGGCGCTGCAGGAGCTGTGGAGCATGATGGGCACCGCCGAAAAAGCCTTGTTCGTGATCTCGCTCTTCGTGGTGCTGACCGGGCTGATCGGCATGCTCACGGCGATCCTCACCAGCCTCAACGAACGCCGCCGCGAAATGGCGATCCTGCGTTCGGTGGGCGCACGGCCCTGGCATATCGCGACCTTGCTGATCTTCGAAGCCTTTGCACTGGCCTTGTCCGGCGTGATCGCGGGGGTCGGCCTGCTGTACGTGTGCATCGCCGCGTCGCGCGGGTATCTGCAGGCCAATTACGGCCTGGACCTGCCGATGTCGTGGCCGAGCGAATATGAATGGACGCTGCTGGCCGGTATCCTCGGCGCAGCGCTGTTGATGGGCAGCGTGCCCGCGTGGCGCGCCTATCGACAATCCCTGGCCGATGGCCTGTCCATACGTTTATGAGGAAGGCTTCGATGCGTCGCGTCCTGTTTGCACTGTTTCTGCTGATGGCCCTGCCGGCCTGGGCCGCTGAGCCTAAAGAGCTGACCTGGTCGGAGCTGATCCCGCCGGATGCCGAACCGGAAATACCGAACATGCAGCCGCTGCACAACTTGTCCGGGATGGCCGACGCGCTGGAGTCGGCGCCAGCGGCCAAGCAGGAAATGCCCCACGCGCCGGTGGTACAGGGCCTCGATGGCCAGCACATTCGTCTGCCGGGGTATATCGTGCCGCTGGAAGTCAGCGAAGCGGGCCGCACCACCGAGTTCTTGCTGGTGCCGTATTTCGGCGCGTGCATCCATGTGCCGCCGCCGCCGTCGAACCAGATCGTGCATGTGAAAAGCGAAGTCGGCGTGAAGCTCGATGAGCTCTACCAGCCGTACTGGATCGAAGGCGCGATGCAGGTCAAACCGTCTACCAGCGAGCTGGCCGACGCCGGTTACCAGATGGACGCCGAGAAGATTTACATCTACGAACTGCCGCAATAGCGCTGATCGACCTTTCATTGAGCTGAGTCAAAAGATCGAGCGGAACGATCTTTACCATTGGACGTACAACTTTTAAACGTCCTTTTGGAGCTCCCATGAACAAGTCTCTGCTCGGCGCGTCCCTCTTCGCGCTCGCCCTCGCCGCCCCCGTCGTCCACGCTCACGAAGCGGGCGATATTCTGGTGCGCGCCGGTGCAATCACCGTGAACCCGAAAGCCGACAGCGGTCACGTGAAGGTTGACCAGGGTCCATTGGCGGGCACCAACCTGGGCGGCAAGGCGACCATGAGCAGCGACACCCAGCTGGGCTTGAACTTTGCCTACATGCTGACCAACCACGTGGGTATCGAGCTGCTGGCGGCCACCCCGTTCGAGCACGACGTGAAGATCAAAGGCACCGCCCTGAGCCCGGCCAACGGCAAGCTCGGCACCCTCAAACACCTGCCGCCGACCCTGAGCGTCGTGTACTACCCGCTGGACAACAAGTCTGCGTTCCAACCGTATGTGGGCGCCGGCATCAACTACACCTGGATCTACGACGAACACGTCGGCAGCCGCGCACAGGGCGAAGGCTTCAGCAACTTCAAGGCCGAGAACTCCTGGGGCTGGGCGGCGCAGATCGGCGCGGACTACATGATCAACGACAAGTGGATGATCAACGCCCAGGCGCGCTACATCGACATCAGCACCAAGGCGACGGTGGAAAACAACGCCGTGGCACCTGGCACTCGCGCCAAGGTAAACGTTGATGTGGACCCGATGGTGTACATGGTGGGCATCGGCTACAAGTTCTAACCCAGGTTCCACTCACGCTGCATAACCTATGTGGGAGCGGGCGGGTGCAGGAGCTGGCTTGCCTGCGATAGCATCGCCTCGGTGCAACTGACAGACCGAGGCGATTTTATCGCGGGCACGCCCGGCTCCCACACCCGCCCGCTCCCACGTTGGTTTTGGGGTTGGGTCAGCCGTGCCGGTAGAACCGATCCAGCAACGCCGGCAACCCCGCCCGCCACGCCCGTGGCTTGATGCCGAAGGTGTGGAGGATTTTCTTGCAGGCCAGCACCGCGTGCTGCGGTTCGTCGCCGGCATCCGGCCGGGCCGCGTGGGCCTGGGCGGTGGGCGCTTCGATAGCCAGCGGGTGGAAGTTGCGCGCCTCGGTCAGGATCGCCTGGCCCAGCGCCAGCGGTGTAGTCGCCTCATGCCCGGCGTAGTGGTAAGTGCCCCACAGCGGCGCGGCACAATCGAGTTGCTTGAGCACCGAGATGATCACCCGCGCAGCGTCATCCACCGGCGTCGGGTTGCCGCGACGGTCATCTGCCATCAGCAATTCATCCGGCTTCTCGGCCCGCGCGAGGAAGCGCCCGAGGGTGCCGTCGATGCTGTCATCCAGCAGCCAGCCAAAGCGCAGCAGCACATGTTGCGGGCACGTGGCGCGCACACTTTGCTCGATACGCCACAGCGCCTGGCCGCGCAGGCCCAAGGGCACCGGCTCGTCTTTTTCGCTGTAGGCGGTGGCGCGGGAGCCATCGAACACGCGGTAGCTGGACGGTTGCAGCAAGGTGATGTTGTGGTGCTGGCACAGTTCGGCCAGGCGTTCGATGGCGAACTCCTGGGCAGCCAGGCGGGTTTCGCTGACAGCCTCGGCCTGGAACCAGTCGAAATAGTAGGCGAGGTTGATCAACGCATCGGGACGGGTGTCGTCGAGCAATTGGGTGAGGCTTGCGGCATCCCAGCCGTCGGTGGGCGGTTTGGGTGCGAGGAAACCAATGTCTTCCTCTGCACCGAGGCGAATCAGCGCCTGCCCGAGGGCATTCCCGCCGCCCAGTAACATAAGGCGCATTCGCATAGATTGAGCAGGCCCGGTCTGTTTGGAACGATGGTTATTGTCGGCAGGCCCGTGAGCCAGCCGTAGGTGTATTCCAGAATCGTTGCATTTTGCGGGTTTGTAGCGCAACCGTCACGGATAAAGTGCGGGGGTTGCAACTTGACCTCATGGGTTGCATATAAGAGTCATGAACCTTCCCGAATCAACGGACACGGTATTGGACGGCTTCCACCCCGCCGTCAGCACCTGGTTCCGCAGCACCTTCCCTTCGGTGACCAGCGCGCAGGCCCAGGCATGGCCGCTGATCCGTCAACGCCGCTCGACGCTGATCGCCGCCCCCACCGGCTCGGGCAAGACGCTGACCGCGTTCCTGGCGGTGCTGGACGACCTCGTCCATCAGGGCCTGGCCCACGGCGGGCAACTGCCGGACGAGACGCTGGTGGTGTACGTGTCGCCGCTCAAGGCGCTGTCCAACGATATCCAGATCAACCTGCAAACCCCGCTGGCGGGGATCACCGAGCACCTGCAGGCCATGGACCTGCCGCCGCTGGTGATCCGTACCGCCGTACGCACCGGCGACACCCCGCAAAAAGACCGGGCGCTGATGCGCAAGCGCCCGCCGCATATCCTGGTGACCACCCCGGAATCGCTCTACGTGCTGCTGGGCTCCGACTCCGGCCGGCAAATGCTGGCCAGCACGCGCACGGTGATCGTCGATGAAATCCACGCGATCGCCGCCGGCAAGCGCGGTAGCCACCTGGCCCTGAGCCTGGAGCGCCTGCAGGGTTTATGCGGCGAACCGCTGACCCGCATCGGCCTGTCGGCCACGCAGAAACCTATCGAGGCCGTGTCGCGCTTTCTGGTCGGCACAGGGCGCTCGTGCGACATCGTCGATATCGGCCATGCCCGCCCCCGCGACCTGGATATCGAAGTGCCGCCGGTGCCGCTGTCGGCAGTGATGGCCAATGATGTCTGGGAGTTGGTCTACGATCGCCTCGCTGCGCTGGCCCGCGAACACCGCACCACGCTGATTTTCGTCAATACCCGGCGCCTGGCCGAGCGCCTGGCCCGGCACATGAGCGAGCGCCTGGGCAAGAACGCCGTCGCCGCCCACCACGGCAGCCTGGCCAAGGAACTGCGCCTGGACGCCGAGCAACGGCTCAAGGCCGGCGCGCTGCAAGTGCTGATCGCCACCGCATCGCTGGAGCTGGGGATTGATATCGGTGACGTCGACCTGGTGTGCCAGATCGGCTCGCCAGGGTCCATCAACGGCTTTCTGCAACGGGTCGGGCGCTCCGGCCACCAGGTTGGCGGCACGCCCAAGGGCCGTCTGTTCGCCACCACGCGCGATGACCTGATCGAATGCGCCGCCCTGCTCGACTGCGTACGCCGGGGTGAACTCGACACGTTGCACATTCCCGTGGCGCCGCTGGACGTGCTGGCCCAGCAGATCATCGCCGAGGTCAGCGCCCAGGAGTGGTCGGAAGCGGCGCTGCTGGCGCTGATCCGCCGCGCCGCGCCGTATGCCGAACTGGATGAGCGCCACTACCAGGCGCTGCTGCAGATGCTCGCCGACGGCTACAACGGTCGCCAGGGCATCCGCAGCGCCTACCTGCACCGCGACGCTGTGACCCATACCCTGCGCGGCCGCCGGGGCGCCCGGCTGACCGCCGTGACCAGCGGCGGCACCATCCCGGACAATCCCGACTACAGCGTGTTGCTGGAGCCGCAGAGCCTGAACATCGGCAGCGTCAACGAAGACTTCGCGGTGGAAAGTATCGCCGGGGATATCTTCCAGCTCGGTAATACGTCCTACAGGATTTTGCGGGTCGAGGCCGGCAAGGTGCGCGTCGAGGATGCCCACGGCCAGCCACCGACCATTCCGTTCTGGCTCGGCGAGGCACCGGGGCGCAGCCATGAATTGTCGGCGGCCGTGGCACGTTTGCAGGGGCAGCTGGACTCGCTGCTCAGCGCCAGCCCCGGTGACCTGCAACCGGCGCAGGACTGGCTCACCGACACCCTCGGCCTGAACCGCGCCAGCGCCGAACAGATCCTCGACTACCTGGCCCGTGCGCGCCTGGCCCTCAGCGCGTTGCCGTCCCAGGACACGTTGATCATGGAGCGGTTTTTCGACGAGTCCGGCGGCACCCAACTGATTATCCACACGCCGTTCGGCAGCCGCATCAACCGCGCCTGGGGCCTGGCCCTGCGCAAGCGTTTTTGCCGTACGTTCAACTTCGAGCTGCAGGCGGCGGCCAGCGAAAATGCCATCGTGCTGTCGCTGTCCACCAGCCACAGCTTCGAGCTGGACGAAGTGTGGCGCTATCTCAACAGCCACAGCGCCGAACACCTGCTGATCCAGGCGGTGCTGGACGCGCCGCTGTTCGGCGTGCGCTGGCGCTGGAATGCCGGCGTGGCCCTGGCGCTGCCGCGTTATACCGGCGGGCGCAAGGTCGCGCCGCAAATCCAGCGCATGAAAAGCGAAGACCTGATCGCCAGCGTGTTCCCCGACCAGATCGCCTGCCTGGAAAACCTTGCCGGCGAACGCGAAGTGCCCGCGCATCCGCTGGTGGAACAAACCCTCGATGACTGCCTGCACGAAGCCATGGACGGCGACGGTTGGCTGGCCCTGCTGCGGCGCATGGAGGGCGGCGACGTGCGCTTGATCAGCCGTGACCTGCCGGCGCCCTCGCCGATGGCCGCGGAAATCCTCAGCGCGCGCCCCTACACTTTTCTCGACGATGCCCCGCTGGAAGAACGCCGCACCCAAGCCGTGCTCAACCGACGCTGGAGCGACCCGCAGAGCACCGACGACCTTGGCGCACTGGACGCGGACGCCATCGCCGGGGTTCGCGAAGAAGCCTGGCCAGCGCCCCACAGCCTGGATGAAATGCATGAGGCGTTGATGAGCCTGGCCTGCATCGCCGCTCACGAGGTCACGCCGCAATGGGCCGAGTGGCTTCACGCCTTGGCCAAGGGTGGGCGCGCCTATGCATTGCACAACGGCCTGTGGGTGGCGGTCGAGCGCCTGAGCTGTTTGCAGGCGATTTATCCCAACGGCTTGCCGCTGCTCCCGGGCTTCGATGAGCCCTGGACCTACGACGAAGCGCTGGTGGAAGTACTGCGCGCGCGCCTTGGCGGCTTCGGTCCGCTGACCTTGATCGAGATCGCCGCGCCCCTGGCCTTGCCGGTGGCTGATGTCACGCAGGCGTTGGCCCGCCTGGAGCAGGAAGGCTACGTGCTGCGTGGGCGTTTCAGCCCTGGGGCCGACGCAGAGCAATGGTGCGAACGCCACCTGCTGGCGCGCATTCATCGCTACACGGTCAAGCGCCTGCGCCGGGAAATCGAGCCGGTGGCGCTGCAGGACTTCATGCGTTTCCTGTTCGATTGGCAGCACTTGTCCGAGAGCACCCGTGGCCAGGGCAGCGCGATGTTGGCGCAGATCGTCGGCCAGTTCGAAGGCTACGCCGCTGCCACGTCCGCCTGGGACACTGATTTGCTCAGCGCGCGGCTCAAGGATTATTCCTCCACCTGGCTCGATGAGTTGTGCCGCAGCGGCAAGCTGGTGTGGACGCGCTTGAGCAACAAGGCCAGCGCCATCGCCCTGCGCAGCACGCCGGTGGTGCTGTTGCCGCGCAGCCAGGTGCCGCTGTGGAGCGGGCTGACCGAACCCACCGACAGCACGACGCTGTCGCCCAAGGCGCAGAAAGTCCACCTGGCCCTGCGCGAACATGGCGCGCTGTTTTTTGATGAGTTGGTGCACGAAGCCCACCTGCTGCGCAGCGAGCTGGAAAGTGCCTTGCAGGAACTGGTCGGTGCCGGCCTGGTGAATGCCGACAGCTTTGCCGGGCTGCGGGCGTTGACCACGCCGGCGAGCAAACGCCAGGCGCGCAGCAGCCGGCGCGGGCGTGGGGCGTTTGTCGGCGGCATGGACGATGCCGGGCGCTGGGCACTGATCCGGCGCCCCGCGACCGCCGCCGGCGCGCACTCGGCGGAGACCTTGGAGCATGTGGCGATGACCTTGCTGCGCCGCTACGGCGTGGTGTTCTGGCGGCTGCTGGAGCGAGAGGCGGACTGGTTACCGAGCTGGCGCGAATTGCTGCGCACGTTCCATCGGCTGGAAGCGCGCGGTGAGATTCGCGGCGGGCGATTTGTCAGTGGTTTGGCGGGTGAGCAGTTTGCGTTGCCGGAAGCAATCCCGCTGCTGCGTGAGGTGCGACGGCGCCCGCATGATGGAAGTCTGATTGCAGTGTGCGGGGCCGATCCGCTGAACCTGGTGGGCACGTTGTTACCCGGCAGCAAAGTGCCGGCGGTCAGCGGTAATCGGATTGTGTATCGCGATGGGTTGCCGGCGGCGGTGATGGTCGCGGGCAAGCAGCAGGTGTTGCTGGAGGTGGACCAGCAGGCGGTGCAGGAGAAGTTGATCAGGCATTAGGGATGCCTTATCTGACACCAGCGCAGGCAAGCCAGCGCCTACATTTGTACGGGTTCACACGGTCGAGAATGGGGGAGCCGGGCCTGCCCGCGATGAGGCCAGCCCGGGCGACATCAATCACTGGGTACGCGGCTGCTCCGTCACCACCACCGACGCCGGCACCGCTTCATCCGGCTCATCCACCTGCGGCGTGCGCTTGGGCAGCAGCACCTGCTGTGGATAAGTCTGCGCGAAGTGCACCTCATCACAGTTATCCACAAGCTTTTTCAGGCGCTGGTTGAACGCGCGACTGACTGCATATTGCCCACCGGACACGGTGCGGAACTGCGCGGTGAGAACCACACCGTTGAGGTCCATCTTGTCGACGCCAAACACCTCCAGCGGCCCTTGCAGGTTGTACTTGAGGAACACGTCGTCGCGGATCGACTGCCCGGCTTCGCGGATCAGCTCCACGGCCTTGTCCACATCGGTGTCGTAGGTGAACTGCACCGAGAAGAACGCATACGCAAACTGGCGTGACTGGTTGGTGACCGCCTTGATCTGCCCGAACGGCACCGAGTGCACGAAGCCCTTGCCGTCGCGCAGGCGCAGGGTGCGGATGGTCAGGCCTTCGACGGTACCGGCGTGGCCGGAGTCGAGCACCACCCAGTCGCCGATGGACAGTGTGTCTTCGATGATGATGAACAGGCCGGTGATCACGTCCTGCACCAGTTGCTGGGAGCCGAAACCAATCGCCAGGCCGACCACACCGGCACCCGCCAGCAGCGGCGCGACGTTGATGCCCAGGTTGGCCATGGTGGTGATCGCGCAGATCACCACCAGGATGATTTTCACCGCATTGCGCAGCAGCGGCAGGATGGTCTTGACCCGCGTGCTGGGCTGACGGCTGGAGCGTTTGTTCACCGGTGGCTTCAGCGCTTCCTGAATCGCCGTGTCGAGCACCACCCAGAACAGCCAGGTCACCAGAAGGATCAGGCCGATGCTGCTGAGCGAGTCGCTGATGGCGCGGCCCACCGAATTGCGCTGGGCGAATTCGAACAGCGAGACGCCCCAGATACGCCCGAGGATTTCGATAAAGGCGATCGCCATGGCGATGCGCAGGATCGCGTGCAGCAGGCTGAGGAAGCGCTCCTTGTAGGCACTGCTGCGCTGGATCGCCACCTGGCTGCGCGACTTGAACAGGTGTTGCAGCACGGTGCTGAGGAATACCGTGCCGATCAACAGGATGGTGGTGAACAGCGCGCAACGCAGGGCCTTCTGGTTGTCGTCGCCGGCACCGATCAGGTTGATTGCCGAGACCAGCACCATCAACAGGATCGGCCAGTACCACAGCCCCGAAAACACCCGCAGCGACTGTTGCAGCGCCGGGTGTTTCAGGCGCTGGGCCAAGGGTCGGTTGCGGATCAGGTGCGCCACCGGACGGCGCAGGCGCACCACCAGCACGCCGAAGATCACCGCGGCAAACAGGCCGGTAAACACCGCGATGCTGCTGGTGATATTGCCACCGAGCTGACGGGCGATCTGCGGACTGGTCAGCGCATCACTGAGGGCGGCGAGGAAGCCGATCAGGAACAGCGGCTTGGGGCAGTAATCGCGAATGATCTGCACCGCCGGGCGCTTGTGCCCTACGTTGAACATCACGATGACGCACAGCAGCATCGAGGTCGAGAAGATGCCGCTGCTGGTGGCGTAGGCAAAACACAGCGCCAGCGCGCGGCCGATAGATGTGGGTAAAAAATGGCTGACGTAGAGGGTCAGCGGCAGGCAGATCAGCGCGGGGATCGTGTAGGGCAGCACATACCCGAGCACCGCCTGCAATCGCTTGCGCTGCTGAATGAATGTGCGCTGGCTCAGGCGCCGTACGATGAAGCGCGCGAGCAACGTCAACACCGCGAAGGCGCCTATCCACACCCCCGACAGCAACAGGAAATCCCCGGCGACGCTCCACGGCGAGCGCTCGGCCGTCTGATCGACCAGCCGGCCGACTTCGTCCGCGGCGCGGTCGGCACGCAAACGCCATTCATCGATCAGGTTCTGATTGAGGTCGAGCTTCTCCTGCACATCATCGATGCTGGAGCTGATGGCACCGAGCAGGCCGCCTTCGACGAGCAATTCCGGCTTGGCCGGCGCTTCGGGTTCAGGCGCGGTGGCCGCGGCTTGCAGTGCGCCGCTGCCACAAAACAGCAGCGCGCCGAGCAGTAGTGCAGTCTTGAGATTCAGCAAAACGCCGGGCCTCCATCAACAGGGTCTGTAAGGAACTGACGGGTTTGAACCCTGATCGTTCCCCTGTTTCGAGATCTTTGACCTGCAGGCAAATATCAAATGTCGATCCCTGGCTTTTTCCGCACAGGCCAAAACCAGACACTGCGCTCCTGAATGAAACCCACCGGAGTTGCAGCCATGCCCATTGCCTTGCTCGCGCTGACCCTCAGCGCTTTCGCCATCGGGACGACCGAGTTCGTCATCGTCGGCCTGTTACCCACCATCGGCGCCGACCTGGGTGTCGACCTGCCGTCCGCCGGCCTGTTGGTCAGCCTCTACGCCCTCGGCGTGGCCATCGGCGCGCCGGTGCTGACCGCGCTCACCGGCAAGGTGCCGCGCAAATTCCTGCTGCTGTCGCTGATGGTGCTGTTCACCCTTGGCAACTTGCTGGCCTGGCAGGCGCCGAGTTATGAATCGCTGGTGCTGGCGCGGATCGTTACCGGCCTGGCCCACGGGGTGTTTTTCTCGATCGGCTCGACCATCGCCACCAGCCTGGTGCCCAAGGAAAAGGCCGCCAGCGCGATTGCCATAATGTTTACCGGCCTCACCGTCGCCCTGGTCACGGGTGTGCCGCTGGGCACCTTTATCGGCCAGCACTTCGGCTGGCGCGAAACCTTCCTCGCCGTGTCCGCCCTGGGTGTGATCGCGTTTATCGGCAGCCTGATCTACGTACCCAAACACATCGCCCACAGCAAACCCGCGTCGCTGCTGCAACAACTGCAAGTGCTCAAGCAACCGCGTTTGCTGCTGGTGTACGCAATGACCGCCGTCGGCTACGGCGGCTCGTTTATCGCGTTTACCTTCCTGGCGCCGATCCTTCAGGACATCTCCGGCTTCAGCGCCGGCACGGTCAGCCTGGTGCTGCTGGTGTATGGCATCTCGGTCGCGGCCGGGAACATCTGGGGCGGCAAGCTGGCGGATAAACGCGGCCCGATCAGCGCGTTGAAAATCATCTTTGCCCTGCTCGCGGCCGTGCTGTTTGTCCTGACGATGACCGCCAGCAATCCTTGGCTGGCCCTGGCCACCGTGCTGGTATGGGGCGCGGTCGCCTTCGGCAACGTGCCCGGCCTGCAGGTGTATGTGGTGCGCCAGGCCGAACATCACACGCCGAATGCGGTGGACGTGGCGTCGGGGCTGAATATCGCCGCGTTCAACCTGGGAATCGCCGGTGGCGCCTGGGCGGGTGGTTTGATCGTGGCCCATATGGGCCTGATTCACACGGCGTGGATTGGCGGGCTGGTGGTGCTGGTGGCCCTGGCGCTGACCGCGTGGAGTGGCCGGCTGGACCGCCTTGGCCCGGTGTATCCCGAGAGTTCGACACGCAGTGTGGTCGGGCACTGATGCGGTAGCACCTTCAATCCCATGTGGGAGCTGACTTGCCGGCGATGGCGGGGGGTCAGTCGATGAATTGATTGCTGACGAATCGCTATCGCAGGCAAGCCAGCTCCCACAGTTTTTTACCGGGCACTGATCCGGTAGCACCTTCAATCCTATGTGGGAGCTGGCTTGCCGGCGATGGCGGGGGGTCCGTCGATGAATTCATTGCTGACAAATCGCTATCGCAGGCAAGCCAGCTCCCACAGTTTTTTACCGGGCGCTGATCCGGTAGCACCTTCAATCCCACAGTTTTTTTCCGGGCACTGATTCGGCCACGCCTCAATCCCATGTGGGAGCTGGCTTGCCGGCGATGACGGTGGGTCAGTCGATGAATTGATTGCTGACAGATTGCCTTCGCGAGCAAGCCCGCTCCCACAGTTTTAGCCGGTGCCGTCTGTAGGACCGTGGAAACTTTCGCGCAAATAGCGCAGTCATTCCAGAACGGAGGTCACTCGACCCACCATTCACGGGAGTCACCATGGCGGCGATTCATATCGGCATTTCCGGCTGGCGCTACACGCCCTGGCGCGGGGATTTCTACCCCGAGGGGCTGACCCAGAAACGCGAGTTGCAGTTTGCGTCACGTGCCGTCAACAGCATTGAAATCAATGGTTCGTTCTACGCGCTGCAAACCCCCAAGCGCTACGCCGAGTGGTACGCAGACACCCCTGAAGGCTTCATGTTCAGCGTCAAGGCACCGCGCTATATCACGCATATCCTGCGCCTGCGGGAGGTGCACAAGCCAATGGCGAATTTCTTCGCCTCCGGGGTACTGGAGCTGCAGGAAAAACTCGGCCCGATCCTTTGGCAATTTCCGCCCAGCTTCACCTTCGACCCAGCGCTGTTCGAAGCCTTCCTCGCCGATTTGCCCACTGACACGCTGCAAGCCGCTACCCTCGCCCGCCAGCATGAGCCACGCCTGAACGGCAAGGCGAGCCTGCAGGCTCATGGCAAGCGCGCCCTGCGGCATGCGGTGGAGATCCGGCACAAGAGTTTTGCGGTGCCTGAGTTTGTGCAGATGCTGGCTCAGCACGGCGTGGCCCTGGTGGTGGCGGACACTGCCGGCAAGTGGCCGTACCTCGAAGACATCACCGCCAACTTCCTCTATCTGCGTTTGCATGGCGACAAGCAGCTGTACGCCAGCGGCTACACCGATGAAGCCCTCAAGCGCTGGGGTGATCGCATCGAGCGCTGGGCACACGGCAAGCAGCCGGCGGATGCGCACCTGGTCGACCCGCTGCGCAAGCCCGCCGCGCGCAAGCAGCGCGAGGTCTTCTGTTTTTTCGACAACGACATCAAGGTGCGGGCGCCCTTCGATGCCCGCCAGTTGCTCGGGCGTTTCGGGCTGGATAAGCACCTCCTCACCGAACCCGGCAAGTTGCCGGAACCCGGGGTGATGCCATGACACAGCCGGAATGGGTACCCATCGCCCCGACCACCGCGATAACGCGTTTTACCGTGTTGACGGTGAATATTCACAAGGGCTTCACTGCGCTGAATCGGCGTTTCATCCTGCCCGAGTTGCGTGAAGCGGTGCGCAGTATCGGCGCCGATATGGTGTTCCTGCAGGAAATCCATGGCACCCACGAGCGCCATCCCCAGCGCTATAGCGACTGGCCGAACATGCCGCAGTACGAGTTCCTCGCCGACAGCATCTGGCCGCAGTTCGCCTACGGGCGCAACGCGGTCTACCCGCATGGCGACCACGGCAATGCGCTGCTGTCGAAATTCCAGATCGTGCGCTACGACAACCTCGACATTTCACAAAGCGGGCATGAAAACCGTGGCCTGTTGCATTGCGTGCTGCGCCTGCCGGGCACCGGCCAAGAGGTACACGCAATCTGCATTCACCTGGGCCTGCGCGAGGTGCATCGCCAGCAGCAATTGCGCTTGCTGGAGCAGCGCATCCGCGAGATTCCGGCCGATGCACCTTTGGTGGTTGCCGGCGATTTCAACGACTGGCGCCAGCGTGCCGACCTCAGCCAGAGCGGCCTGAAGGAAGTGTTCATCGAGACCCACGGCAAACCCGCACGCACCTTCCCGGCGCGCCTGCCATTGCTGCCGCTGGACCGTATTTATGTGCGCAACGTGAAGGTGCATAACCCGCGAGTGCTCACTGCCCGCCCCTGGTCACATTTGTCAGACCACGCGCCCCTGTCGGTGGAGATTGAGCTATGAACGTTGCCGTGGAACACATCGCTACCGATCAGCCGCCGGATGAAGCCAAGGCCCGCGACCTGGATTACGGCTGGCAGAGCGACAACCGGGTCGAGTTGCTGGAGAACGGCGAGGCGTATTTCCCCCGGGTCTTCGAAGCGATGCGTGAAGCGCATCGGGAGATCCTGCTGGAGACCTTTATCCTCTTCGAAGACAAGGTCGGACACGAGCTGCAGGGCATCCTCATCGAGGCGGCGCAACGCGGGGTCAAGGTGGTCGTGAGCCTGGACGGTTTTGGCTGCGGCGAACTGAGCCCGGGGTTTCTCGGTGAGCTGGCGGAGGCAGGAGTGACGGTGCAGATGTTTGACCCGGCGTCCAAGACACTGGGCATCCGCACCAACTGGTTTCGCCGCCTGCATCGCAAGATTGTGGTGGTGGATGCGGCCGTGGCGTTTATCGGCGGGATCAACTTTTCCGCCGACCATCTGGGTGATTTCGGCCCCGAGGCCAAGCAGGATTACGCAGTGCAGGTGACCGGCCCGGCGGTGGCCGACCTGCATCATTTCGCCCTCGCGCAAAGCGGTCGACAGGTCCGCACCCGCCGCGGTTGGCGCCGGCGCCAGCAACGCCCTTCGCTGTGGGCCACCGAGAAAGGCAAAGGCCTGGTGCGCCTGATCTATCGCGACAATGTCCAGCATCGCGACGACATCGAAGAGGCGTATATCCACGCCCTGAGCAAGGCGCAGAAACGTGTGGTGATCGCCAACGCGTATTTCTTCCCCGGCTACCGCCTGCTGCGCGAGATTCGTAACGCCGCGCGCCGTGGCGTGCACGTGCAACTGATCATGCAGGGCCAGCCTGACGTGCTGCTGGCCAAGCTGGCTGCGCGCATGCTCTACGACTACCTGCTCAAGGACGGTGTGGTGATTCACGAGTATTGCCAGCGGCCGCTGCACGGCAAGGTCGCGCTGGTGGATGACGAATGGAGCACCGTCGGTTCGAGCAACCTCGACCCGCTGAGCCTGTCGTTGAACCTGGAGGCCAATGTGCTGATTCGTGACCGCGCCTTCAACCAGCAGCTGTACGAGCGCCTGGAAGTACTCGCTGACACGCATTGTCGGACCATGCCGGAGAACCGCAAGCCGCGCCTGTGGCTGTGGCGGCTGACCGTGGGTTTCCTGGTGTTCCATGTGATGCGCCACTTCCCCGCGCTGACGGGCTGGTTGCCGGCGCACAAGCCCCGCCTGAAACCTTTCGAGCGTTCGCCCCATGACGTCTGAAGCCAGCGGTTCTCGGTTCGCGCGCTGGAAGAAACCGCTGACTATCGCGTTCTTCCTGCTGTTGATCGTGCTGTTCACCCTGCTTGCCCGGCGCATCGACTGGAGCGAGGTGTTCGAAACCCTCGGCAATTTCAAGGTGCGCACGCTGATCATCGCGGGCGGGCTGACAGCCTGCAGCTTTGTCGTCTACGCCTGCTTCGACCTGATCGGCCGCACCTACATCCGTCAGCCCCTGCGCTGGAAACAGATCCTGCCAGTGGGCATCATCAGCTATGCGTTCAACCTCAACCTGAGCGCCTGGGTCGGCGGCATCGCCATGCGTTATCGGCTGTATTCGCGGCTGGGGGTGAGCACTGGCAACATCGCCAAGATCCTCGGCCTGAGCCTGGCCACCAATTGGTTTGGCTATATGGCCCTGGCCGGGGTGGTGTTCAGCAGCGGCCTGGTGACGATGCCGCCAGGGTGGAAAGTCAGCAGCGGTGCATTGCAGGGCATTGGTGTGTTGCTGGTCCTGGCCAGCCTGGGGTATCTGGCGGCCTGCCAGTTTTCGAAAAAGCGCGCCTGGTCGATTCGCGGAATCGAGATCAACCTGCCGTCGCTGCGTATGGCATGCCTGCAATTGGCGCTGGGGGCGTTGAACTGGTCGTTGATGGCCGCGGTGATTTTCACCTTGCTGCCGGCGAAACTGGATTATCCGCTCGTGCTCGGCGTGTTACTGATCAGCGCGATTGCCGGCGTAATCACGCATATCCCCGCCGGGCTGGGCGTGCTGGAGGCGGTGTTTATTGCCCTGCTGCAACATGAGGCCTCGCGCGGCAGTTTGCTTGCCGGGCTGATTGCCTACCGCGCGATCTACTTTATTCTGCCGCTGCTGATCGCGCTGGTGATGTACGTCGGTGTCGAGGCGAAGGCCAAGGCGTTGCGGGTGAAGAAAACACCGGCTTGAGAAAGATGTTGCCGGGGGCATCGCTATCGATGGCAAGCCAGCGCCTACACTGCGATGCGCTCCCCTGCAGGTGTTGGGTTGCCGCCAATAGCGATCCAAAGCCCCCCTATTGAGACTGGATGATGCTCAACCGCTCGCCCACCACCATCTCGGTAATCCAGTCCACCAGGATCGAGGTGTAGGCCTGCTGGGACACTGGATCGCTAAGGGAGTGATCCGCGCCATCGATGATGCGGTGAGTCAGCGAGTGCGTCTGCTGGCAGGCCGCGCGGTAGCTCATGATAGTCGCATGGGGCACATGGTCGTCGGTTTCCGATTCGACGATCAGCACATCCCCGGTAAATTGCGCGCAGGCATGCAGCGCGCGATTGGTCTCAGCCTGGACCAGGGTGCTGCGGTAATCCATCAGGTCGGCCTTGTCCAAATCGCGCTTGGGCTTGAGCCATTCCTGATCGCGATACAGCGCCGGCACACGCAGCGCCAGCCAGCGCACCGGGCGCAACGAGGTCAGAATCGCCGCCAGGTAACCCCCGTAGCTGGTGCCCACCACCGCCACTGCGGAGGTGTCGATGGCCGGGTGCGAGAGCAGCCGGTCATAAGCTGCCAGCAGGTCGCGCAGGTTGTCTTCGCGGGTAACGCGCGACAACGGGATACCGGTGCCGGCATGCCCCCGGAGGTCGAAGGTCAGGCACACGCAGCCTAGGCCGGCGATGCCTTTGGCACGCTCCAGGTCGCGCTCCTGGCTACCGCCCCAGCCGTGCACAAACAACACGCCCGGGACTTTGGATTTGGGGCTCAGGAAGGTGGCGCTCATCTGTTCGTCGTCGATATCGATCGCAATGCTTTCGCTTCTAGCCGTCATAAGATTTAACCGTCACATACTTGAGAAGAAACTCGCTGTTTTCCGCCGGGCCGCGGTACACCTCGATGGCATCGGCGGGCAGCGCCTGGTCCACGTAGGTTTCCACCGAGGACACCCGGATCGCGCGCAGGCCGGGGTGGTTGATGAAGCTTTGCAACGCCGCGACTTCCGCGCTGCTGGCCCCGCCCATGCGCCAGGACTGTTCGAGCACGCCACTGCGGCGCTGGCCGTCACTGTCCAGGCCCTGGGCGATGTCGTAGTTGCGCCGCGAGGCATAGAAGCCAGGGTAGGCCTCATCGGCGGCCGCGTCGAAAACCTGTGCTTGTTCGATGGCTTGGCGCACGTCGTCCGGCAGCGCGAGGGCGAGCAGCGTTTCGTAGTCGCCCGGGACCACGATTAAATCGGAACCGCCGTACACCTCTTCGCCGTGTGCGTCTTGTGTCAGGAACTGCTCGCCGCAATAACTGAGCACGTGCTCGCCAATAAAGCTCTGGCCCACGCTGTGGGTGATGACGTCGTGCAAGTCCTGCTCCAGCACCACGCCGCTCTCAAACAGCTGCGCGGCGTTTGGTCGCGCCAGCACCGCATCGAACGCGTCGAGACTGCGGATCACTTCCTGGCCACGCCCGGCGCAGGCATGCACCGGTTTCAAGCGAATCGGGCCGCTGTAGAGCAAGCGTGTGGCGGCTTCGCGTGCATCCTGCTGGGCAAATACGCTGAGGCCGTCGAGTACGACGTCGCGTACCCGCTCGCAGAACAATGGCGACCAGCCGAGTGGGGTCACCGCATCCGGGCCCAAAACGCCATGGCTGATGGCTTTGGTGCAGATAAAGTCGTGATCCACGTAGCCGCCCCACAGGTCTTCGGGGCCATTGACGTTCAGCGCGCGGGCCTGGGCCGCGCCGACCAGGGTTTGTGTGGGCAACAGGTAGAGGGCTCGGTCGGCATGCTGGTCGGGGTCATAGCTGCCACCGAACTTCAGCCCGAGGATCTGCGCCAGCCAGCGCGCCAGCGCACGATTGGTTTCCACCTCATGCTGTGGCGCACCCTCCCGCGTGGAGTGGGCAACTACGAGTTTTTTGCGATTCTTCGGGGTCATGCGTCCCCCTTGGCCTTCCGCCATGTGTGTAGTGGGGAGGTTGCAGGGATCAGGCCAAGGCGCCTTCAAGGAGGATGCGAATGAAATCAACCGGTTGTCGAAAAAGCGATGGCAGTTGGCCTGTTTGATTCTGCACGACGCCGCCTTGAAGCTGCGGCGTTCTGCACGATTCACACGCCGAAACGGTTGCGATAATCGCTGGGGGCCAGGCCAGTGATTTTCTTGAAGATCGCTCGAAATGCACTGGGGTCCTGGTAGCCCACGGTCCAGGCGATATGGTCGATGGTGCCGTTGGTGAATTCCAGCATCTGCCGCGCCTTGCCGACGCGCAGGTGCTGGCAGTATTCGGTGGGTTTCAAGCCGGTGGCGGCGCGAAACCGCCGCAGGAAGGTGCGTTCTTCCAGGCCCGCCTCCTGCGCCATCGCCGCCACCGACACGTCCACTGCGCCACTGGCTTGCAGCCAGTGCTGAACCTTGAGGATCGCGCTGTCGCCGTGCCCCAGGATCGGCGCAAAGTTGCTGCCGCATTGGCTGGCGCTGTCACTGTGCTCGATCACCAGGAAGCGCGCGGTACCGGCGGCGATGCTCGGGCCCATCAGGCGATCGACCAGGCGCAGGCCCAGTTCGGACCAGGCCATCAGCCCGGCAGTGGTGATCAGGTCGCCGTCATCGACGATAGGTTTATCGGCCTCCAGGCGCACCGCCGGATACCGTGTGGCGAAGGCGCTGGCGGAGGACCAATGAGTGGTGGCGCTGCGCCCGTCCAACAGGCCGCTGCGCGCCAGCATGATGGAGCCGATGCACACACCGCCGAGCACGGTGCCAACCGCGTGTTGCTGGCGAATCCACTCGAGCAGCGCGGGCGGTGCCTGTTCTTCGCTGAACTCACCGATTGAAGGCGGCACCAGCAGGGCCATCATCGGTTGCCCGGGGCCGGGGTGAGTGTCGAATACCCGCGCAGGCGTGCCATGGGCATCCACCTGCCAGTGGCTGACCCGCAGCAACGGCAGTTGCGCGGATTGATGCTCGGCAGCAATCCGGTTAGCCACCCCGAACAAATCGGTCAGGCCGTGGACAGCCGCCAACTGTGCACCGTGGTAGATCAACACGCCCAGCTCCACAACCGCCATTGTCAGTTTTCCCCCTGTTATTGTCGGTGCAGCCAATCCCGTGCGCCGGCGCCAGCTAACATACTGGCCCCATCAACCCATCACGAGGCAACACCCATGGCCAAGCAAGCGCTCATCCTAATCGATATCCAGAACGACTACTTCCCCCAGGGCAAGTGGCCGCTCGACGGCGTGGAAGCCGCGGCAGACAAGGCCGCGCAGGTGCTCCAGGCCTTTCGCCAGGCGGGCGATGCGGTGATTCATGTGCGCCATGAATTTACCTCGGATGACGCGCCCTTCTTCACCCCGGGCTCCGAGGGCGCTTATTTGCACCCCAAGGTGCTGAATGAGGGCAGCGAGCCGGTGGTGCTCAAGCATTTCGTCAATGCGTTTCGCGAGACCAACCTGCGTGCACTGCTGGAACAACGCAGCATCACGGAGTTGGTGGTGGTCGGCAGCATGAGCCATATGTGCATTGATGCGGTGGTGCGAGCGGCGGCGGACCTGGGCTACAAGGTCACACTGATCCATGACGCCTGCGCCACGCGGGACCTGGAATTCAATGGCAAGGTGATCCCGGCGGCGCAAGTGCATGACACCTACATGGCATCGTTGGCGTTTGGTTATGCCAGCGTGGTGTCGGCACAGGAGTATTTGCAGGCACAAGCGGCGGCCGCGTAACCGCCACTCGTGTGGAGCGCGTCAGCGCGTGGCGATGATGAACAGGCGCGGAAATGGCAGCAATACGGTGCCATCGTCCAGGGCTGGGTAAGCCTGGGTAATTCGTGCCTGATATTCACGTAGGAAGGCGACCTTTTCTTCGTCGGTCAACGGCGCCAGAAACGGCCGCAATGCCGAGGCCTTGAACCACTCCACCACAGCCGCGTGGTCGGCCAGTGGATGCAGGTAGGTGGTGCGCCACACGTCCACGGTGCAGTGTTTGCTCAACAGCTCGTAGTAGTAGTTCGCGCTGTGCCGCTCATTGTGTTTGACCGCACCGATGCTGGCCGCCCACGGGCCGTCGGCAGCCACCTCGCGGGCCAGCCGGTGGGCAGGTTCGTCGAGGTTGTCCGGCGTCTGCACGGCCAGCGTGCCGCCGGGCGTCAGTTGGTTGACCAGATGCGGGTAGAGTGTGGCGTGGTCCGGCAGCCATTGCAGCGAGGCATTGGCCAGGATCACATCGTAAGCCTGTGCAGGGCGCCAGGCCCCAATATCCGCCAGTTCGAAGCTCAACGCCGGCAGCCGTTTGCGGGCGTCGACCAGCATGTCATCGGAGCTGTCCATGCCAGTGACGTGCGCCTGCGGGAAGCGCTCGGCGAGTACTTCGGTGGAGTTGCCGGGGCCGCAGCCCAGGTCGACGGCATTGCGCACCTCGGTATTCGGAATGGCCGCGACCAGGTCACGGACGGGACGGGTGCGCTGCTGTTCGAACATTGTGTATTGCTTGGCTGACCAGGTCATCGCGGCTTTCCTTCTTTTTGAGGTTGGCTACAGCCTAATTCTTGTGAGCCATGAGAACAAATGCCAGGATTGGCTACCTCCCATACCTCAAAAGTATTCCTATGCTGGAGCTTCGCCAACTCAAAGCCTTCGTTGCCATTGCCGAAGAAGGCTACATCACCCGCGCTGCGCAACGCCTGGGCATGCAGCAGCCACCGTTGACGCGCTTGCTGCAAAGCCTGGAAGCCGAATTGGATGTGGTACTGATGGAACGCCTGCCACGCGGCGTGCGGCCGACTCCGGCCGGGTTGGCCCTGCTGGATGAAGCACGCGAGGTGCTGGCGCGCGTCGACGGTGTCGCCGATGTCGTGCGTCGCGCCGCTCGGGGAGAACGCGGGCGCCTGGCCATCGGCTTTACCAGCTCAGCGGCCTTGCACCCGTTTGTGCCGAGTGTGTTGCGGCTGTTTCGGGAAACCTTCGTGGGAGTCTCGGTCGTACTGGAGGAAGCCGGAACCGGCGAACTACTGGACGCGCTGGCGCATGAGAAACTCGACGCGGCGTTTATCCGCTCACCGCTCAGCGGCACGCAATCATTGCAGGACGAGCCGATCCTAGTGGAGCCGATGTTGCTGGCGCTGCCGACCGATCATCCATTGGCGATCGACTTTGACATCCCCCTGCCCTTGTCTGCGCTGGCCACCGAGTCTTTCGTGCTCTATCGCCGTCGTGTCGGACTGGGGTTGTATGACGCAATCCTGGTGGCCTGCCGTGAAGCGGGGTTCAGTCCGCAAGTGGTCCAGGAAGCACCGCGCATGACCGCCACGTTGAGCCTGGTGGCTGCGGGCCTTGGGGTGTCGATTGTGCCGGCGTCTATGCAGCGGCTGCGGGGGGATGGCATCGTCTACCGGGAGTTGAGCGAGTGCCGCAGCCTGGTAGCACCCTTGCATCTGGCGACGCGGGTGGGTGATGGCTCGGCAGTGCTGCAACGCTTTAAGGAATTGGTGGTGCGAGCGGCCTCGACAGACGCCTGACAAACGGCAATAAAAAACCCCCGAGGCTTGCGCCGTCGGGGGTTTTGCTCGTTCCGAAGGTTAAACCTTAGAACGGGATATCGTCATCAAAGCTGTCGAAATCCGGCGCAGGCTGCGGCGCGGCCTGTTGTGGCGCTGGACGCGACTCACGCGGTGGCTGCTGGCTTGGCTGCGGACGCGACTGTTGTGGACGCGGTGCCGAGTTGGACATGCCGCCCTGGCCCTGTTGGTCGCCCTGTGGACGGCCGCCCAGCAGTTGCATGGTGCCTTGCATGTCGACCACGATTTCGGTGGTGTAACGCTTGATGCCGTCTTTTTCCCACTCGCGGGTCTGCAGCTTGCCTTCGATATAGACCTGCGAACCTTTGCGCAGGTACTCACCGGCGATCTCGGCGACCTTGCCGAACATCGATACGCGGTGCCATTCGGTTTTCTCGACCTTCTGGCCGGTCTGCTTGTCGGTCCACTGTTCGCTGGTCGCCAGACTCAGGTTGGTCACGGCGTTACCGTTAGGCAAGTAGCGAACTTCGGGATCCTGGCCGCATGTACCGACCAATATGACTTTGTTAACCCCACGGGCCATAACGTTCTCCTAGGCTGGGCGCGCTGTCGGCACTGGGTTGACCAGTTGCTCGAGCGTCGCGCGATCCAATAATTCGGTGTCCAGTTTGATGTAAATGGCCGCCTCTTCAGCGACCACGACTGCATCTGTTACCCCTACGACGGCCTTCAGGCGCTCTACCAGACCGCTTTCACGGATCGCCTCTGGCGACAGCGGCAAACGCAGACTTGTGACGTAGGGAGGTTCGCGCATGGTAACAGCAAAGGCCAGCCAAAGTGCAGCCAGCCCGGCGCATCCGAGGAACACAACCGACAAACCGCCATGCTGGAACATCCAGCCGCCCATGATGCCGCCCAGTGCGGAACCCAGGAACTGACTGGTGGAATACACCCCCATCGCAGTGCCCTTGCCCCCGGCCGGTGAAACTTTACTGATCAGCGACGGCAGCGAGGCCTCCAGCAGGTTGAACGCGGTGAAGAACACCACCGTGCCGATTACCAGCGCCCGCAGGCTGTCGCCGAACTGCCAGAAGAATAGCTCAGTGAGCATCAGCGTCGTGACGGCGCCGAGCAAAACTCGTTTCATTTTGCGTTTCTTCTCGCCGTAGATGATGAACGGGATCATGGCGAAGAACGAAACCAGCAGCGCTGTCAGGTAGACCCACCAGTGCTGCTCCTTGGGCAGACCGGCTTTTTCCACCAGTGCGAGAGGCAAGGCGACGAAGCTGCACATCAGCATCGCGTGCAATACGAAGATACCTAAATCCAGGCGCAACAGGTCCGGGTGCTTGAGCGTCGGTAATAATGCCTTGCGTGCGACACCCGATTCACGGTGCTGCAGGGTGCCGGTGGAGCGCGGCACCATAAAGGCCACGATCACGATACCGAACAACGCCATGCCGCCAGTGGCCAGGAACAGCCCGTGCAAACCGAAGGCACGCGTCAGCAAGGGGCCGACCACCATCGCCACGGCGAAGGACAGACCGATGGTCATGCCGATCATGGCCATGGCCTTGGTGCGGTGTTGCTCGCGGGTCAGGTCCGACAACAACGCCATGACAGCGGCGGAAATTGCACCGGCGCCTTGCAGGATGCGTCCGGCGATCACGCCCCAGATCGAATCGGACTGGGCCGCGAGCACACTGCCGAGGGCGAACACGATCAGCCCCAGGTAAATCACCGGGCGACGGCCGATGCGGTCGGAAATGATCCCGAAAGGAATTTGGAAAATTGCCTGGGTCAGCCCATAGGCGCCAATCGCCAGGCCGATCAATGCGGGGGTCGCGCCTGCGAGGTCCATCCCATAGGTCGCCAGCACCGGCAACACCATGAACATGCCAAGCATACGGAAGGCGAACACCAGGGCCAGACCGCTTGCTGCTCGGGTCTCGCCGCTACTCATGCGTTCGCTGTGGGGATCGTGCATGGAAAAACCTCGTGTGAACCGGCGGCGATTCTACCAGTCCCATCGATTGAGAGGGTATATGCGGCGGTTTGCCGCGCAGCTTTCATGTAAGGCTGCAAGCGGCCTTTTGACAGTGTATATTCATCCAGTCTTTAGCCGTATACTCCGGCATTATTTACGCCCGCCGTGCGAGGCCATCTTGGACAAGATCCTGATTCGTGGGGCTAGAACCCACAACCTGAAGAACATCGACCTGACCCTGCCCCGGGACAAACTGATCGTCATCACCGGCCTGTCCGGCTCCGGCAAATCGTCCCTGGCGTTCGACACGCTGTATGCCGAAGGCCAGCGCCGCTATGTGGAGTCGCTGTCGGCCTACGCCCGCCAGTTCCTGTCGATGATGGAAAAGCCAGACGTCGACACCATTGAAGGCCTGTCGCCGGCGATCTCCATCGAACAGAAGTCGACCTCCCATAACCCACGCTCCACCGTGGGCACCATTACCGAGATCTACGACTACCTGCGCCTGCTCTACGCGCGAGTAGGTATTCCACGCTGCCCGGACCACGACATCCCGCTGGAGGCCCAGACCGTCAGCCAGATGGTCGACCTGGTGCTGGCGCAGCCGGAAGGCGCGAAGCTGATGCTGCTGGCACCGGTAATTCGCGAGCGCAAGGGTGAACACCTTTCGGTCTTCGAAGAGCTGCGCGCGCAAGGTTTTGTACGCGCGCGCATCAATGGCAAGCTCTATGAGCTGGACGAAGCGCCTAAGCTCGACAAGCAGAAGAAGCACTCGATCGATGTGGTGGTCGACCGCTTCAAAGTGCGCGCCGACCTGCAGCAGCGTTTGGCGGAGTCGTTCGAGACCGCATTGAAGCTGGCCGATGGCATCGCCCTGGTCGCACCGATGGACGACGAGCCAGGCGAAGAAATCATCTTCTCCGCGCGCTTCGCCTGCCCGATCTGTGGCCACGCCATCAGCGAGCTGGAACCCAAGCTGTTTTCCTTCAACAACCCGGCTGGCGCCTGCCCCACCTGTGATGGCCTGGGTGTGAAGCAATTCTTCGACATCAAGCGCCTGGTGAATGGCGAACTGACACTGGCGGAGGGGGCGATACGCGGCTGGGACAGGCGCAACGTCTATTACTTCCAGATGCTCGGGTCGTTGGCCTCCCATTATAAGTTCAGTCTTGAAGTACCCTTCAACCAACTGCCTGCTGACCAGCAGAAGGTCATTCTCAACGGCAGTGGTTCGCAGAACGTCGACTTCAAGTACCTGAACGACCGTGGCGACATCGTCAAGCGCTCGCACCCGTTCGAAGGCATCGTGCCGAACCTGGAACGCCGTTACCGCGAGACCGAATCGGCAAGCGTGCGCGAGGAGCTGGCGAAATTCCTCAGCACCCAGCCGTGCCCGGATTGCCGTGGCACACGCCTGCGTCGTGAGGCCCGGCATGTTTGGGTCGGCGAGAAGACCCTGCCGGCGGTGACCAACCTGCCAATCGGCGATGCCTGTGAATACTTTGGTGTACTGAAGCTGACCGGACGCCGCGGGGAAATTGCCGACAAGATCCTCAAGGAAATCCGCGAGCGCCTGCAGTTCCTGGTTAACGTG
This sequence comes from Pseudomonas sp. 13B_2.1_Bac1, assembly GCF_025466155.1. Lineage (NCBI taxonomy): Bacteria > Pseudomonadati > Pseudomonadota > Gammaproteobacteria > Pseudomonadales > Pseudomonadaceae > Pseudomonas > Pseudomonas sp. 13B_2.1_Bac1. Next base: position 37,015 of record NZ_JANLOH010000076.1, on the reverse strand, counting down.
GGCCTGGACTACCTGTCGCTGGATCGCAGCGCCGACACCTTGTCCGGTGGTGAGGCCCAGCGGATTCGACTGGCCAGCCAGATCGGTGCAGGCCTCGTGGGCGTGCTGTATATCCTTGATGAACCGTCGATTGGCCTGCATCAGCGCGACAACGACCGCCTCCTGGGTACGCTGAAACACCTGCGGGATATCGGCAACACGGTGATCGTGGTCGAGCACGATGAAGACGCGATCCGCCTGGCGGATTATGTCGTCGACATTGGCCCGGGTGCGGGTGTGCATGGCGGACATATCGTCGCTGAAGGCACACCTGCCGAAGTCATGGCGCACCCGGACTCGCTGACCGGCAAATACTTGTCTGGCCGCGTGAAGATTGAAGTGCCGGCCAAGCGCACTCCGCGCAACAAGAAGCTCGCGCTGCACCTCAAGGGAGCGCGTGGCAATAACCTGCGCAATGTGGACCTGGAAATCCCCTTGGGCCTGTTGACCTGCGTGACCGGCGTGTCCGGCTCGGGCAAGTCGACGCTGATCAACAACACGCTCTTCCCGCTGAGTGCCACCGCCCTGAACGGCGCGACTACGCTGGAAGCTGCAGCGCACGACAGCATCAAGGGCCTGGAACACCTGGACAAGGTGGTCGATATCGACCAGAGCCCGATTGGCCGTACACCGCGCTCCAATCCGGCAACCTACACCGGGCTGTTCACGCCGATTCGCGAGCTGTTCGCCGGTGTGCCGGAGTCCCGCTCGCGGGGCTACGGGCCGGGCCGGTTCTCGTTCAACGTCAAGGGTGGGCGCTGCGAGGCCTGTCAGGGCGATGGCCTGATCAAGGTCGAGATGCACTTCCTGCCGGACATCTACGTGCCATGCGATGTGTGCAAGAGCAAGCGCTATAACCGCGAAACCCTGGAGATCAAATACAAGGGCAAGAGCATCCACGAAACCCTCGAGATGACCATCGAGGAAGCCCGGGTGTTCTTCGACGCCGTCCCGGCGTTGGCGCGCAAGCTGCAAACACTGATGGATGTGGGCCTGTCGTATATCAAGCTGGGGCAATCGGCGACCACCCTGTCCGGCGGTGAAGCGCAGCGGGTGAAGTTGTCGCGCGAGCTGTCCAAGCGCGATACGGGCAAGACCCTGTATATCCTCGATGAGCCAACCACCGGTCTGCACTTCGCGGATATCCAGCAACTGCTGGACGTGCTGCACCGCCTGCGGGACCACGGCAACACCGTGGTAGTGATCGAGCACAACCTGGATGTGATCAAGACAGCCGACTGGCTGGTAGACCTGGGGCCGGAAGGCGGCTCCAAGGGCGGCCAGATCATTGCAGTGGGGACACCGGAGCAGGTCTCCGAGATGCCACAGTCCCACACCGGTTACTACTTGAAACCGCTGCTGGCGCGCGATCGGGCCTGACCTTCCCGGGCCCAATAAAAAGCCCCTGTCACTTCAAGATGACAGGGGCTTTTTTGTAGCCGGAAATCAGAACTGCGATTGCAGGTAGTTCTCCAGGCCGATCAGCTTGATCAGGCCAAGCTGTTTTTCCAGCCAGTAGGTGTGATCTTCTTCGGTATCGTTCAACTGCACCCGCAGGATTTCCCGGGTGACGTAGTCGTTGTGCTGCTCGCAAAGCTCGATGCCTTTGCAGAGGGCGGCACGGACCTTGTACTCGAGGCGAAGATCGGCAGCGAGCATGTCAGGCACCGTGGTGCCCACATCCAGATCGTCGGGCCGCATACGTGGCGTGCCTTCGAGCATCAGGATACGGCGCATCAGAGCGTCGGCGTGCTGTGCCTCTTCTTCCATTTCGTGGTTGATACGCTCGTAGAGCTCGGTAAAGCCCCAGTCTTCGTACATACGCGAGTGGATGAAATATTGGTCACGAGCTGCCAGTTCGCCCGTCAGCAACGTGTTGAGGTAATCGATTACGTCGGGGTGACCTTGCATCGCCCTACATCTCCCTGCTTGAAAGCCTGTAGTTTGAACCATGCTGATCTATAGGTCACGAGATCAACGGCAGAAAAGTGAAGATTTCCGGAGAAAAGTAGCTGAAATAACGCAAAAACCGCCCAAATGAGGGCGGTTCTGCTTATCGTTTAGAGTCAGTTAAGCGATACACCCAGTGCCTTTGCGATTGCTTCTCCATAAGCAGGATCTGCCTTGTAGAAGTGCTGCAATTGACGCTGAACCACATCACTGGAAACCCCGGACATTGCACCGGCGATGTTACTGGTGAGCAATGCTTTCTGCTCATCATTCATCAGGCGGAACAGCGCACCTGCATGGCTGTAGTAATCGGTGTCTTCGCGGTGATCGTAGCGATCCGCGGCACCGTTCAGCGCCAGGGCAGGCTCAGCGTACTGCGGGGCTTGCTTCGGTGCGTCACTGTAGCTGTTGGGCTCATAGTTGGGCGCCGCACCACCGTTGCTGCCGAATGCCATCGAGCCGTCACGCTGGTAGCTATTTACCGGGCTACGCGGGGCATTCACCGGCAGTTGCTGGTGATTCGTGCCGACGCGGTAGCGGTGGGCATCTGCGTACGCGAACACACGCCCCTGCAGCATGCGGTCTGGCGACAAGCCCACACCCGGCACCATGTTGCTCGGACCGAACGCAGCTTGTTCCACTTCGGCGAAATAGTTCTGCGGATTGCGATTGAGCTCCAGCTCACCCACTTCGATCAGCGGAAACTCCTTCTGCGACCAGGTCTTGGTCACGTCGAAAGGGTTCTCATAGTGAGCGTTTGCCTGGGCTTCAGTCATGATCTGGATGCAGACGCGCCATTTCGGGAAATCACCGCGCTCGATTGCACCGAACAAGTCGCGCTGGGCGTAATCAGGATCGGTACCAGCCAGGCGTGCAGCCTCGGCAGGCGCCAGGTTCTTGATGCCTTGCTTGGTCTTGTAGTGCCACTTCACCCAGTGACGCTCGCCCTTGGCGTTGATCAGGCTGTAGGTATGGCTGCCGAAGCCATGCATGTGACGGTAGCCATCGGGGATGCCACGGTCCGAAAACAGGATGGTGACCTGGTGCAGCGCCTCAGGGGAGTGCGACCAGAAGTCCCACATCATCTGCGCGCTTTTCAAGTTGCTTTGCGGCAGACGTTTCTGGGTGTGGATGAAGTCAGGGAACTTCAATGGATCACGAATGAAGAATACCGGCGTGTTGTTACCCACGATGTCCCAGTTGCCTTCTTCGGTGTAGAACTTCAGGGCGAAACCACGCGGATCGCGCTCGGTGTCAGCCGAACCACGCTCGCCGCCTACCGTGGAAAACCGCAGGAAGGTTGGGGTTTGCTTGCCAATAGACTCGAACAGTTTGGCACTGGTGTATTGAGTAATGTCTTTTGTCACGGTGAATGTACCGTAAGCACCCGAGCCTTTGGCGTGTACGCGACGCTCAGGGATGTTCTCACGGTTGAAATGGGCAAGCTTCTCGATCAGGTGAAAGTCGTCAAGAAGCAGCGGGCCACGAGGGCCGGCGGAACGGGAATTCTGGTTATCCGCAACGGGCGCGCCACTGGCAGTAGTAAGGATTTTGTTCTGGCTCATGCTCAATTTTCCTCAGGTCGGACTTGGAACTGCCGGCTATCGGCTTGGAGGAAGTATCGATCATCAACATGACGTCTACAAATTCATTAAATTGCAGACATCAATAGAGAAAAACTACCGACAATCCCTCCATTCATAGTGCCAATCTTGACCTGACGAAAGCTTGTACACGTGGCGCTTTTATTACGCGCACAAAAAACCGGGCACTAGGCCCGGTTCTTCGTTACAGCTTGTCGTCTTACTCGGCGCTTACAGCTTCGCCAGCAGTAGCACGATCAACCAACTCGACGTACGCCATAGGCGCGTTGTCGCCAGCGCGGAAACCGCACTTGAGGATGCGCAGGTAGCCACCCTCACGGGTAGCGTAACGCTTGCCCAGGTCGTTGAAGAGCTTACCAACGATAGCTTTCGAACGAGTACGGTCGAAAGCCAGACGGCGGTTAGCCAGGCTGTCTGTCTTGGCCAAAGTAATCAGCGGCTCAGCAACGCGACGCAGTTCTTTAGCTTTCGGCAGTGTAGTTTTGATCAGCTCGTGCTCGAACAGCGACACCGCCATGTTTTGGAACATGGCCTTGCGGTGCGAGCTGGTACGGCTCAGGTGACGACCACTTTTACGATGACGCATGGTTCATTCCTTACCAAACTCACGTTCGGTGATTACGACGATCAGGCAGTCGCCTTGTCGTCCTTCTTAAGACTTGCAGGCGGCCAGTTGTCGAGGCGCATGCCGAGGGACAGACCGCGGGAGGCCAGAACGTCCTTGATTTCAGTCAAGGATTTCTTGCCCAGGTTCGGAGTCTTCAACAGTTCTACTTCGGTACGCTGAATCAGGTCGCCGATGTAGTAAATGTTTTCCGCCTTAAGGCAGTTAGCCGAACGTACAGTCAGTTCCAGATCGTCAACCGGGCGAAGCAGGATCGGATCGATCTCGTCTTCCTGCTCGATTACCACTGGTTCGCTGTCACCTTTGAGGTCGACGAACGCAGCCAACTGCTGTTGCAGAATGGTTGCAGCGCGGCGGATAGCCTCTTCAGGATCCAGAGTACCGTTGGTTTCCAGATCAATAACCAGCTTGTCCAGGTTAGTACGCTGCTCGACACGGGCGTTTTCCACCACGTATGCGATACGGCGAACCGGGCTGAACGAAGAGTCAAGCTGCAAGCGACCAATGCTGCGGCTTTCGTCTTCATCGCTCTGACGCGAGTCGGCCGGTTCATAACCACGACCACGAGCTACGGTGAGCTTCATGTTCAGGGCGCCGTTAGACGCCAGGTTAGCGATTACGTGATCGGGGTTAACGATCTCGACATCATGATCCAGCTGAATATCGGCAGCGGTAACCACCCCCGAACCCTTCTTCGACAAGGTCAGCGTAACTTCGTCACGGCCGTGCAGCTTGATAGCCAGACCTTTAAGGTTCAACAGGATTTCAATTACGTCTTCCTGTACACCTTCGATGGCGCTGTACTCGTGGAGCACACCGTCAATCTCGGCCTCGACTACTGCACAGCCGGGCATTGAGGACAACAGGATGCGGCGCAGCGCGTTGCCCAGGGTGTGGCCAAAACCACGCTCGAGAGGCTCGAGAGTGATCTTGGCGCGGGTTGGACTGACAACCTGCACATCAATGTGGCGGGGTGTCAGGAACTCATTTACCGAAATCTGCATGGATGCACCTATTTTCTAGCCCTTACTTGGAGTAGAGCTCGACAATCAGGCTTTCGTTGATGTCGGCGGACAGATCACTGCGAGCAGGAACGTTCTTGAAAACGCCCGACTTCTTCTCAGTGTCTACTTCTACCCATTCTACGCGGCCACGTTGGGCACACAGATCGAGAGCTTGGACAATGCGAAGTTGGTTTTTTGCTTTCTCGCGAACTGCGACCACGTCACCAGCACGAACCTGGTAGGACGGAACGTTTACGGTCTGACCGTTAACGCTGATCGACTTGTGCGATACCAGCTGACGGGATTCGGCACGAGTCGAACCAAAGCCCATACGGTATACAACGTTGTCCAGACGGCATTCGAGCAGTTGCAGCAGGTTTTCACCGGTTGCACCTTTCTTGCCAGCAGCTTCTTTGTAGTAGCCGCTGAACTGACGCTCGAGAACGCCGTAGATACGACGGACCTTCTGCTTTTCACGCAGTTGGGTGCCGTAATCGGACTGGCGACCGCGGCGTTGGCCGTGGATACCAGGTGCTGCTTCAATGTTGCACTTCGATTCGATCGCGCGCACGCCGCTCTTCAGGAAGAGATCGGTGCCTTCGCGACGAGCGAGTTTGCATTTTGGACCAATGTAACGAGCCATTCTTTACAATCTCCTGGATTACACGCGGCGCTTCTTCGGCGGACGGCACCCGTTGTGCGGGATTGGCGTCACGTCGGTGATGCTGGCGATCTTATAGCCACAGCCGTTCAAAGCACGGACAGCAGACTCACGACCTGGACCTGGACCTTTGACGTTAACGTCGAGGTTTTTCAGGCCGTATTCCAGCGCAGCTTGACCAGCACGTTCAGCAGCTACTTGAGCAGCAAACGGGGTGGACTTGCGGGAACCGCGGAAACCCGAACCACCGGAGGTAGCCCAAGAAAGCGCGTTACCTTGACGGTCGGTGATGGTCACGATGGTGTTGTTAAAAGAAGCATGGATGTGGGCGATGCCATCAACCACTGTCTTTTTAACTTTTTTACGAGGACGAGCAGCAGGTTTTGCCATGATAATTTTCCTGTCGATTCGCTGGGGCGATTACTTGCGGATCGGCTTACGCGGACCTTTACGGGTACGCGCGTTAGTCTTGGTACGCTGACCGCGTACTGGAAGACCACGACGATGACGCAGACCGCGATAGCAACCGAGGTCCATCAAACGCTTGATTTTCATGTTGATTTCGCGACGCAGGTCACCTTCAGTGGTGAACTTCGCCACTTCGCCACGCAGCTGTTCAATCTGCTCGTCGCTCAGATCCTTGATCTTAGCGGCTGGGTTTACCCCAGCAACTGCGCAAATTTTCTGCGCAGTAGTGCGACCAACACCATAGATGTAGGTCAGCGAGATAACAGTGTGCTTGTTATCTGGAATGTTAACGCCTGCAATACGGGCCATTCAGTGGGACTCCAATTGACAGCTACCTACGCCCCGGAAGCCAAGAAATAGGGCGCGAGATAATATCGCTGTAATAACAAATAATCAACCCGGCAGCGCACTAGCTGCCGGGCTTCAAGCGGATCACACTCAGCCTTGGCGCTGTTTGTGACGCGGTTCCGCGCTGCAAATTACTCGAACAACACCTTCGCGGCGAATAATCTTGCAGTTACGGCACAGCTTTTTCACCGATGCACGAACTTTCATCACCAACTCCTCGAACCTTATGGGGTACTCAGCGCAACATGCCGCTGCCGTAGCCCTTCAGGTTGGCTTTCTTCATCAGGGATTCGTACTGGTGCGAAACGAGGTGCGATTGTACTTGGGACATGAAGTCCATCACAACCACGACCACGATCAGCAACGAGGTCCCGCCAAGGTAGAACGGAACGTTTGCTGCAACCACCAGGAACTGGGGCAACAAGCACACGGCCGTCATATATAGAGCACCGAACAGGGTCAAACGAGTCAGAACGCCATCAATGTAGCGTGCAGACTGCTCACCTGGACGAATACCCGGAATAAAGGCACCGGACTTCTTCAGGTTTTCCGCTACGTCTTTCGGATTGAACATCAACGCCGTATAGAAGAAGCAGAAGAAAATAATCCCTGCACTAAACAGCAGAATATTCAACGGCTGACCAGGAGCGATCGACTGAGAGAGGTCCTGCAGCCAGCCCATATTTTCAGACTGACCAAACCAGGTACCCAACGAAGCCGGAAACAGCAAAATGCTGCTCGCGAAAATTGCCGGAATAACACCGGCCATATTCACTTTCAGCGGCAAGTGGCTGGTCTGCGCAGCAAAGACCTTGCGGCCCTGCTGACGCTTGGCGTAGTGAACAGCAATACGACGCTGGCCACGCTCAATGAACACCACAAAACCGATAATCGCTACTGCCAGCAAACCGATGGCAACCAGGGCGAAAATATTGATATCACCCTGACGCGCAGACTCGAAAGACTGCCCGATTGCTCTCGGAAGACCGGCGACGATACCTGCGAAAATCAACATCGAGATACCGTTGCCAACACCACGCTCAGTAATCTGCTCACCCAGCCACATCATGAACATCGCACCAGCCACAAAAGTGGATACCGCGACGAAATGGAAGCCAAAGTCACCAGTGAACGCAACACCCTGCCCGGCCAGGCCAACGGACATGCCGATAGCTTGAACCAGGGCGAGGATGACAGTGCCGTAGCGGGTGTACTGGCTAATCTTGCGACGGCCAGCTTCACCTTCCTTCTTCAACTGCTCCAGCTGCGGGCTGACGGCGGTCATCAGTTGCATGATGATCGATGCCGAAATGTACGGCATGATCCCCAGTGCAAAGATGCTCATCCGTTCCAGCGCGCCGCCGGAAAACATGTTGAACAAGCTAAGAATGGTCCCCTCATTCTGTCGAAACAGGTCTGCGAGTCGGTCCGGGTTGATACCTGGAACCGGGATGTGTGCGCCTATTCGGTAGACGATAATCGCCAGGAACAGAAAACGCAGACGAGCCCAAAGTTCAGACATACCGCCTTTGCCGAGCGCTGAGAGAGCACCTTGCTTAGCCATTTATTCCTCGAACTTGCCGCCAGCTGCTTCGATAGCCGAACGCGCACCTTTGGTGGCGCCGATTCCCTTGCCGATAGTGACAGCGCGAGTCACTTCACCGGACAGCATGATTTTCACACGCTGTACGTTGACGTTGATCACGTTGGCATCTTTCAGGGTCTGCACAGTAACGATGTCGCCTTCCACTTTGGCCAGCTCGGACAGACGCACTTCTGCGCGATCCATGGCTTTCAGGGAAACGAAACCGAACTTAGGCAGGCGACGATGCAGCGGCTGTTGACCGCCTTCAAAGCCTGGAGCAATGGTGCCACCGGAGCGGGAGGTTTGACCTTTGTGGCCACGGCCACCAGTCTTACCCAAACCGCTACCGATACCACGGCCCGGACGATGCTTTTCGCGACGGGAACCCGGCGCTGGACTCAGATCATTGAGTTTCATCGATTAACCCTCTACACGCAGCATGTAGTAAGCCTTGTTGATCATCCCGCGATTCTCGGGAGTATCCTGGACTTCTACAGTGTGACCGATGCGACGCAGACCCAGACCTTTAACGCACAGTTTGTGGTTAGGGATGCGGCCGGTCATGCTTTTGATCAGCGTTACTTTAACGGTAGCCATGATCAGAAGATCTCCTGGACGCTTTTGCCACGCTTGGCGGCAATGGATTCAGGGGATTGCATAGCTTTCAAACCTTTGAAAGTGGCGTGAACCACGTTTACCGGGTTAGTCGAGCCGTAGCACTTGGCCAGAACGTTCTGAACGCCAGCAACTTCGAGGACAGCACGCATAGCGCCGCCAGCGATGATACCGGTACCTTCAGAAGCAGGCTGCATGTACACCTTCGAAGCGCCATGAGCGGACTTCATTGCGTACTGCAGCGTGGTGCCGTTCAGATCAACTTGGATCATGTTGCGACGAGCAGCTTCCATTGCCTTCTGGATCGCAGCAGGCACTTCACGCGACTTGCCACGGCCGAAGCCAACGCGCCCTTTACCATCACCCACCACGGTCAACGCGGTGAAAGTGAAGATACGGCCGCCTTTAACGGTTTTGGCTACGCGGTTAACTTGAACCAGCTTCTCAATGTAGCCTTCGTCGCGCTTTTGGTCGTTATTTGACATAACTTAGAACTCCAGCCCAGCTTCACGAGCAGCATCAGCCAGCGCTTTAACGCGGCCGTGGTACTTGAAGCCAGAGCGGTCGAAAGCCACTTGCGAGACGCCAGCGGCCTTAGCACGCGTAGCGACCAGCTGGCCAACCTTTGTGGCCGCGTCGATGTTGCCAGTGGCACCATCACGCAGTTCTTTATCCAAAGTCGAGGCGCTTGCCAGGACTTTGTTGCCGTCGGCCGAGATGACCTGGGCGTAGATGTGCTGCGACGAGCGGAACACGCAGAGACGCACGACTTCGAGTTCGTGCATTTTCAGGCGTGCTTTGCGAGCGCGACGCAGTCGAGTAACTTTTTTGTCGGTCATTTGCTATGCCCTACTTCTTCTTGGCTTCTTTACGACGGACGACTTCGTCCGCGTAGCGCACACCTTTGCCTTTGTACGGCTCTGGTGGACGGAAGTCGCGGATCTCAGCAGCCACTTGACCTACCAGCTGCTTATCGATGCCCTTGATCAGGATATCGGTCTGGCTAGGAGTCTCAGCGGTGATGCCTTCCGGCAGTTCGTAATCCACTGGGTGCGAGAAGCCAAGGGCCAGGTTCAAAACCGTGCCTTTTGCTTGCGCTTTGTAACCAACACCGACCAGCTGGAGCTTACGCTCGAAGCCTTGGCTTACGCCTTGGACCATATTGTTTACCAACGCACGCGTGGTACCGGCCATTGCGCGAGTTTGTTGATCGCCATTGCGAGCAGCGAAACGCAGCTCACCAGCTTCTTCAACGATCTCAACGGACGAATGGATGTTCAGTTCAAGAGTACCCTTGGCACCCTTCACCGAAAGCTGTTGGCCTGCGAATTTGACTTCGACACCGGCTGGCAGCTTAACGGGGTTCTTAGCGACGCGAGACATGCTTATCCCCCCTTAGAACACAGTGCAAAGAACTTCGCCGCCGACACCGGCAGCGCGCGCAGCACGATCCGTCATCACACCTTTGTTGGTGGAGACGATAGACACGCCAAGACCGCCACGAACTTTCGGCAGATCCTCAGCGGACTTGTACTGACGCAGGCCTGGACGGCTAACGCGCTTCACTTCCTCGATGACCGAACGGCCTTCGAAGTACTTCAGCTCGATGGACAGCAGTGGCTTGGTTTCGCTGCTGATCTGATAACCCGCAATGTAGCCTTCGTCTTTCAGGACTTTGGCAACAGCTACCTTCAACTTGGAAGATGGCATGCTTACGACGGACTTTTCAGCCATCTGGGCATTACGGATACGAGTTAGCATGTCCGCTAACGGGTCCTGCATACTCATGGGCTAGACGCTCCTAATACAAAAAAATTAGCCTTGCGGCTACATATGTCGCCGAGAATCTCCGAGCATAGAAAACACGGGCTCAGGCGAGCCGGGTATTCTAGACACACTCCGGAAATGAAACAAGCCCCAAAAGGGGCTTGTTCCAGATTCAAGGTCACCGGTGGTCAGTATCTTGAGATACCTCCCACCTGGACGCTGAAAGTACTTACCAGCTGGCTTTAACCAGACCTGGTACGTCACCACGCATTGCCGCTTCACGCAGTTTGTTACGGCCGAGGCCGAACTTGCGGTAAACGCCGTGTGGACGACCGGTCAGGCGGCAGCGGTTACGCATGCGCGAAGCGCTTGCGTCACGTGGCTGCTTCTGCAGAGCAACTGTAGCTTCCCAACGCGCTTCTGGACTTGCGTTCAGATCAACGATGATCGCTTTCAGTGCTGCACGCTTCTTGGCGTACTTGGCAACCGTGAGCTGACGCTTCAGCTCGCGGTTTTTCATGCTCATCTTGGCCATGGTCCTACTCCAATCAGTTGCGGAACGGGAATTTGAATGCACGCAGCAGAGCGCGGCCTTCATCATCGTTCTTGGCAGTGGTGGTCAGGGTGATGTCCAGACCGCGGAGAGCATCGATCTTGTCGTAGTCGATTTCCGGGAAGATGATCTGCTCTTTCACGCCCATGCTGTAGTTACCACGACCATCGAAGGACTTGGCATTCAGGCCGCGGAAGTCGCGAACCCGAGGCAGGGAGATCGACAGCAGACGATCCAGGAATTCGTACATACGCTCACGGCGCAGGGTCACTTTGACGCCGATCGGCCAACCTTCACGGACTTTAAAGCCAGCGATGGATTTCCGAGCGTAAGTCACAACGACCTTTTGACCGGTGATCTTTTCCAGGTCAGCAACAGCGTGCTCGATGACTTTTTTGTCGCCGATCGCTTCGCCCAGACCCATGTTCAGGGTGATTTTGGTAACGCGCGGAACTTCCATCACGTTCCCGAGCTTAAGTTCTTCCTTAAGCTTGGGGGCGATTTCCTTCCGGTAAATCTCTTGTAGTCGTGCCATGGTCTTATCTACCTAGCAGTGTTCAAGCATCAACCGCTTTTTGGGTCGACTTGAAGACACGAATTTTCTTACCGTCTTCTACTTTGAAACCAACACGATCAGCCTTGTTGGTTTCGCCGTTGAAGATGGCGACGTTAGAAGCGTGCAGTGGCGCTTCTTTCTCGACGATACCGCCCTGTACGCCCGACATCGGGTTAGGCTTGGTATGACGCTTGACCAGGTTCAGACCACCAACGACCAGACGGTCGTCAGCGAGAACCTTCAGCACCTTACCGCGCTTACCTTTGTCTTTGCCGGCGATCACGATGATCTCGTCGTCACGACGAATCTTTTGCATGTCGGATCTCCTTACAGCACTTCTGGGGCGAGCGAGACGATCTTCATGAACTTCTCAGTACGAAGTTCACGGGTCACTGGCCCAAAGATACGGGTGCCGATCGGCTCTTGCTTGTTGTTCAGAAGAACAGCAGCGTTGCCATCAAAGCGGATAATGGAGCCATCTGCACGGCGTACGCCGTGACGAGTGCGGACTACAACAGCAGTCATCACTTGGCCTTTTTTCACCTTACCGCGAGGAATTGCTTCCTTCACGGTAACTTTGATGATGTCACCGATACCAGCGTAACGACGATGGGAGCCACCCAGCACCTTGATGCACATAACACGGCGAGCGCCGCTGTTATCGGCCACATCGAGCATGGATTGAGTCTGAATCATATAATTTCTCCGACCCCTAGTCCTTAGACTTCCACAGCGCGTTCGAGAACATCAACCAGTGCCCAAGACTTGGTCTTGGCCAGCGGACGAGTTTCACGAATAGTGACTTTGTCGCCGATGTGGCACTGATTGGTTTCGTCGTGCGCGTGCAGCTTAGTCGAACGCTTAACATATTTACCGTAGATCGGGTGCTTAACGCGACGCTCGATCAAAACGGTGATGGTTTTGTCCATCTTGTCGCTGACAACACGGCCAGTCAGCGTACGGACAGTCTTTTCGGCTTCAGCCATGATCACTTACCTGCCTGCTGGTTGAGCACAGTCTTCACGCGAGCGATGTCACGCTTAACTTGCGAGAGCAGATGAGACTGCCCCAACTGGCCAGTTGCTTTCTGCATACGCAGATTGAACTGGTCGCGCAGCAGGCCGAGCAGTTGCTCGTTCAGCTGCTGTGCGGATTTTTCACGAAGTTCATTCGCTTTCATCACATCACCGTCCGTTTAACAAAGGAGGTGGCGAGCGGCAGCTTTGCAGCAGCCAGGGCGAAAGCCTCACGCGCCAGCTCTTCAGAAACACCCTCGATTTCATACAGGACTTTGCCTGGCTGAATCTGGGCTACCCAGTATTCCACGTTACCCTTACCTTTACCCATCCGAACCTCGAGAGGTTTTTTGGAGATCGGCTTGTCCGGGAATACACGGATCCAGATCTTGCCGCCACGTTTTACGTGACGGGTCAGAGCACGACGCGCTGACTCGATCTGACGAGCGGTGAGACGACCACGAGCTACAGACTTCAGCGCGAACTCGCCGAAGCTGACTTTGCTACCGCGCTGAGCCAGACCACGGTTGTGGCCTGTCATCTGCTTGCGGAACTTCGTACGCTTAGGTTGCAACATTTGGCGTACCCCTTACTTAGCAGCTTTTTTACGAGGCGCTGGTGCTTGTGGTTTCAGTTCTTCTTGGCGACCACCAATTACTTCGCCTTTGAAGATCCAAACCTTTACACCGATCACACCGTAAGTGGTGTGAGCTTCGTAGTTGGCATAGTCGATGTCGGCACGCAGGGTGTGCAGTGGCACACGACCTTCGCGATACCATTCAGTACGTGCGATTTCAGCACCGCCGAGACGACCGCTCACTTGGATTTTGATGCCTTTGGCACCAATGCGCATGGCGTTCTGTACGGCGCGCTTCATAGCGCGACGGAACATTACGCGACGCTCCAGCTGCTGAGCTACGCTCTGCGCAACCAGCATACCGTCGAGCTCCGGCTTGCGGATCTCTTCGATATTGATGTGCACAGGCACACCCATTTGCTTGGTCAGGTCCTGACGCAGTTTCTCAACATCTTCACCTTTCTTCCCGATAACGATACCTGGACGAGCGGTGTGGATGGTGATACGTGCAGTTTGGGCCGGACGATGGATATCGATACGGCTTACGGACGCGCTTTTTAGTTTGTCTTGGAGATACTCACGCACCTTCAGATCAGCGAACAAGTAGTCCGCATAAGTCCGACCGTCTGCGTACCAGACGGAGGTGTGCTCCTTGACGATTCCCAGGCGAATGCCAATGGGATGTACTTTCTGACCCATCTCTTCGACTCCGTTACTTGTCAGCAACCTTGACAGTGATATGGCAAGACCGCTTGACGATGCGATCAGCACGGCCTTTGGCACGTGGCATGATGCGCTTCAGCGAACGCCCTTCGTTGACGAAAACGGTGCTGACCTTCAGGTCATCAACGTCTGCGCCTTCGTTATGCTCGGCGTTGGCTACGGCCGACTCCAGCACTTTCTTCATGATCTCGGCGGCTTTCTTACTGCTGAAAGCCAACAGGTTGAGCGCTTCGCCCACCTTCTTCCCGCGGATCTGGTCGGCGACCAAGCGGGCTTTCTGGGCGGAGATTCGAGCGCCCGACAACTTAGCGGCTACTTCCATTTCCTTACCCCTTAACGCTTGGCTTTCTTGTCTGCCACGTGCCCACGATAAGTGCGGGTACCGGCAAACTCGCCTAGTTTGTGGCCGACCATGTCTTCGTTAACGAGAACTGGGACGTGTTGACGACCGTTGTGTACTGCAATGGTCAGACCGACCATTTGTGGCAGGATCATCGAACGACGCGACCAGGTCTTAACTGGTTTGCGATCGTTCTTTTCCGCCGCCACTTCGATCTTCTTCAGTAGGTGAAGATCAATAAAAGGACCTTTTTTCAGAGAACGTGGCACTGTCGTATCCCTCTATTTACTTGCGACGACGGACGATCATTTTGTCGGTACGCTTATTACCACGAGTCTTCGCGCCCTTAGTCGGGAAGCCCCATGGCGATACCGGATGACGACCACCAGAGGTACGACCTTCACCACCACCGTGTGGGTGGTCAACCGGGTTCATGGCAACACCACGAACGGTTGGGCGAACGCCACGCCAGCGTTTGGCACCAGCTTTACCCAGCGAACGCAGGCTGTGCTCGGAGTTCGAGACTTCACCCAGGGTCGCGCGGCATTCAGCCAGCACTTTACGCATCTCACCAGAACGCAGACGCAGGGTCACGTAGACACCTTCACGAGCGATCAGCTGAGCCGAAGCACCAGCGGAACGAGCGATTTGCGCGCCTTTACCTGGCTTCAATTCGATGCCGTGTACGGTGCTACCAACTGGAATGTTACGCAGTTGCAGAGCGTTGCCCGGCTTGATCGGTGCCAGGGCACCTGCGATCAGCTGGTCGCCAGCGCTCACGCCTTTAGGGGCGATGATGTAGCGACGCTCGCCATCTGCGTACAGCAGCAGAGCGATGTGAGCAGTACGGTTTGGATCGTATTCGATACGCTCGACAGTGGCAGCGATGCCATCTTTGTCGTTGCGACGGAAGTCGACCAGACGATAATGCTGCTTATGGCCACCACCGATGTGACGAGTGGTAATACGACCATTGTTGTTACGACCACCAGACTTCGATTTCTTCTCGAGCAGCGGTGCGTGAGGAGCGCCTTTATGCAGCTCCTGGTTGACCACCTTGACCACAAAACGGCGGCCAGGGGAAGTCGGTTTGCATTTAACGATTGCCATGATGCACCCCTTCCTTACTCAGCACTGCTGCTGAAATCGAGATCTTGGCCTGGCTGAAGGGAGATAACTGCCTTCTTCCAGTCATTACGCTTGCCCAGACCGCGAGCAGTGCGCTTGCTCTTACCCAGAACATTCAGGGTAGTAACACGCTCTACTTTCACGCTGAACAGGCTTTCGACGGCCTTCTTGATTTCCAGCTTGGTTGCATCGGTTGCAACCTTGAAAACGAACTGGCCTTTCTTGTCAGCCAGAACCGTAGCCTTTTCGGAAACGTGCGGGCCAAGCAGAACTTTAAATACGCGTTCCTGGTTCATCCCAGCAGCTCCTCGAATTTCTTCACGGCCGACACGGTGATCAACACCTTGTCGTATGCGATCAGACTAACTGGATCGGAACCTTGCACGTCACGTACATCAACGTGTGGCAGGTTGCGAGCAGCCAGGTACAGGTTCTGATCAACAGCTTCAGACACGATCAAAACGTCGGTCAGGCTCATGTTGTTCAGCTTGCCCAGCAGATCTTTGGTTTTCGGGCTTTCAACAGCGAAGTCCTGAACCACAACCAGACGATCAGTACGCACGAGTTCAGCAAGGATGGAGCGCAGTGCTGCGCGATACATCTTCTTGTTGAGCTTCTGAGAGTGATCCTGTGGACGAGCTGCGAAAGTGGTACCGCCGCCACGCCAGATTGGGCTACGGATAGTACCGGCACGAGCACGGCCAGTACCTTTCTGACGCCAAGGGCGCTTACCGCCACCACGTACGTCGGAACGGGTCTTTTGCTGCTTGCTACCTTGACGGCCGCCGGCCATGTAGGCCACGACTGCTTGGTGAACCAGCGTCTCGTTGAATTCGCCGCCAAATGTCAGTTCGGAAACTTCGATCGCTTGAGCGTCATTTACATTTAATTGCATGTCAGCTTCCCCTTAACCGCGAGCCTTGGCCGCTGGACGTACAACCAGGTTGCCGCCAGTAGCGCCAGGAACAGCACCCTTGACCAACAACAGATTGCGTTCAGCGTCGACGCGCACTACTTCGAGGGACTGCACGGTCACGCGCTCAGCGCCCATATGACCGGACATTTTTTTGCCCTTGAATACACGACCAGGAGTCTGGCACTGGCCAATAGAGCCCGGGACGCGGTGGGAAACGGAGTTACCGTGAGTGTTGTCTTGACCACGGAAATTCCAACGCTTGATCGTACCCTGGAAGCCTTTACCCTTGGACTGACCGGTTACATCAACCAGTTGACCAGCGGCGAAGATTTCAGCGTTGATCAGATCGCCAGCCTGGTAGTCGCCGTCTTCGAGACGGAACTCCATAACAGTGCGACCAGCTGCAACGTTTGCTTTAGCGAAGTGACCTGCTTGAGCAGCAGTCACGCGCGAAGCACGACGCTCGCCGACAGTGACTTGCACTGCACGATAGCCATCGGTTTCTTCAGTTTTGAACTGGGTGACGCGATTCGGCTCGATCTCAATGACCGTGACCGGAATGGAGACACCTTCTTCGGTGAAAATACGGGTCATACCGCATTTACGACCGACTACACCAATAGTCATGTTGTAAACCTCATGAGTGTACGGGGCTTTCACCCGCTATGGCCGCCCATTTCAGAGCGTTACACGACTAAGACCCAAGTCTTAGCCGAGGCTGATCTGTACTTCCACACCGGCCGCCAGATCGAGCTTCATAAGTGCATCAACGGTTTTATCCGTTGGCTGGACGATGTCCAGTACGCGCTTATGAGTACGGATCTCGTACTGGTCACGCGCGTCTTTGTTGACGTGCGGGGAGACCAGAACGGTGAACCGCTCTTTACGGGTAGGCAGTGGAATTGGACCACGCACTTGAGCACCAGTACGTTTCGCGGTTTCCACGATTTCCTGGGTGGATTGGTCGATCAGGCGATGGTCAAAAGCCTTCAACCTGATACGGATTTGCTGATTTTGCATTGGATTTCAGACTCCGGCTGCTATTCCCAGCGAGCGCAATACGCCCGTTAAAAGGAGGCGCAATTCTATAGACGCCCCAGATAGGTGTCAACCCAATAAAAAAGGCCCCCGCTAAGCGGGGGCCTTCTCAAAAAATCGAGCTATCTCAGAAGAGATAATTACTCGATGATTTTAGCTACAACGCCAGCACCAACGGTACGGCCGCCTTCGCGGATTGCGAAGCGCAGACCGTCTTCCATTGCGATGGTTTTGATCAGGGTAACAGTCATTTGAATGTTATCGCCTGGCATTACCATTTCAACGCCTTCCGGCAGTTCGCAGTTACCAGTCACGTCAGTAGTACGGAAGTAGAACTGTGGACGGTAGCCTTTGAAGAACGGAGTGTGACGGCCGCCTTCTTCTTTGCTCAGAACGTAAACTTCTGCGGTGAACTTGGTGTGCGGCTTAACCGAACCTGGCTTAACCAGAACCTGGCCACGCTCAACGTCGTCACGCTTGGTACCACGCAGCAGAACGCCGCAGTTCTCGCCAGCACGACCTTCGTCGAGCAGCTTGCGGAACATTTCAACACCGGTGCAGGTGGTGACGGTGGTGTCACGCAGACCAACGATTTCCAGTGGATCTTGAACGCGAACGATACCGCGCTCGATACGACCAGTCACAACAGTACCGCGACCAGAGATCGAGAATACGTCTTCGATTGGCATCAGGAACGGCTTGTCGGTCAGACGAACTGGTTCTGGGATGTAGCTGTCCAGAGTTTCAACCAGTTTACGAACGGCAGTGGTGCCCATTTCGTTTTCGTCGTTACCTTCCAGAGCCATACGAGCAGAACCGATGATGATCGGAGTGTCGTCGCCTGGGAAGTCGTAAGTGCTCAGCAGATCGCGCACTTCCATCTCAACCAGTTCCAGCAGCTCAGCGTCGTCTACCAGGTCAGCCTTGTTCAGGAAAACCACGATGTACGGAACGCCTACCTGGCGGGACAGCAGGATGTGCTCACGGGTCTGTGGCATCGGACCATCAGCGGCCGAGCAAACCAGGATCGCGCCGTCCATCTGGGCAGCACCAGTGATCATGTTCTTCACGTAGTCAGCGTGACCTGGGCAGTCAACGTGAGCGTAGTGACGAATAGTCGAGTTGTACTCAACGTGCGCGGTGTTGATGGTGATACCACGAGCTTTTTCTTCTGGTGCGCTGTCGATCTTGTCGAAGTCAACACGAGCCGAACCGAAAACTTCGGAGCAGACGCGAGTCAGAGCAGCGGTCAGAGTGGTTTTACCGTGGTCAACGTGGCCGATGGTGCCAACGTTTACGTGCGGTAGGGAACGATCAAATTTTTCTTTAGCCACGACAATTAACTCCTTGCCTAAAGGACTGAATCAGCCTTGTTTTTTGGATACAGTTTCAGCGATGTGCGCCGGAGCTGTGTTGTATTTTTTGAATTCCATAGAGTAGCTTGCGCGACCCTGGGACATGGAGCGAACGTCGGTCGCATAACCGAACATCTCACCCAACGGAACCTCGGCGCGAATCACTTTGCCGGAAACCGTGTCTTCCATACCCAAGATCATGCCGCGACGACGGTTAAGGTCGCCCATGACATCACCCATATAGTCTTCAGGTGTAACAACTTCTACCGCCATGATTGGCTCAAGCAACTCACCACCGCCCTTCTGGGCCAGTTGCTTGGTTGCCATGGAAGCAGCCACCTTAAACGCCATCTCGTTGGAGTCGACGTCGTGGTAAGAACCGTCAAAAACGGTTGCTTTCAGGCCGATCAGCGGATAGCCGGCAACAACACCGTTCTTCATCTGCTCTTCGATACCCTTCTGGATAGCAGGGATGTATTCCTTAGGAACAACACCACCTACTACTTCGTTCACGAATTGCAGACCTTCCTGACCTTCGTCAGCAGGAGCAAAACGGATCCAGCAGTGACCGAACTGACCACGACCGCCGGACTGACGAACGAACTTGCCTTCGATTTCACAGTTCTTCGTGATGCGCTCACGATAGGAAACCTGAGGCTTACCGATGTTGGCTTCGACGTTGAACTCACGGCGCATCCGGTCAACCAGGATGTCCAGGTGCAACTCGCCCATGCCGGAGATGATCGTTTGACCAGTCTCTTCATCAGTCTTGACGCGGAAAGATGGATCTTCCTGAGCAAGTTTGCCCAGAGCGATACCCATTTTTTCCTGGTCATCCTTGGTCTTAGGCTCAACGGCAACCGAAATAACCGGCTCCGGGAAGTCCATGCGAACCAGGATGATTGGCTTAGCAGCGTCGCACAAAGTCTCACCAGTGGTGACGTCCTTCATGCCGATCAGGGCCGCGATGTCACCAGCGCGCACTTCCTTGATCTCTTCACGGGCGTTTGCGTGCATTTGCACCATACGACCCACGCGCTCTTTCTTGCCTTTAACCGAGTTGATCACGCCGTCGCCGGAGGCCAACACGCCCGAGTAAACGCGGACGAAGGTCAAAGTACCCACGAATGGGTCAGTAGCGATCTTGAACGCCAGAGCCGAGAACGGCTCGCTGTCATCGGCGTGACGCTCCATCTCTTCTTCCTCGTTATCAGGGTTGGTACCCTTGATAGCAGGAATGTCAGTTGGAGCAGGCAGGTAGTCGATAACGGCGTCGAGAACCAGGGGAACACCCTTGTTCTTGAAGGAAGAACCGCAAACAGCCAAGACGATCTCACCAGCGATAGTACGCTGACGCAGAGCGGCCTTGATTTCCGCGTTGGTGAGCTCTTCACCTTCGAGGTACTTGTTCATCAGCTCTTCGCTGGCTTCGGCAGCAGCCTCAACCATGTTATTGCGCCATTCGTCAGCCAGTTCCTGCAGCTCTGCAGGGATAGGCTTGCGAACAGGGACCATACCTTTGTCAGCGTCATTCCAGTAAACAGCTTCCATGTTGATCAGATCGATCTGACCCTGGAAGTTGTCTTCGGAACCGATGGCCAATTGGATTGGCACCGGGGTGTGACCCAGACGCTGCTTGATCTGACCGATCACGCGCAGGAAGTTGGCACCAGCACGGTCCATCTTGTTTACGTAAACAAGACGTGGAACGCCGTATTTGTTGGCTTGACGCCATACGGTTTCCGACTGAGGCTCAACACCCGAAGTACCACAGAACACAACGACAGCGCCGTCGAGTACGCGCAGGGAACGCTCAACTTCAATGGTGAAGTCTACGTGGCCCGGGGTATCGATTACGTTGAAGCGGTGCTCATCCTTGTACTGCTTCTCGGAACCTTTCCAGAAGGCGGTAATAGCAGCAGAAGTAATGGTAATACCACGCTCCTGCTCCTGAACCATCCAGTCTGTGGTCGCGGCGCCATCATGCACCTCGCCCATTTTGTGACTTTTGCCGGTGTAAAACAGTACGCGCTCGGTGGTGGTGGTTTTACCAGCATCCACGTGAGCAACGATACCGATGTTACGGTAGCGGCTAATCGGAGTAGTACGAGCCATAAAGCCCTCGCAAAATTAGTGAAGCTAAGATTAGAAGCGGTAGTGCGAGAAAGCTTTGTTAGCTTCAGCCATACGGTGCACGTCTTCACGCTTCTTAACAGCAGCACCTTTACCTTCAGCAGCGTCCAACAGTTCGCCAGCCAAACGCAGAGCCATAGACTTCTCGCCGCGCTTACGGGCGAAGTCTACCAACCAGCGCATTGCCAGAGCGTTACGACGGGACGGACGAACTTCAACCGGAACCTGGTAAGTAGCACCGCCTACACGGCGCGACTTCACTTCGACCAGCGGAGCGATGGCGTCGAGAGCTTTCTCGAAGATTTCCAGGGGGTCGCTGTTCTTGCGTTCTTTAACCTTTTCCAGCGCGCCATAAACGATACGCTCGGCAACGGCTTTCTTGCCGCTTTCCATCACGTGGTTCATGAACTTGGCCAGAATTTGGCTTCCGTATTTTGGATCGTCAAGCACTTCGCGCTTGGCTGCTACGCGTCTTCTTGGCATGGATAAGCCCTCAAACGGTCTTCAGGTTCGCTCGGAATCGGTGCCCTTTCGGGACGCCTCCGACCTTACTCTTATCGACTCAGAAAATAAGATGATTCAGTTTTACAAAAAGCCGCTACTACTTAGGCTTCTTGGTACCGTACTTCGAACGACCCTGGTTACGACCTTTAACGCCGGAAGTATCCAAGGAGCCGCGTACGGTGTGGTAACGAACACCTGGCAAGTCTTTTACACGACCGCCGCGGATCAGTACCACGCTGTGCTCTTGCAGGTTGTGGCCTTCACCGCCGATGTACGAGGAAACCTCGAAACCGTTGGTCAGACGCACACGGCATACTTTACGCAGTGCCGAGTTAGGTTTTTTCGGCGTAGTGGTATACACGCGAGTGCATACGCCACGACGTTGCGGGCAGTTCTGCAGCGCAGGTACGTCGGATTTCTCGACGATACGCTTACGCGGCTGACGTACCAGCTGGTTGATAGTTGCCATCTACTAGCTCCACTGTTGTCTTGCGACGCTATTGTCTTGCAAGAAAAGCAAAATGGCAGGAACGAATTCCCGCCAAATTTAGGGGTACAAGAGTCTAAAGAGGATCTTGCCCCCAGTCAAGGCAAGGCCCCGACCTCCCCTCTCATCGAACCGCGACAAAATTGCCTCGATCCGACGAATGGGGGCTGCCAGGGCCCAGACTTATTTATCGCAGAACTCAGTTACCGCTAGAGTTCAGCGCTTCGGTCAGTGCAGCTTCCACTTCACTGGCGCTTACGCGCAGCGGCTTGTCAGCATCACGGCGGCGCTTGCGCTCGCTGTGGTAAGCCAAACCGGTACCTGCCGGGATCAGACGACCCACGACCACGTTTTCTTTCAGGCCGCGCAGGTAATCGCGCTTGCCGGTTACCGCTGCTTCGGTCAGTACGCGAGTGGTCTCCTGGAAGGAGGCCGCCGAGATGAACGACTCAGTCGACAACGACGCCTTGGTGATACCCAGCAGCACGCGAGTGAACTTGGAAACGAATTTCTCTTCGTTCGTCAGGCGCTCGTTTTCCACCAGCACGTGAGTCAATTCCATCTGGTCGCCCTTGATGAAACTGGAATCGCCAGACTCAGCGATTTCAACTTTACGCAGCATCTGACGCAGGATGGTCTCGATGTGCTTATCGTTGATCTTCACGCCTTGCAGGCGGTAAACGTCCTGGATCTCGTTAACGATGTACTTGGCCAGCGCACTCACACCCAGCAGACGCAGGATGTCGTGTGGATCGCTTGGACCGTCGGAGATAACTTCGCCGCGGTTTACCTGTTCGCCTTCGAACACGTTCAGGTGACGCCACTTCGGAATCAGCTCTTCATACGGATCGCTACCGTCGTTCGGGGTAATGACCAGACGGCGCTTGCCCTTGGTCTCTTTACCGAACGCGATGGTACCGCTGACTTCAGCCAGAATCGACGCTTCTTTCGGACGACGAGCTTCGAACAAGTCGGCAACACGCGGCAGACCACCGGTGATGTCACGGGTCTTCGAAGTTTCTTGCGGGATACGCGCGATAACATCACCGATCGCGATCTTCGCACCATCCGCTACACCGACCAGGGCGTTGGCTGGCAGGAAGTACTGAGCGATTACGTCAGTGCCTGGCAGCAACAAGTCCTTGCCGTTGTCATCGACCATCTTCACGGCAGGACGGATGTCTTTACCGGCAGCTGGACGATCTTTCGCGTCGAGTACTTCAATGTTGGTCATACCGGTCAATTCGTCAGTCTGACGCTTGATCGTGATGCCTTCTTCCATGCCCACGTAGGTCACGGTACCTTTCATTTCGGTAACGATTGGGTGAGTGTGCGGATCCCACTTGGCCACGATTGCGCCAGCGTCGACCTTGTCACCTTCTTTAACCGAGATCACAGCACCGTACGGCAGCTTGTAGCGCTCACGCTCACGACCGTAGTCATCAGCGATTGCCAGCTCACCGGAACGGGACACAGCAACCAGGTGGCCATCCACTCGCTCAACGTGCTTCAGGTTGTGCAGACGGACGGTACCGCCATTCTTCACCTGAACGCTGTCAGCTGCGGAGGTCCGGCTTGCCGCACCACCGATGTGGAACGTACGCATGGTCAGCTGGGTACCCGGCTCACCGATGGACTGGGCAGCGATAACGCCGACCGCTTCACCGATGTTCACCTGGTGACCACGAGCCAAGTCACGGCCGTAGCACTTGGCGCAAATGCCATAGCGGGTTTCGCAGCTGATCGGCGAGCGAACAATCACTTCGTCGATGCTGTTGAGTTCGATGAACTCGACCCACTTCTCGTCGACCAGAGTGCCGGCAGGAACGATAACTTCCTCGGTACCTGGCTTGAATACGTCACGGGCAATAACACGACCCAATACGCGCTCACCCAGCGGCTCTACAACGTCACCGCCTTCAATGTGCGGAGTCATCAGCAGGCCGTGCTCGGTGCCGCAATCGATCTCGGTTACAACCAGATCTTGTGCAACGTCTACCAGACGACGCGTCAGGTAACCGGAGTTAGCGGTTTTCAACGCGGTATCCGCCAGACCTTTACGAGCACCGTGAGTGGAGATGAAGTACTGAAGTACGCTCAAACCTTCACGGAAGTTCGCAGTAATCGGCGTTTCGATGATGGAGCCGTCCGGCTTGGCCATCAGGCCACGCATACCGGCGAGCTGACGGATCTGCGCAGCAGAACCCCGTGCGCCCGAGTCGGCCATCATGTACATCGAGTTGAAGGATTCCTGGTCAACTTCGACGCCGTGGCGGTCGATGACTTTCTCTTTCGAGAGGTTGGCCATCATCGCCTTGGATACTTCGTCGTTCGCCTTGGACCAAAGGTCGATCACCTTGTTGTACTTCTCGCCCTGGGTTACCAGGCCGGAGGCGTACTGGCTTTCGATCTCTTTCACTTCGTCGGTGGCTGCACCGATGATGCGGGCTTTTTCATCCGGGATAACGAAGTCGTTAACGCCGATGGAAACGCCGGAAATGGTCGAATAAGCAAAACCGGTGTACATCAACTGGTCAGCGAAGATCACGGTCTCTTTCAAACCAACCACGCGGTAGCACTGGTTGATCAGCTTGGAGATCGCCTTTTTCTTCATCGGCAGGTTGACGACATCGTACGACAGACCTTTTGGCACAACTTGATACAACAGCGCACGGCCGACAGTGGTGTCGACGATACGAGTGTTGGTCACGCTGCCGCCGTCACGGTCGTTGACGGTTTCGTTGATCCGCACCTTGACCTTGGCGTGCAGTGCGGCTTCGCCGGCACGGAACACACGGTCAACTTCCTGCAGGTCAGCGAACACACGACCTTCGCCCTTGGCATTGATCGCTTCACGGGTCATGTAGTACAGACCCAGTACAACGTCCTGCGACGGAACGATGATTGGCTCACCGTTGGCTGGCGACAGAATGTTGTTGGTCGACATCATCAACGCGCGCGCTTCCAACTGGGCTTCCAGTGTCAGCGGTACGTGCACGGCCATTTGGTCGCCGTCGAAGTCGGCGTTGTACGCAGCACAGACCAGCGGGTGCAGCTGAATAGCCTTACCTTCGATCAGTACCGGTTCAAACGCCTGGATACCCAGACGGTGAAGGGTCGGTGCACGGTTGAGGAGAACCGGGTGTTCACGGATCACTTCAGCGAGAACGTCCCAAACCTCTGGCAGTTCGCGCTCGACCATTTTCTTGGCGGCCTTGATGGTGGTCGCGAGACCGCGCATTTCCAGCTTGCCGAAAATGAACGGCTTGAACAGCTCGAGAGCCATCTTCTTCGGCAGACCGCACTGGTGCAGACGCAGGGTCGGGCCTACGGTAATTACCGAACGACCGGAGTAGTCAACACGCTTACCGAGCAAGTTCTGACGGAAACGACCTTGCTTACCCTTGATCATGTCAGCCAAGGATTTCAGAGGACGCTTGTTCGAACCGGTGATAGCGCGGCCACGACGACCGTTGTCGAGCAAGGCATCGACAGCTTCTTGCAACATACGCTTTTCGTTGCGCACGATGATGTCCGGAGCGGACAGGTCGAGCAGGCGCTTCAAGCGGTTGTTACGGTTGATCACGCGACGGTACAGGTCGTTGAGGTCGGAAGTCGCGAAACGACCACCATCCAACGGTACCAGCGGACGCAGGTCTGGCGGCAGAACCGGCAGAACGGTCAGCACCATCCACTCTGGCAGGTTGCCGGAACCCTGGAAGGCTTCCATCAACTTCAGACGCTTGGACAGCTTCTTGATCTTGGTTTCGGAGTTGGTTTGCGGAATCTCTTCACGCAGACGGCCAATCTCGTGCTCCAGGTCGATAGCGTGCAGCAGTTCGCGGACAGCTTCGGCACCCATGCGGGCATCGAAATCGTCACCGAATTCTTCCAGCGCTTCGAAGTACTGCTCGTCGTTCAGCAGCTGACCTTTTTCAAGGGTGGTCATGCCTGGATCGATAACGACATAGCTCTCGAAGTAGAGAACGCGTTCGATATCACGCAGGGTCATGTCCATCAGCAAGCCGATACGGGACGGCAGCGATTTCAGGAACCAGATGTGGGCAACCGGCGAAGCCAGCTCGATGTGCGCCATGCGCTCACGACGAACCTTGGCCAGTGCAACTTCAACGCCGCACTTCTCGCAGATCACACCACGGTGCTTCAAGCGCTTGTACTTACCGCACAGGCACTCGTAATCCTTTACCGGGCCAAAGATCTTGGCGCAGAACAGGCCGTCACGCTCAGGTTTGAACGTACGGTAGTTGATGGTTTCCGGCTTTTTAACTTCACCGAACGACCACGAACGGATCATCTCAGGCGATGCCAATCCAATACGGATGGCGTCGAACTCTTCGACTTGACCCTGGTTTTTCAGCAAATTCAGTAGGTCTTTCAAGGCCTTTCCTCCTGGCGGAGCAGAGAGCGGGCTAAACGGCCCCGCTCTCGATTCGCGTCACGTGTTATTCGGTTTCCAGATCGATATCGATGCCGAGGGAACGAATTTCTTTGATCAACACGTTGAAGGACTCGGGCATGCCCGGCTCCATACGGTGATCGCCGTCCACGATGTTTTTGTACATCTTGGTCCGACCGTTCACATCGTCCGACTTCACTGTGAGCATTTCTTGCAGAGTGTAAGCAGCACCGTATGCTTCCAGTGCCCAGACCTCCATCTCCCCGAAACGCTGACCACCGAACTGAGCCTTACCACCCAGCGGCTGCTGGGTAACGAGGCTGTACGAACCGGTAGAACGAGCGTGCATCTTGTCGTCTACCAAGTGGTTCAGCTTCAGCATGTACATGTAGCCAACAGTAACCGGGCGCTCGAACTTGTTGCCGGTACGGCCGTCGAACAGCTGCATCTGGCCGCTTTCTGGCAGGTCTGCCAGTTTCAGCATGGCCTTGATTTCGCTTTCCTTGGCACCGTCGAACACCGGGGTAGCCATTGGAACGCCGCCGCGCAGGTTCTTCGCCAGATCCAGGATTTCCTGGTCGGAGAAGGTGTCCAGCTCTTCGTTGCGACCGCCGATCTCGTTGTAGATCTCGTGCAGGAACTTACGCAGGTCTGCGACCTTGCGCTGCTCTTCGATCATACGGTTGATCTTCTCGCCCAGACCTTTGGCCGCGAGGCCCAGGTGGGTTTCAAGGATCTGACCAACGTTCATACGCGAAGGTACGCCCAACGGGTTGAGGACGACGTCGACCGGTGTGCCATTGGCATCGTGCGGCATGTCTTCAACCGGCATGATCACGGAGACCACACCTTTGTTACCGTGACGACCGGCCATCTTGTCGCCCGGTTGGATGCGACGACGGATTGCCAGGTAAACCTTGACGATTTTCAGCACGCCTGGAGCCAGGTCATCGCCTTGCTGCAGTTTGCGCTTCTTGTCTTCGAACTTGTCGTCCAGCAGACGGCGACGATCAACGATATAGGCCTGGGCCTTCTCGAGCTGCTCGTTCAGAGCATCTTCAGCCATGCGCAGTTTGAACCACTGGCCGTGCTCAAGACCGTCGAGAACTTCGTCGGTGATGTCCTGACCTTTCTTCAGACCTGCGCCGCCTTCAGCCTTGTGGCCTACCAGGGCGGAACGCAGACGTTCGAAGGTCGCGCCTTCAACGATACGGAACTCTTCGTTCAGATCCTTGCGGATCTCGTCGAGCTGGGTCTTCTCGATGGACAGTGCACGAGCATCACGCTCAACGCCGTCACGGGTGAAGACCTGTACGTCGATGACAGTACCCTTGGTACCGGTAGGTACACGCAGGGAGGTGTCTTTAACGTCGCTGGCTTTTTCACCGAAGATCGCACGCAGCAGTTTTTCTTCCGGAGTCAGTTGGGTCTCGCCTTTCGGAGTGACCTTACCTACCAGGATGTCGCCTGCGCCGACTTCAGCACCTACATAAACGATACCGGCTTCGTCCAGCTTGTTCAGTGCAGCTTCACCCACGTTCGGGATGTCTGCAGTGATTTCCTCAGGCCCAAGCTTGGTGTCACGTGCCACACAGGTCAGTTCCTGAATGTGGATCGTGGTGAAACGGTCTTCTTGAACAACACGCTCGGACAGGCAGATGGAGTCTTCGAAGTTGAAGCCGTTCCATGCCATGAACGCGATGCGCATGTTCTGGCCCAGTGCCAGTTCACCCATGTCGGTGGACGGGCCGTCGGCCATGATGTCGCTACGCTGAACGCGATCACCCTTGCTCACCAGCGGACGCTGGTTGATGCAGGTGTTCTGGTTCGAGCGGGTGTATTTGGTCAGGTTGTAGATGTCGACACCGGCTTCGCCAGTTTCAACTTCGTCATCGGCAACACGAACCACGATACGGCTGGCATCAACGGAGTCGATCACGCCGCCACGACGAGCCACGACGCAAACGCCGGAGTCACGGGCTACGTTACGCTCCATGCCGGTACCTACCAGCGGCTTGTCAGCGCGCAGGGTCGGTACAGCTTGACGCTGCATGTTGGAACCCATCAACGCACGGTTGGCGTCGTCGTGCTCGAGGAACGGGATCAGCGACGCTGCAACCGAAACTACCTGCTTCGGCGAAACGTCCATCAAGGTGACGTCTTCCGGCGCCTTGACGGTGAACTCGTTCAAGTGACGAACCGCTACCAGCTCGTCGACCAGGACTTTCTTGTCGTTCATCGTGGCCGAGGCCTGGGCGATCACGTGATCAGCTTCTTCGATGGCGGACAGGAACACGATCTCGTCGGTGACCAGAGCGTCTTTCACCACGCGGTACGGGCTCTCGAGGAAGCCGTACTGGTTGGTGCGCGCATACGCAGCCAGGGAGTTGATCAGACCGATGTTCGGACCTTCCGGCGTTTCGATCGGGCAAACACGACCGTAGTGCGTCGGGTGTACGTCACGAACTTCAAAGCCTGCACGCTCACGGGTCAGACCGCCCGGGCCCAGTGCCGAAACACGGCGCTTGTGGGTGATCTCGGAGAGCGGGTTGTTCTGGTCCATGAACTGCGAGAGCTGGCTGGAGCCGAAGAACTCTTTCACCGCCGCAGCCACTGGCTTGGCGTTGATCAGGTCTTGTGGCATCAGGCCTTCGCTTTCAGCCATCGACAGACGCTCTTTGACCGCACGCTCAACACGCACCAGGCCAACGCGGAACTGGTTCTCGGCCATTTCGCCTACGCAGCGAACACGACGGTTACCCAGGTGGTCGATGTCATCGACGATGCCTTTGCCGTTACGGATGTCGACCAGAGTCTTCAGTACCGCGACGATGTCTTCCTTGCACAACACGCCCGAACCTTCGATCTCGGTACGACCGATACGACGGTTGAACTTCATCCGGCCGACCGCAGACAGGTCATAGCGCTCAGGGCTGAAGAACAGGTTGTTGAACAGGGTCTCGGCAGCGTCTTTGGTCGGTGGCTCGCCAGGACGCATCATGCGATAGATCTCGACCAGCGCTTCCAATTGGTTGCTGGTGGAGTCGATCTTCAGAGTGTCGGAGATGAACGGACCGCAGTCGATGTCGTTGGTGTACAGGGTCTCGATGCGAACGACCTGAGCCTTGGCGATTTTGGCCAGGATCTCGGTGTTCAGCTCGGTGTTGCACTCAGCCAGGATTTCGCCTGTAGCCGGGTGAACGATGACCTTGGCGGTAGTGCGACCCAGGACGTAGTCCAGAGGCACTTCCAGCTCTTTGATACCGGCCTTTTCGATCTGGTTGATGTGGCGCGCAGTGATACGACGGCCAGCTTCAACAATGACCTTGCCTTTTTCATCCTGGATGTCCAGGACGGCAATTTCACCACGCAGACGCGAAGCGATCAGCTCCAGCTTGAGGGTTTCATCCTTCAGGCTGAATACGTTGGTGGTGTAGAAGGCGTCCAGCACTTGCTCAGTGGTATAGCCGAGCGCGCGCAGCAGTACCGAGGCCGGCAGCTTGCGACGACGGTCGATACGCACGAACACGCAGTCTTTAGGGTCGAACTCGAAGTCCAACCACGAACCACGGTACGGAATGATCCGCGCGGAGTACAGGAGCTTGCCGGAGCTGTGCGTCTTGCCGCGGTCGTGGTCAAAGAACACGCCCGGGGAACGGTGCAGCTGGGAAACGATAACACGCTCGGTACCGTTGATAACGAAGGTACCGTTTTCAGTCATCAATGGGATTTCGCCCATGTAGACTTCTTGCTCTTTGATGTCCTTGATCGCTTTGTTCGACGATTCTTTGTCGAAAATGATCAGGCGGACTTTTACCCGCAAAGGTACGGCGTACGTAACACCGCGCAACACGCATTCTTTGACATCAAATGCCGGTTCGCCCAGGCGATAACCGACGTACTCCAGCGCAGCATTGCCGGAGTAGCTGATGATCGGGAAAACGGATTTGAAGGCCGCATGCAGGCCCACGTCGCGGAACTGATCTTTGGTCGCTCCCGCCTGCAAGAATTCACGATACGAATCCAGCTGGATAGCCAGAAGGTACGGGACATCCATGACGTCCGGCAACTTGCTAAAGTCCTTGCGGATACGTTTTTTCTCAGTATATGAGTAAGCCATCAGCGTTCCCCAGCTTGGTCACCTGCTTGTTTGGCCCCTCCGACGGGAGCAGCCAGAAAATCTTGCAAACCCCATGGTTTGCACCACCGCATCGGGTGGCTACAGCGCGTTAATGGCGGCGACCGAGTCGACAGCCAAGAACGGAAAAAGGCCGGTGGCAAGAGCCACCAGCCATCAGCCTTCAGCTTAACGCTTGGGCTGGAGACGCAAGGTCGATGCTTACTTCAGCTCGACTTTAGCGCCTGCTTCTTCCAGTACTGCTTTGGCTTTGTCAGCTGCGTCTTTGGCAACAGCTTCCAGAACCAGGGCAGGAGCGCCGTCAACTACAGCCTTGGCTTCTTTCAGGCCCAGACCGGTCAGTTCACGTACTGCCTTGATCACGTTTACTTTCTTCTCGCCAGCTTCGGTCAGCATGACGTTGAATTCGGTTTGCTCTTCAACAACGGCAGCAGCAGCAGCTGGGCCAGCGGAAGCAGCGGCAGCGGAAACGCCGAATTTTTCTTCGAAAGCTTTGATCAGCTCAACAACCTGCAGAACCGACATTTCAGCTACGGCGTTGAGGATATCGTCTTGGGAGATAGACATTGCTGTATTTCCTGAATTGGGGGACGGCCTACGCGGCCATCGAAATAAACAAAAATACGCGAGAGAAGTCGCTCAGCCTTAGGCTGCGGCAGCTTCTTTTTGCTCGCGAACTGCAGCCAGAGTACGAGCCAGCTTGCTGGTAGCGCCTTGAATCACGCTCATCAGCTGCGAAATGGCTTCGTCGCGGGTCGGCAGTGTTGCCAGTACGTCGATTTGGTTAGCTGCGAGGAACTTGCCCTCGAACGCAGCTGCCTTGATCTCGAACTTATCCTGACTCTTGGCGAACTCTTTGAACAAACGGGCAGCAGCGCCTGGATGTTCTTTGGAGAACGCGATCAGAGTCGGGCCGGTGAACACGTCGTTGAGAACACTGTATTCAGTGTCAGCAACAGCGCGCTTGAGCAGGGTGTTACGTACAACACGTACGTATACGCCAGCTTCACGAGCCTCTTTACGGAGTCCGGTCATAGCGCCTACTGTCACACCACGGGCATCAGCCACGACAGCGGACAGAGCAGCTTTGGCAGCCTCGTTGACTTCAGCGACGATGGCCTTCTTGTCTTCGAGATTAATTGCCACGGGTTTAACTCCTGCTTGTTACCGTTTCATCTGGCCGAAGCCGGATGTCGTTTTGGTGTCTGATTCGGTAAGGAACCGGGAGCACCATCTGCGTAGGCTTGTGGTTTAAGACTTGCGCCGCCTACGGTCTTGGATAGCCCCCGCCAGGCAGGGACCCCAATTTTTTCAATTGGCGCAATCTCTCGCGCCAATCTGTGTCTTATACGTCCAGCGAGCCTTGGTCGATGACCAGACCTGGGCCCATAGTGGTGCTCAGGGTAACGCGCTTGACGTAGATACCTTTCGAGGAAGCTGGCTTGATACGCTTCAGATCAGCGATCAGGGCTTCAACGTTTTCCTTCAGCTTGACGGCGTCGAAGCCGACTTTGCCAACGGAGGTGTGAATGATGCCGTTTTTGTCGGTGCGATAACGAACCTGACCAGCCTTGGCGTTTTTAACCGCGGTAGCTACGTCTGGAGTCACGGTGCCGACTTTCGGGTTAGGCATCAGACCACGTGGACCGAGGATCTGACCCAACTGACCTACAACGCGCATTGCATCCGGGGAAGCAATAACTACGTCGTAGTTCAGGTCGCCGCCTTTCATTTCGGCAGCCAGGTCGTCCATGCCAACGCGGTCAGCGCCGGCGGCCAGAGCAGCTTCAGCTGCCGGGCCTTGGGTGAAGACAGCTACACGTACAGTCTTACCGGTACCGTGTGGCAGCACAGTTGCGCTACGAACGACCTGGTCGGATTTACGTGGGTCAACACCCAGGTTTACAGCAACGTCAACGGACTCGCTGAACTTGACAGTCGACAGCTCGGTCAGCAGGGCAGCAGCGTCTACAAAGTTGTAGGACTTGCCTGCTTCAATTTTGCCGGCGATAGCCTTTTGGCGTTTGGTCAGCTTAGCCATTACACACCCTCCACGTTAAGGCCCATGCTACGAGCAGAACCGGCGATGGTACGCACGGCTGCATCCATATCAGCTGCAGTCAGATCCGCGTTTTTGGTTTTCGCGATTTCTTCCAGCTGAGCACGAGTCACGGTGCCAACCTTAACGGTATTAGGACGAGCGGAACCGCTAGTCAGACCAGCAGCTTTCTTCAGCAGAACCGAAGCCGGGGTCGACTTGGTTTCGAAAGTGAAGCTACGGTCGCTGTATACAGTGATGATCACTGGAGTCGGCAGACCTGGCTCAAGACCCTGAGTACGGGCGTTGAAGGCCTTGCAGAATTCCATGATGTTCACGCCGTGCTGACCCAGAGCTGGACCGACGGGTGGGCTAGGGTTGGCCTGAGCGGCCTTCACTTGCAGCTTGATGTAAGCGGTAATCTTCTTGGCCATGAGGCACTCCAATTACGGGTTCTAACGCCTCGAAAGGCTCCCCGGTTACTTGCGCGTTTATCCCAGTGACGACAAAACCCCACAGCCTAAGGCTGCGGGGTTGGGATGCTTGCCCAGCTAGACCTTCTCGACCTGGCTGAACTCCAACTCTACCGGAGTAGAGCGACCGAAAATGAGCACTGCCACTTGGATCCGGCTCTTTTCGTAGTTAACCTCTTCGACGGTGCCGTTAAAATCAGCAAACGGACCATCTGTGACACGAACAACCTCACCCGGCTCGAACAAAGTCTTCGGCTTGGGCTTGTCGCTACCGTCAGCAACACGACGCAGAATTGCTTCTGCCTCTTTGTCGGTGATCGGAGCAGGCTTATCAGCAGTACCGCCGATAAAACCCATGACACGAGGAGTGTCCTTGACCAAGTGCCAAGTACCTTCATTCATGTCCATCTGAACCAGCACGTAGCCAGGGAAGAACTTGCGTTCGCTTTTACGCTTCTGACCATTCCGCATTTCAACCACTTCTTCAGTGGGAACCAGAATTTCGCCGAAGCCATCTTCCATGCCTGCGAGCTTTACGCGCTCTAGCAAAGAGCGCATAACATGCTTCTCGTAACCCGAGTAAGCATGCACAACGTACCAACGCTTAGCCACGGGACACCCTTAGCCAACAATCAAGGAAACAAGCCAGCCGAGCAGGGAATCAAGCCCCCACAACAGCAACGCCATAACCAGAACAACAGCCACAACGATCAACGTGGTCTGCGTGGTTTCTTGGCGAGTCGGCCAAACGACTTTACGGATTTCGGTGCGTGCTTCCTTTACCAGGACCGCGAACGACTTGCCTTTAGCAGTCTGCAGGCCTACAAAGGCAGCCACAGCAGCAAGGGCGAGCAAAGCGAGGACGCGGTACAGGATCGGCGAAGCAGAGTAGTACTGATTGCCAACAACGCCTACGACCACCAATGCGACTACGGCGAGCCACTTGACGAGATCGAAACGAGAGCTTTGAGCTTCAGCCTTAGGAGTCATCTATGAAGATCCTGTGAAAAGAAAGCCAGACACACCACGTGAATCTGGCAGGTCAGGAGGGAATCGAACCCCCAACCTACGGTTTTGGAGACCGTCGCTCTGCCAATTGAGCTACTGACCTAAAACAAAATCAGGCCGACCATTATGCAGGCCTGAAAAAGACTTTACAACAACCAACCCCTAGAGACTTGAAAACACCCAGCAACAAAGCCAAGCACAACACAATCAAGCCGAGGCAGCTGTTAAAACAAAGGCAGATATTTTCATATCTGCCTTGTTATATGGAGCTCTTGAGCGGATTTGAACCGCTGACCTCACCCTTACCAAGGGTGTGCTCTACCAACTGAGCTACAAGAGCAAAACACCGTGCACAACCTGCAAACTTGGAGCGGGTAGCGGGAATCGAACCCGCATCATCAGCTTGGAAGGCTGAGGTTCTACCACTAAACTATACCCGCGGAGCTTGCAGCTCACGCTAAAAATGGTGGAGGGGGAAGGATTCGAACCTTCGAAGTCGTAGACGTCAGATTTACAGTCTGATCCCTTTGGCCGCTCGGGAACCCCTCCTAAGCGAGCCGGCATTCTACATCACGCCGGCCTTCTGTCAAGCATTTTCTCATTTAAAAATATGAGGTTAGCTGCGTTGACCTCGCTTCTCACTGAAGGCCTTAAAGGTCTTCACTGCGAAGCGGGCGCCATTCTATGCAAACTATTCGAGAGTTGCAATGCCTTCGCACAGCATTATTTTATGTTTTAACTCATTGAATTCCTTAGCAAGGTTTTCAAAGGGCAGATCATCCGCCAGGCGTCGGCTTTCCGGGGCTACGCGAAGCCAGTAACCCGAGATGTCGGGCGTACTCAGCAGCTGAAGCTTGACCTTTATATCCAGACTAATGAGACGCTGCTCGAGAGATTGCGCTTCGTGCTGATCCGCAAAGCCGCCGATGTACAAGCAGGTGCTTTGCGCATCGGACGCTTTTGCCCGATCCCTGCGGACCACGGCATCCGATGATTCACTCAACAGTCGAATATCCTGCTGAGAACCCCGATAGAGACTCAAGGGCGTGACATCCTTGGCGCGCAGAGGCGCTTCTTGCTGGTGCCAAATGTAGTAGAAGGCGTTGAGGACGAGTAAAAGCAAAAACAGCCAACGCATAATCACCTCAAGATAAAGGACACGCCATCGCCAACCCGACAAAAACCAAGTCAGGAACGAGTCGGGCCTGGGGCACGGCATCTCGTACCAGATCGGCATCTCCACCGGTCAGGAACACAGTGAAGTCATCACCCCAGTAGCTACGGGCCTGCTCAAGCTGAGTCAACACAAACCCCCTGAGCATCAGCGTGCAGCCGCGCTCGACCGCCTCTACGGTCGTACGACCAGGAGAAAGGCGCTCCAGGGCCCTTTCGGCGGCGGCATCGTCGTAACGGATCTTGCGCGTGTGCGTACGCAGCTGGTTTCGCATGAGCGGCATACCCGGACAAATAAAGCCGCCGAGGTGCTCGCCATCTGCAGCAATAAAATCTGCAGTCGCCGCCGTACCAAAATCAAGCACGAGGCAGGCACCTGAAGCCAATTTGAATCCACCCAACATTGCCAGCCACCGATCAAGCCCAAGACGCTCGAAATCCTCGTAGCCGTTACGTACGCCTGCCATTTCACGCGCAGAGGCCGCACAGGAAACAGCAACGCCAAAAGCCTCCACCAGCGCCTCGGCAAGCCTGCTTGTTTCTTCCTGGGCACGAACGCTCACCAACCGGCAGCGCGTCAGCGACAAGCCAGGCAACGCCACCAGGCTTTCTATCAACGCGACATCCGAACCCGCAACGCCCTCCGCGCAAGCGCCCCCCCCACCTGAGCCGAGCACACGCCATTTGATAAAGCTATTCCCACAGTCGAGCTCAAGAATCATCACGCAACCTCAGGCTTAACTCACCACCACTGTATATTTTCTCGACCCCATCGACGCTTAAACGCAAAGCACCTTGCCCATCGACACCCAGCACCACGCCATCCACTTGGTTGACACCTGCAATGAGCGATACCGCCTTGCCCTGCCACGCATGACTCTGCTCCCATTCCGCCTGAAGTGCTGCGAAGCCAGCGGCTCTATGACGATCAAGATAGCTTTGCAACTGCAGACCGAGTTGGGCCACCAGGACATTACGATTGACAGGAGCCCCCGTCTCGAGCTGCACCGAGGTCCATTGCTGATCAACCTCGTCAGCCCTCTGCATATTCACATTGATCCCGATTCCAAGGACAACGTGACAGATATCAGCAGGGTCCCCTACCAATTCCAGCAAAATCCCGGCAATTTTTTTCTGCCCAACCAACACATCGTTTGGCCACTTCAAGGCAGCCCCACGCACACCCGACTCACGCAGGGCCTGCATGACGGCCAAGCCAACAACAAGACTCAAACCCTCAAGCTGTCGAAGACCACCCTCTATACGCAGTACAAGGCTGTAATACACATTTTGCGCGAAGGGGCTGACCCACTTTCGGCCACGCCTGCCTCTTCCTGCTGTTTGCTGCTCCGCCAGCACCAGGAACGGCGCCGCAGAGCCTGTCTCGACAAGACGCAGTGCTTCGGCATTGGTAGAGTCAATGGAGTCGGAAATACGAACAGGCCACGTCAACGAGGGCGCAAATAGCGCGATCTCCTCAGCACTCAAGAACACCAGCGGCGAAGCCAATTGATACCCCTTGCCACGAACCTTATGGATGGGCAGGTTCAGCTCTGCCTCAAGGTGCTGGAGTTGTTTCCAGACTGCACTTCGACTGACGCCCAGGGCGGCGCCAAGTGCTTCTCCGGAGTGAAATCGGCCGTCTTTCAGAAGTTTTAACAACGTCAGCATGCAAGTATCGCCTCACAATGAGGCACGCATGATAGCCATGCGCAGGGTCATTGCATAGAAAGGCCGGACATAAGCGCTAAAGGCCTCAGCCACGTCCCCGGCGCA
>NZ_JANLOH010000114.1:0-65647 GCF_025466155.1 Pseudomonas sp. 13B_2.1_Bac1 | reverse complement strand
TTGGGGGTGCTCCTTCTTCCCCGATTACCAGACAACTCTGGCATAACACTTGCTCTTGCCTTTCCGTAGATCTATGAATCCCCGAATAGTGACGGATTATTGGCATGGCGAAGAGCGACGACGCAGCAAAAGCACCCGCAGGCAAAGGAAAGCTCAAGCTTATCCTGTTGATAGTCCTGGGCCTGCTCCTGGCCATCGGCGCCTCGGTGGGTGGCACCTGGTACATCATGCACAGCAGTGCAAGCAAACCGGCACCCGCCGCCGAAACCGCCAGTAACGTCAAGCAACCGGCAATCTTCGAGCCGATGCTCCCGGCCTTTGTCGCCAACTTCAACCAGAACGGGCGTCAACGCTACCTGCAGGTGAGCATCACCTTGCTGGCGCGTAACCAGGCGGACCTGGATGCTCTCAAGGTGCATATGCCGGTGATCCGCAACAACCTGGTGATGCTGTTCTCCGGACAGAGCTTCGACACCCTCGCCACCCCGGTGGGCCAGGAAATGCTGCGCCAGAAGGTCACTGCCAGCGTGCAGGAAGTGGCCCAGAAAGAGCTCGGCAAAGTGGTGGTCGAACAGGCGCTCTTCACTAACTTCGTATTGCAGTAGGATCACGACATGGCCGTGCAAGACCTGCTGTCCCAGGATGAAATCGACGCGCTGCTGCATGGCGTGGATGATGGTCTGGTACAGACCGAAATGGCTGCCGAACCCGGCAGCGTCAAAAGTTATGACCTCACAAGCCAGGATCGCATCGTCCGTGGACGCATGCCGACCCTGGAAATGATCAACGAGCGTTTTGCCCGCTACACCCGTATCAGCATGTTCAACATGCTGCGCCGCTCGGCGGACGTGGCGGTGGGCGGCGTGCAGGTGATGAAGTTCGGTGAATACGTGCACTCGCTGTACGTGCCCACCAGCCTCAACCTGGTCAAGATCAAGCCGCTGCGCGGTACCGCGCTGTTCATCCTCGACGCCAAGCTGGTGTTCAAGCTGGTGGACAACTTCTTCGGCGGCGACGGCCGTCACGCCAAGATCGAAGGCCGTGAATTCACCCCGACCGAACTGCGGGTGGTACGCATGGTGCTGGAGCAAGCCTTCATCGACTTGAAGGAAGCCTGGCAGGCGATCATGGAAGTCAATTTCGAGTACATCAACTCGGAAGTAAACCCGGCCATGGCCAACATCGTCGGCCCCAGTGAGGCCATCGTGGTGTCGACCTTCCACATCGAACTCGATGGCGGTGGCGGCGACCTGCACGTGACCATGCCGTACTCGATGATCGAACCGGTGCGCGAGATGCTCGATGCGGGCTTCCAGTCCGACCTCGACGACCAGGACGAGCGCTGGGTCAAGGCCCTGCGCGAAGACCTGCTCGACGTCGACGTGCCCCTGAGCGCCACCGTGGCCCGTCGCCAGTTGCGTCTGCGAGATATTTTGCACATGCAGCCGGGGGACGTGATCCCGGTCGAATTGCCGGAAGAAATGATCATGCGCGCCAATGGCGTGCCGTCGTTCAAGGTCAAGCTGGGGTCCCACAAGGGCAACCTGGCTTTGCAAGTGGTTGAGCCGATCAACCGTCGCTGATCCCTAATTTATGAATGTTTGCTCCGCCGAGGACATGTAATGGCTACCGAACACGAAAACACTTCCGCCGAAGACCAGGCCCTGGCTGACGAATGGGCAGCTGCCCTGGAAGAAACCGGCGATGTTGGCCAGGACGATATCGACGCACTGCTGGCGGCCGACGCGGCCACCGCACCGGTCGGCAATCGCCTGCCGATGGAAGAATTCGGCAGTGTGCCGAAGAACAACGACCCGGTGACCCTCGATGGCCCGAACCTGGACGTGATCCTCGACATCCCGGTCTCGATCTCGATGGAAGTCGGCAGCACCGAAATCAACATCCGCAACCTGCTGCAGCTCAACCAGGGCTCGGTGATCGAGCTCGACCGCCTGGCCGGTGAGCCCTTGGACGTGCTGGTCAACGGCACGCTGATCGCCCACGGCGAAGTAGTGGTGGTCAACGAGAAGTTCGGCATCCGCCTGACCGACGTGATCAGCCCGAGCGAACGCATCAAGAAGTTGCGCTGAGATGAAGTATTCGATGGCGGGACTGTTGTCGGCGCTGCCATTGAGCGCCCTGGCGGCTGAGCCGGTCGCGCAAGCGGCGGCTGCGGCGCCAGTGGTGAGCAGCGGCATCGGCGGCCAGTTGACCCAGTTGGTATTGGGGTTGTTGCTGGTGGTCGGGCTGATCTTCGTGCTGGCCTGGCTGATGCGCCGCGTGCAGAACGTCGGGCCGGGCAACACCCAGGTGATCGAAATGATCGGCTCGCGCGCCCTCGGCCCGCGTGATCGGCTGGTGCTGGTGCAGGTCGGTGGGGAACAGATCCTGCTGGGCCTCACACCCGGCCGCATCACCCCGTTGCATGTGCTCAAGACGCCGGTGGACGTGGCCCAGACCCAGGCCACCACACCGGAATTCGCCCAGCGCCTGATGGAGTTGCTGGGCAAGGATCAGAAGGATAAGAAGTAATGCGCGTTTTGTTGACGCTCATGCTGTTGCTGGCCGCGCCACTGGCGTTCGGCGCCGACCCGTTGTCGATCCCGGCGATTACGCTGGGCACCAATGCGGCGGGGGCCCAGGAGTATTCGGTCAGTCTGCAGATCCTGCTGATCATGACTGCGCTGAGCTTTATCCCGGCGTTCGTGATGCTGATGACCAGCTTCACGCGGATCATCATTGTGTTCTCGATCCTGCGCCAGGCCCTGGGCCTGCAGCAGACACCGTCGAACCAGATCCTCACCGGCATGGCCTTGTTTCTGACGCTGTTCATCATGGCGCCGGTGTTCGACAAGGTGAACCAGCAAGCCCTGCAGCCTTACCTGGCGGAAAAAATGACCGCCCAGGACGCGATCGACAAGGCCCAGGGCCCGATCAAGGACTTCATGCTGTCGCAGACCCGCTCCAGCGACCTCGAGCTGTTCATGCGCCTGTCCAAGCGCACTGACATCGCCACCCCGGACCAGGCGCCGCTGACCATCCTGGTCCCGGCGTTTGTCACGTCGGAGTTGAAGACCGCGTTCCAGATCGGCTTCATGATCTTTATCCCGTTCCTGATCATCGACCTGGTGGTGGCGAGCGTGCTGATGGCCATGGGGATGATGATGCTGTCGCCGCTGATCATCTCGTTGCCGTTCAAGATCATGCTGTTTGTGCTGGTGGACGGCTGGGCGCTGATTATCGGCACCCTGGCCGGCAGTTTCGGCGGAGTGTAGGGCCATGACCCCAGAAGTTGCCGTCGACCTGTTCCGTGAAGCGCTGTGGCTGACCACCATGATGGTCGCCGTGCTGGTGGTGCCGAGCCTGTTGGTTGGCCTGCTGGTGGCGATGTTCCAGGCCGCGACCCAGATCAACGAACAGACCTTGAGCTTCCTCCCGCGCTTGCTGGTGATGCTGATCACCCTGATCGTTGCCGGCCCCTGGCTGGTGCAGACCTTCATGGAATACATCCTGCAGTTGTACGGCAGTATTCCGCAGTTGATCGGCTGACCCGATGCAGTCTTTGCTGGCATTGACCGACACCCAGATCAGCACCTGGGTGGCCTCCTTCATCCTGCCGCTGTTTCGCGTGACGGCGGTGCTGATGAGCATGCCGGTGTTCGGCACCACCCTGGTCCCGCGCCGCGTGCGCCTGTACTTCGCGGTGGCGATTACCGTGGTGATCACGCCGGGCTTGCCGGCCATGCCGCCGGTCAATGCGCTGGACCTCAGCGCGCTGATGCTGATCGCCGAGCAGATCCTGATCGGCGCGTTGCTGGGCTTTTCCCTGCAGCTGTTCTTCCAGGCATTCGTGATTGCCGGACAAATCATTTCGATCCAGATGGGCATGGGCTTCGCGTCCATGGTCGACCCCACCAACGGCGTGTCGGCGGCGGTGATCGGGCAGTTCCTGACCATGCTGGTGACGTTGCTGTTCCTGGCCATGAACGGCCACCTGGTGGTGTTCGAGGTGCTGACCGAAAGCTTCACCACCTTGCCGGTGGGCTCGGGCCTGGTGGTCAATCATTTCTGGGAAGTGGTCGGGCGCCTCGGTTGGGTGCTGGGCGCCTCGCTGTTGCTGGTGCTGCCGGCAATCACCGCGTTGCTGGTGGTCAACATCGCGTTCGGCGTGATGACCCGCGCGGCGCCGCAACTGAATATCTTCTCGATCGGCTTCCCGTTGACCCTGGTGTTGGGCATGGGGATTTTCTGGGTCGGCCTGGCTGACATTCTCAATCAGTATCAACCGCTGGCGACCGACGCCCTGCAGTTCTTACGTGATCTGGCACGGGCGCGCTGAGCCATGGCCGAGAGCGAGAGTGGTCAGGACAAAACAGAAGACCCCACGGAGAAACGCAAAAAGGACTCCAGGGAAAAGGGCGAGATTGCGCGCTCCAAAGAGCTGAATACCGTTGCGACCATGATGGCCGGCGCGGGCGGCCTGCTGATTTACGGCGGCGGCCTGGCGTTGGACTTGCTGGAGTTGATGAAGCACAACTTCACCTTGCCACGCGAGGTGCTGCTCAATCCCGATTCGATGGGTCAATACCTGCTGCACTCGGGCAAGATCGCGATCCTGGCGGTGCAGCCGATTCTGATCACCTTGCTGCTGGCCGCCTTGATCGGCCCGGTCGCCCTGGGCGGCTGGTTGTTCGCCGCCGGCAGCATGGCGCCCAAGTTCAGCCGGATGAACCCGGCGGCCGGGCTTAAGCGCATGTTTTCCGCCAAGGCGCTGGTGGAGCTGCTCAAGGCGTTGGCCAAGTTCATCCTGATTCTGTTCGTGGCCTTGACGGTGTTGTCGTCGGATATCGACGATTTGCTGCGCATCGCCCACGAACCGCTGGAGTCGGCGATCATTCACAGTGTGCAGGTGGTCGGCTGGAGTGCGCTGTGGATGGCGGCCGGGTTGATCATCATCGCGGCGGTGGATGCGCCGATCCAGCTGTGGGAAAGCCACAAGAAACTGCTGATGACCAAGCAGGAAGTGCGCGACGAGCACAAGGACCAAGAAGGTCGCCCCGAGGTCAAGCAGCGCATTCGCCAGCTGCAGCGGGAAATGTCGCAGCGCAAGATGATGGCCTCGGTGCCCGACGCCGACGTGGTCATCACCAACCCGACGCACTACGCCGTGGCC
Source organism: Pseudomonas sp. 13B_2.1_Bac1 (assembly GCF_025466155.1). Taxonomy (NCBI): domain Bacteria; kingdom Pseudomonadati; phylum Pseudomonadota; class Gammaproteobacteria; order Pseudomonadales; family Pseudomonadaceae; genus Pseudomonas; species Pseudomonas sp. 13B_2.1_Bac1. The sequence continues at coordinate 60,474 of NZ_JANLOH010000114.1, read as the reverse complement.
CTCAAATACGACCCGGAGAAGGGCGGCGCGCCGATGCTGCTGGCCAAGGGCAGCGACTTCACCGCGCTTAAAATCCGCGAAATCGCCGTGGCCAACGACATCCTGCTGCTGGAATCGCCGGAGCTGGCGCGATCGATCTTCTACTCCACCGACCTCGACCAGGAAATCCCCGCCGGGCTGTACCTGGCCGTGGCCCAGGTGTTGGCGTATGTCTATCAGATTCGCCAGTACCGCGCGGGCAAGGGCAAGCGGCCCGATCCGCTCAAGGACCTGCCCATCCCGCCGGAGCTGCGCCGCGATTCCTGACTGCTCGGCTGATGCGCGCTTTGTGGGGAGCGGGCTTTTTGTGGTGATAAGGCTTGTTGTGGCGAGCGGGCTTGCCCCGCGTTGGAGTGCGAAGCGCTCCCAATCCAGCCACCGCGGTCTAACAGTCAGACCGAGTCGCCAGGTTTCAGGGCTGCTCCGCAGCCCAACGCGGGGCAAGCCCGCTCGCCACAGTGAGTGCGTTCGCTACAACAAGCCCGCCCGCCGCATCCGCTACCACTCGTCGGCAACCCTCGTCTACCTGTCAACTTTGACAGTAGCCAGCGCCGTCCTCTCGCGCTTCCATGGCTCCCTACTGTGCACAGGTCATCCAGCGATGTAGAGGGCGTAGTGATGGAAGCGGTGATGGGCACGATCAAATCCTACAGCCGAAAAACCGGAAAAGGCCTGATTGCGCTGGATGGCGATGATGAGCCGGTGCATGTGGATCGCACCAGCTCAGCTGGCATCTGGCTCAAGAAAGGCTTGCGCGTGCAATTCGCGAGGATCCATTGCCCCCAAGGGGTGTATGCGTTCCATATCAAACTTATCTAGCGGCATGCATGCCTGGCTGTTGGCGGTGTGTTCACCGACCAATAATGTGGGAGCTGGCTTGCCTGCGATGACTGAGCTCAGCCTGGCCCTTCAGGTGGCTGACACACCGCCACCGTAGGCAAGCTCCTGCATTTGAAACGCGTTCCCCTCGACGATCGTCGCCCTGAAACCAAAGTTGGAAGGCTTCTTGCAATACCGCCTCCAGGACGCCTCCCGGCGTCAAAAGTTTGCTTCAAGGAAACGAGGAATACCGGTGGTGGATCGCTCTCAAATGCTCGGCACGGCCCGTACGACCCTGACTGACCTCTCGCGAGGCAATCTGGGTGTGCCGTTGTTGTTGCTGGTGATGCTGGCAATGATGATGTTGCCGATGCCGCCGTTCCTGCTGGACGTGTTCTTCACCTTCAACATTGCCCTGTCCGTGGTGGTGTTGCTGGTCTGCGTATACGCCCTGCGACCGCTGGATTTTGCGGTATTCCCGACCATCCTGCTGGTGGCGACCCTGTTGCGCCTGGCGCTCAACGTGGCGTCGACGCGCGTGGTAATGCTCCACGGCCAGGACGGCCACGCCGCCGCCGGCAAGGTGATCCAGGCCTTCGGTGAGGTGGTGATCGGCGGCAACTACGTGGTGGGTATCGTGGTCTTCGCGATCTTGATGATCATCAACTTCGTGGTGGTGACCAAGGGCGCCGGGCGGATTTCCGAGGTGAGCGCGCGCTTTACCCTCGACGCCATGCCCGGCAAACAGATGGCCATCGACGCCGACCTCAACGCCGGCCTCATTGACCAGAACCAGGCCAAGTCGCGCCGTCTGGAAGTGGCCCAGGAAGCCGAGTTCTACGGCTCCATGGACGGTGCCAGCAAATTCGTGCGCGGTGACGCCATCGCCGGCCTGCTGATTCTGTTCATCAACCTGATCGGCGGCATGGCGGTCGGGATCTTCCAGCACGGCATGACCTTCGGCGATGCCGGCAAGGTTTACGCCTTGCTGACCATTGGTGACGGTTTAGTGGCGCAATTGCCATCACTGTTGTTATCCACAGCTGCCGCGATCATGGTGACCCGTGCTTCGGGCTCCGAAGACATGGGCAAGCAGATCAGTCGCCAAATGTTCGCCTCGCCCAAGGCCCTGGCCGTGGCGGCGGGCATCATGGCGATCATGGGCATCGTGCCAGGCATGCCCCACGTGTCGTTCCTGAGCATGGCGGCCATGGCGGCCGGCGGTGCCTACCTGTTCTGGAAGAAGCAGAACGCGGTCAAGGTCCAGGCCCAGCAGGAAATCGCGCGCCAGCAGGAACTGCTGCCGTCGCCGGCCCGGGCCCAGGAAACCAAGGAGTTGGGCTGGGACGACGTGACCCCGATCGACATGATCGGCCTGGAAGTCGGCTACCGCCTGATCCCGCTGGTCGACCGTAACCAGGGTGGCCAATTGCTCGCGCGGATCAAGGGGGTGCGCAAAAAGCTCTCGCAGGACCTGGGCTTCCTGATGCCCACCGTGCATATCCGCGACAACCTCGACCTGGCCCCCAGCGCCTACCGCCTGACCCTGATGGGGGTGATCCTGGCCGAAGCCGAGATCTACCCGGATCGCGAACTGGCGATCAACCCGGGGCAGGTATTCGGCAGTCTCAACGGCATTACCGCCAAAGATCCGGCTTTTGGTCTGGACGCGGTGTGGATCGAAATCAGCCAGCGCAGCCAGGCGCAGTCCCTGGGGTACACCGTGGTGGACGCGAGTACCGTGGTCGCCACCCACCTCAACCAGATTCTGTACAAGCACTCCCATGAGCTGATCGGCCACGAAGAAGTCCAGCAATTGATGGGTTTGCTCGGCAAAGCCTCGCCAAAACTCGCCGAGGAACTGGTGCCGGGCGTGCTGTCGCTCTCGCAACTGCTCAAGGTCCTGCAGGCGTTGCTGGCCGAGCAGGTGCCGGTACGCGATATCCGCAGCATTGCCGAGGCTATCGCCAACAATGCCGCCAAGAGTCAAGATACTGCCGCCCTGGTGGCTGCAGTGCGCGTCGGATTGTCGCGCGCAATCGTCCAAAGCATTGTAGGGCTTGACTCTGAGCTGCCTGTGATCACCTTGGAACCAAGGTTGGAACAAATATTGCTCAATAGTATTCAGAAGGCAGGACAAGGCCAGGAAGAGGGCGTTCTGCTGGAGCCAAGCATGGCTGAGAAGCTGCAGCGTTCGTTGATCGATGCCGCGCAGCGCCAGGAAATGCAGGGCCAACCAGTGATCCTGCTGGTGGCCGGCCCCGTCCGGGCGATGTTGTCGCGGTTTGGGCGCCTGGCAGTACCGAATTTGCACGTTTTGGCTTATCAGGAAATTCCTGACAACAAGCAAGTGACTATCGTCGCGACAGTAGGGCCCAACGGCTGAGGGTAGTGGGTTATGCAAGTTAAGCGTTTTTTCGCCGCCGATATGCGTCAGGCCATGAAACTGGTTCGTGATGAGCTGGGCGCCGACGCCGCGATTATCGGTAACCGTCGTATTGCCGGCGGTGTCGAGCTGACGGCTGCCCTGGATTACACTCCCCAGGCCCTGGCCCCGCGCGTCCCGAACATGGAACTCGAAGACGAGCTGCGCAAGACGGCCTCGCGCATTGTCTCGGCCCAGGCCGAACTGAGCATGCGTGGCGACAGCGACGCCACTACCAACCGCCAGTTGTTCGCCGGCCTGCCGCTGACCGCTGCCGAGCCGCTGGTCGAGCCTACCTTCGTTGAACCCCCGCGTCCTGCAGCGCCGGCCCCGGCCGCCGCAGTCGACCAGCGCGTGTTCGACTCGATGCGCTTTGAACTCAATGGCCTGCGCGAGCTGCTGGAAGTGCAACTCGGCTCCCTCGCCTGGAACCAGCTGCAAGGCAGCAAGCCGCAACAGGCCAACCTGTGGCGTCGCCTGCAACGCATCGGCCTGTCCGGCCCGTTGTCGCGCGACCTGCTGGCCCTGACCACTGAAATCGAAGAACCTCGCCAGGCCTGGCGCATGTTGCTGGCCCACTTGGCGCGGATGATCGTCACCCCGGAAATCGAGCCGCTGGAAGAGGGCGGTGTGATCGCCATGGTCGGCCCTGCCGGCATGGGCAAGACCACCACCCTGGCCAAGCTGGCCGCCCGTTACGTGCTCAAGTACGGCGCGCAGAATATCGCGCTGGTGAGCATGGACAGCTACCGTATTGGTGCCCAGGAACAGCTCAAGACCTTGGGCCGGATCCTCAATGTGTCGGTGACCCATGTCGACCCGGGCCAATCCCTGGCCAACGCCCTCGACCCGCTGCTGCGCAAGCGCGTGGTGTTGATCGACACCGCCGGCCTGCAAGCCAGCGACCCGGCGTTGCGCATGCAGCTGGAAAGCCTGGCCGGGCGCGGCATCAAGTCGAAAAATTACCTGGTGCTTGCAACCACCAGCCAGAAACAGGTTCTTACCGCTGCGTACCATAGCTACAAACGCTGCGGCCTGGCCGGCTGCATCCTCACCAAGCTCGACGAAACCGCGAGCCTGGGCGAGGTGTTGAGCCTGGCCATCAGTCATGAGTTGCCGGTCGCCTACCTGACCGACGGCCCGCGGATTCCGGATGATCTGCATCTGCCGCGCCGTCATCAGTTGGTCAGCCGTGCAGTCAGCGTGCAAATGCAAGAAGAGCCTAGCGAGGAAGCGATGGCCGATATGTTCGCCGACCTCTATCACAGCCCGGCAAAGCGGGTGGGTTGAGGGCAGGATGAACACCGTGAAATGTACCTACATCGATGGTCTGCAAGCGATTCACGCGGCCAAGCCATGTAGCCTGCGTCTAAGCAAGACAAGGTAAAGAAATAAAATGGGCAGCATGCATCCCGTACAGGTGATCGCGGTGACCGGCGGCAAAGGTGGCGTCGGGAAAACTAACGTGTCAGTGAATTTGTCCCTGGCCCTGGCAGAGCTTGGCCGTCGCGTCATGCTGCTGGATGCTGACCTGGGGCTGGCGAACGTCGACGTTCTGCTGGGGCTGACGCCCAAACACACGCTTGCCGATGTGATCGAAGGGCGCTGCGAGCTGCGCGACGTGCTGCTGCAGGGCCCTGGCGGTATCCGCATCGTGCCGGCCGCCTCCGGCACCCAGAGCATGGTGCACCTGAGCCCGGCGCAGCATGCCGGCCTGATCCAGGCGTTCAGCGATATCGGCGACAACCTCGACGTGCTGGTGATCGACACCGCCGCCGGGATTGGCGAGTCCGTGGTCAGCTTCGTGCGCGCTGCGCAGGAAGTCCTGTTGGTGGTCTGCGATGAACCCACCTCGATCACCGACGCCTATGCCCTGATCAAACTGCTTAACCGTGACTACGGCATGAACCGCTTCCGCGTGCTGGCGAACATGGCCCAGAGTCCACAGGAAGGGCGCAATCTGTTCGCCAAGTTGACCAAGGTCACGGATCGCTTCCTCGATGTCGCCTTACAATACGTCGGCGCAGTTCCCTACGACGAGTGTGTACGCAAGGCTGTGCAAAAGCAGCGTGCAGTCTACGAAGCGTTCCCTCGTTCCAAATGCGCCTTGGCGTTCAAGGCTATTGCCCAGAAGGTCGATACCTGGCCGTTGCCTGCCAACCCTCGGGGGCATCTGGAGTTTTTCGTCGAGCGATTGGTGCATCAGACGAGCGCAGGACCGGTGCTATGACATCCAGCGGCTACAACCTTTACAAGAAATCGGCACGTGACAGCCAGGGTGAATTGATTGAGCGCTATGCGCCGCTGGTCAAGCGCATCGCTTATCACTTGCTGGCACGCCTGCCCGCCAGCGTCCAGGTCGAAGACCTGATCCAGGCGGGCATGATCGGCCTGCTCGAAGTGTCGACCAAATACGACGCGAGCAAGGGCGCGAGTTTCGAGACGTATGCGGGTATCCGCATCCGTGGCGCGATGCTCGATGAAGTGCGTAAAGGTGACTGGGCGCCGCGTTCGGTGCATCGCAATACGCGCATGGTCAGTGACGCAATTCGCGCAATTGAAGCAAAAACCGGTCGCGACGCTAAAGATCACGAAGTTGCGGCCGAACTCCAATTGAGTCTCGACGATTACTACGGGATTTTGAACGATACCTTGGGCAGCCGCCTGTTCAGTTTCGACGACCTGTTGCAGGACGGCGAACACGAAGGGCTGCACGAGGACGGCGCGAGTGCTCATCTGGAGCCGTCGCGCGACCTGGAGGATGAACGCTTCCAGGGTGCGTTGGCGGACGCGATTGCCAATTTGCCGGAGCGTGAGCGACTGGTGTTGGCGCTGTACTACGACGAAGAGCTGAACCTCAAGGAAATCGGTGAGGTCCTGGGGGTCAGCGAATCGCGGGTCAGCCAGTTGCACAGCCAGTGCGCAGCCCGCTTGCGGGGGCGTTTGGGAGAGTGGCGAGCGCGCTGACAGGCAGTGTTGGGGAGCACTGCAAACCACACCGCGAGGGTGATTGACCCTCGCGGGATCGGCCCGTGGTGCCCCCGGCAGTCCTTTTTGTGTAATGCCTGTTGATTGAAATGGCGCGTCCAGGTGCTGGGCGCGTTTAAGACTGCTTGGAGGTCGAATTGGACAAGAACATGAAAATCCTCATCGTTGATGACTTCTCAACGATGCGGCGGATCATAAAAAACCTGTTGCGTGACCTTGGGTTCACTAACACGGTCGAGGCGGATGACGGCATTACGGCGATTCCGATCCTCAACAGCGGGAGCATCGACTTTCTGGTAACGGACTGGAACATGCCGGGCATGACCGGTATCGACTTGCTGCGCCATGTGCGCGCCGACGAAAAACTGCGCAGCCTTCCCGTGCTGATGGTGACCGCCGAAGCCAAGCGTGAGCAGATCATCGAAGCCGCCCAAGCCGGGGTCAACGGTTACGTGGTCAAGCCATTCACTGCATTGGCCTTGAAAGAGAAGATCGAAAAAATCTTCGAACGCATCCACGGCTAATGCCATCGCGGGGGAGCTATGGAGCATAAAGAAACGTCACAGGGAGACTTTGAGTCGACCCTGAAAAAGCATGCTCACCAGTTGGTCGACAGCCTTGAAAAAGGCCAGTTCGGCGACGCGGTGCAGTTAATCCATGAGCTCAACCAGACCCGTGACCGCGGCCTGTATCAGGAAGTGGGCAAGCTCACACGCGAGCTGCACAGTGCGATTGTCAATTTCCAGATTGACCCGCACATGCCCCAGGCCGAAGAAATTTCGCAAATCACCGACGCGACCGAACGCCTGTCCTATGTGGTCAGGCTGACTGAAGCGGCGGCCAACCGCACCATGGACCTGGTGGAAAACGCCACGCCTCTGGTCAATGGCATGGCCACCGAAGCCCAGGCCCTGAGCCACGATTGGGGCCGCTTCATGCGCCGCGAAGTGGGGGCTGAGGAGTTTCGTGAACTGGCGCGTCGGGTCGACGGATTCTTGTCACGCAGCGAGCAGGAAAACCGCACGGTTTCCAGCAACCTCAATGACATTCTGCTGGCCCAGGATTACCAGGACCTCACCGGCCAGGTGATCAAGCGTGTGACCCAGTTGGTCACCGAAGTGGAAAGCAACCTGCTCAAACTGGTGCTCATGGCCGGCCAGGTAGACCGTTTTGCCGGCATCGAACATGACCGTGAAGCGATCCTCTCGGAAAAAGATCCACAAAAACATCTCGCCAAGGGTGAAGGTCCGCAGATTCATGCCGATAAACGTGAAGACGTTGTGTCAGGTCAGGATGACGTAGATGACCTGTTATCCAGTTTAGGCTTCTAAGGAGCACCCACATGAGCTTCGGCGCCGATGAAGAAATCCTTCAGGATTTCCTTGTAGAGGCCGGCGAAATTTTAGAGCAACTGTCCGAGCAACTGGTCGAGCTGGAAAGCCGTCCGGATGATGCGAACCTGCTCAATGCAATTTTTCGCGGTTTTCACACTGTAAAAGGGGGCGCCGGCTTCCTCCAGCTCCATGAGCTGGTGGAGTGCTGCCACATCGCCGAGAACGTGTTCGACATCCTGCGCAAGGGTGAGCGTCACGTTGACTCGGAATTGATGGACGTGATTCTCGAAGCACTGGATGCGGTCAACGGCATGTTCAGCGAAGTCCGCGAACGTGCCCCGATCACTGCGGCCACCCCGGAACTGCTCGCCGCCCTGGCGCGCCTGGCAGAACCGGCAGACACCTCGGCAGCGCCCGTGGCGCAAGCTGAGCCTGCGCCTGTGGCAGAGCCTGAAGCGGATGTGACGGACAGCGAGTTCGAGCAGTTGCTCAACTCCCTCAATGCGGTGAAAGCCGAGGCTGAAGCGCCTGCTGCAGCCGCGCCACAAGCGCCGACCAGCGAAGACATTACCGACGCAGAATTTGAATCCCTGCTCGACCAGCTGCACGGCAAAGGCCAGTTCGCGGCCGACGCCGTGGCCCCTGCCGCCGCTGCGGATGCGCCTGCCGCGTCGACCAGCACCGACATCACCGATGACGAATTCGAAGCACTGCTCGACCAACTGCATGGCAAAGGTACCTTCGCGGCCGACGCCTTGCCGGAAGTCGCCGCGACTGCCACTGCGCCGGCCGCTGCGGCAGAACCTGCGGGCGACGGTCTGATCAGCGACCACGAGTTCGAATCCCTGCTCGACGAATTGCACGGCAAGGGCAAGTTCAGCGAAGTGGCTCCGGCTGCCGCCGCGACCGCCACCCCGGTGGCGGCAAAACCGGCGCCGGCCAAGGCCGCTGCACCTGCTGCCAAACCGGCCCCGGCACCTGCCGCCGCCCCGGCTGCTGCTCGCGCGCCGGCCGCTGCCGTGGCCGAGAAGCCGGCCAGTGAAGCCGAAACCACCGTGCGGGTCGATACCGCGCGCCTGGACGACATCATGAACATGGTCGGCGAACTGGTGCTGGTGCGTAACCGCCTCGTGCGCCTGGGCCTGAGCAGTGGCGATGAAGCCATGCAAAAGGCCGTGTCGAACCTCGACGTGGTCACCGCCGACCTGCAGACCGCCGTGATGAAGACGCGGATGCAGCCGATCAAGAAAGTCTTCGGGCGCTTCCCGCGTCTGGTTCGCGACCTGGCACGCCAGCTCAAGAAAGAGATCAACCTGGAACTGGTGGGCGAAGAGACCGACCTCGACAAGAACCTGGTCGAGGCCCTGGCCGATCCGCTGGTCCACTTGGTGCGCAACGCCGTCGACCACGGCGTCGAAACCCCGGAAGAGCGCGAAGCTTCGGGCAAGTCGCGCAACGGCAAAGTGATTCTGGCGGCCGAGCAGGAGGGTGACCACATCCTGCTGTCGATCACCGATGACGGCAAGGGCATGGACCCGACCATCCTGCGCAATATCGCGGTCAAGCGCGGCGTGATGGATAAGGACGCCGCCGACCGCCTGACCGACACCGAGTGCTACAACCTGATCTTCGCCCCAGGCTTCTCGACCAAGACCGAGATTTCCGACGTGTCCGGCCGTGGCGTCGGCATGGACGTGGTGAAGACCAAGATCAGCCAGCTCAACGGCTCGATCAACATCTACTCGACCAAGGGCCAGGGTTCGAAGATCGTCATCAAGGTGCCGTTGACCCTGGCGATCATGCCGACCCTGATGGTGATGCTGGGCAACCAGGCGTTCGCCTTCCCGCTGGTCAACGTCAACGAAATTTTCCACCTCGACCTGTCGCGCACCAACGTGGTGGACGGCCAGGAAGTGGTGATCGTGCGCGACAAGGCGTTGCCACTGTTCTACCTCAAGCGCTGGCTGGTGGCATCGGCCAAGCATGAAGAGCAGCGCGAAGGCCATGTGGTGATTCTCTCCGTGGGCACCCAGCGTATCGGCTTCGTGGTCGATCAACTGGTGGGCCAGGAAGAAGTGGTCATCAAGCCTTTGGGCAAAATGCTGCAGGGAACCCCGGGCATGTCGGGTGCGACCATCACCGGTGACGGTCGGATCGCGCTGATTCTGGATGTTCCGAGCATGCTCAAGCGTTACGCCGCTCGGCGTATTTGATTCTGGTGGGGCAGGGCGGTTTGCCCGCCCCGTCTAACGGAGTGTTTATGGTAGTCAAGGTCCTGGTGGTGGACGATTCGGGTTTCTTCCGCCGCCGCGTCTCGGAAATTCTTTCCGCCGATCCAACGATTCAAGTGATCGGCACGGCCACCAACGGCAAAGAGGCGATCGATCAGGCTATCGCGTTGAAGCCCGACGTGATCACCATGGACTACGAGATGCCGATGATGGATGGCATCACGGCTGTCCGTCACATCATGCAGCGCTGCCCGACCCCGGTGTTGATGTTCTCCTCGCTCACCCACGAAGGCGCCCGGGTCACCCTGGATGCGCTGGATGCCGGTGCGGTGGACTTCCTGCCGAAGAATTTCGAAGACATCTCGCGCAACCCCGAGAAGGTCAAGCAACTGCTGTGCGAGAAAGTCCACAGCATTTCCCGCAGTAACCGTCGCAGCCTGTTCAGCACGCCTGCACCTGCACCTGCACCTGCACCGGTTGCGGCGCCGGCCCCGGCCCCTGCGTTTGGTCGACCTGCGCCTGCGCCCGCCCCGGTGGCTCGGCCTGCCGTGGCCCCGGCCCGCGCTCCGGCGCCCAGCGCCCATTCGCCCGCGCCCAAGCGCAAGGCCTACAAGCTGGTCGCCATCGGTACCTCCACCGGCGGCCCGGTGGCCTTGCAGCGCGTGTTGACGCAATTGCCGGCCAACTTCCCGGCGCCGATCGTGTTGATCCAGCACATGCCGGCGGCCTTCACCAAGGCCTTCGCCGAACGCCTGGACAAGCTCTGCCGCATCAGCGTCAAGGAAGCCGAGGATGGCGACATCCTGCGTCCAGGCCTGGCGCTGCTGGCGCCGGGTGGCAAGCAGATGATGGTCGACGGGCGTGGTGCGATCAAAATCCTGCCGGGCGACGAGCGCCTCAACTACAAGCCGTGCGTGGACATCACCTTCGGTTCGGCGGCCAAGTCCTACGGCGACAAAGTTCTGGCGGTGGTGCTCACCGGCATGGGCGCCGATGGCCGTGAAGGCGCACGCCTGCTCAAGCAGGGCGGCAGCGCGATCTGGGCCCAGGACGAAGCCAGCTGCGTGATCTATGGCATGCCCATGGCGATCGTCAAGGCTGACCTGGCCGACGCCGTCTACAGCCTGGACGAGATCGGCAAGCATCTGGTGGAGGCCTGCCTCTGATGGATGTATTGAGCCTGATCGGCATCATCATGGCGTTTGTCGCGATCATCGGCGGCAACTACCTCGAAGGCGGCCACCTCGGCGCCCTGGCCAACGGCCCGGCGGCCTTGATCGTGATCGGCGGCACGGTCGGCGCGGCCCTGTTGCAGTCGCCCTTGAGTTCGTTCAAGCGCGCCATGCAGATCCTGGTGTGGATTATTTTCCCGCCACGCGTGGACCTGCCCGGCGGCATCGACCGCGTGGTCAACTGGAGCCTCACCGCCCGCAAGGAAGGCCTGCTCGGCCTGGAAGGCGTGGCCGATGCCGAGCCCGACAGCTACGCGCGCAAAGGCCTGCAATTGCTGGTGGACGGCGCCGAGCCGGAAGCGATTCGCAGCATCCTGGAAGTGGATTTCTACACCCAGGAAAGCCGCGACATCAACGCGGCCAAAGTCTTTGAAAGCATGGGCGGCTACGCGCCGACCATCGGCATCATCGGTGCGGTGATGGGCCTGATCCACGTGATGGGCAACCTGGCCGACCCGTCGCAACTGGGCAGCGGCATTGCCGTGGCGTTCGTGGCCACCATCTACGGTGTCGCGAGTGCCAACCTGGTGCTGCTGCCGGTGGCCAGCAAGCTCAAGTCCATCGCCATGCGCCAGTCGCGTTACCGCGAGATGTTGCTCGAAGGCATCCTGTCGATTGCCGAGGGTGAGAACCCGCGGTCGATCGAATTGAAGCTCCAGGGCTTCATGGATTGATGAACATGGCTATCGACTTGTGGCGAGCGGTCACATGATTTACGTAAAGAGAGGTGTCAGCCTGTGAGCCGTCGCCGTCGCGAGCCTGAAGAGCACGTCAACCACGAACGCTGGCTGGTGTCCTACGCGGACTTCATCACCTTGCTGTTCGCGTTTTTCGTGGTGATGTACTCCATCTCGTCGATCAACGAAGGCAAGTACAAAGTCATTTCCCAGGCGCTGATCGGGGTATTCAACGACGCCGACCGCGCCCTCAAGCCGATCCCCATTGGCGAGGAACGGCCCAAGACCGTGACCCCGGCCAAGCCGCTGGTCAATGACAGCGATGAAACCGCCGCCGGCGTGGGTGGCACCAGTGACCCGCTGAAAAGCATTGCCGACGACATCAGCGCCGCGTTCGGCGACCTGATCAGTTCCAATCAGATGACCGTGCGCGGCAATGAGTTGTGGGTGGAGATCGAACTCAACTCCAGCCTGCTGTTCGCCAGCGCCGATGCAATGCCCAGCGACCAGGCGTTCACCATCATCGACAAGGTGGCGGCGATCCTCAGGCCGTTCGAAAACCCGATCCATGTGGAAGGCTTTACCGACAATTTCCCGATCAGCACCGCGCAGTACCCGACCAACTGGGAGCTGTCGTCGGCGCGGGCCGCGAGCATCGTGCGCATGCTCGCGATGCAGGGCGTAAACCCCGGGCGCCTGGCCTCGGTGGGCTATGGCGAGTTCCAGCCGGTGGCCAACAACGCCACGGTGGAAGGCCGCGCGCGCAACCGCCGGGTGGTACTGGTGGTCTCGCGCAACCTGGATGTGCGCCGCAGCCTGACCGGTACCGGCACTGCCAATGCAACACCGGACGCGGCCTTGAAGCGGGCTGGCACACAAACTGCACCGGCCCCTGCAAAGCCGCCGGTGCGTCAGAGTGCCGTCAATTCTCCGTCGCCGGCTCAATAACCTTATGCAATGTCTCGGTCGCGCCTGTGCCTGCCGGGAGGAACCATCCGAATGAGAGTCTGGGCAGTTGCCAATCAAAAAGGTGGAGTCGGCAAGACCACCACCTCCATCGCCTTAGCCGGTTTGCTGGCCGAGGCGGGCAAGCGTGTGGTCGTAGTGGACCTGGACCCGCATGGCTCCATGACCAGTTATTTCGGCTACGACCCGGATGCGCTGGAGCACAGCTGCTACGACCTGTTCCTGCACAAGGGCAGCGTGCCGGCCGACCTGCCCGGGCAACTGCTGCTGCCCACCAGCAACGAGAGTATTTCCCTGTTGCCGTCGAGCACCGCGCTGGCCACCCTCGAGCGCCAGTCGCCGGGGCAGAGCGGCCTGGGCCTGGTGATCGCCAAGACCCTGGCGCAACTGTGGCAGGACTTCGACTACGCGATCATCGACAGCCCGCCTTTACTCGGCGTGCTGATGGTCAACGCCTTGGCGGCCAGCCAGCAACTGGTGATCCCGGTGCAGACCGAGCACCTCGCGGTCAAAGGCCTGGAACGTATGGTCAGTACCCTGGCGATGATCAACCGCTCGCGCAAGCAGGCGCTGCCGTTCAGCATCGTGCCTACCCTGTTCGACCGTCGCACCCAGGCGTCGCTGGGCACCTTGCGCGTGCTGCGCGATGCCTACCCGGACACCATCTGGAATGGCTACATCCCGGTGGACACGCGCCTGCGTGACGCCAGCCGCGCCGGCCTGACCCCGTCGCAGTTCGACGGTAAAAGCCGTGGCGTGCTGGCTTACCGCGCGTTGCTCAAGCACCTGCTGTCCCAGCAGCTTGTCGCGCAGGTGGCGTGATGAACCGTCCCATCGAACTCAAGACCCGGCCGCAACTGGCACTGGAATCCTACCTGGATGCCCTGCTGCAGGATGCGACCGAGGAAGAGCAGCCGATACTGGTATTGGAACCGGCCCTGGCGCCGGAAAGCACCCTGGATGAATTCCAGTTGGCGGTGCTGGAAGAACAGGCCCGCGATGCGCAGGTCGTGACCGCGCCGGTGGTGGTGCCAATCGCCCCGGCAGTTGTCGTGCCTGTGGTGGTCGAGCCAGTGGTCGTTGCCCCTGTCGTGGTCGAGCCGGTGGTGGAAGTGCACCTGCCGCCCAGCATCACGCCACCGCCGGTGGCCGGCGATGATCGCCCGGCCTGGGCCGCCGAGCCGTTCGAATGCCTGTTGTTCGACGTCGCCGGATTGACCCTGGCGGTGCCGCTGGTGTGCCTGGGCTCGATCTATTCCCTGGAAGGCCAGGAACTGACGCCGCTGTTCGGGCAACCGGAGTGGTTCCTCGGCATCCTGCCCAGCCAGGCCGGCAACCTCAAGGTGCTGGACACCGCGCGCTGGGTGATGCCCGACCGCTACCGCGATGATTTTCGCCAGGGCCTGCAATACGTGATCTCGGTGCAGGGCTACGAGTGGGGGCTGGCGGTGCATCAGGTCAGCCGCTCGTTGCGCCTGGACCCGAATGAAATCAAATGGCGCAGCCACCGGGGCCAACGGCCTTGGCTGGCGGGCACCGTGATCGAACACATGTGCGCGTTGCTCGACGTCGCCGAGCTGGCCGAGTTGATCGCCAGCGGCGCGGTCAAGACGCTGCCGGTGAATAAACGCAGTTGATTGAACAATAAGGGCCGCGCGGTTGCGCGGTCAGCGAAGCACACACGCCGTGTGAAGCGGCATTTGAAGGGGTCAGGGGTATGAATAAGTCAGCGTCCGCACAAGGTTTGGATGATCCGATCCTGCAATGGGTTACCTTCAAACTGGACAACGAGTCCTATGGCATTAACGTGATGCGCGTGCAGGAAGTGCTGCGCTACACCGAGATCGCGCCGGTCCCGGGTGCGCCAAGCTACGTGCTGGGTATCATCAACCTGCGCGGCAACGTGGTGACGGTGATCGACACCCGCCAGCGTTTCGGCCTGGTGCCGACCGAAGTCAACGACAACACCCGTATCGTCATCATCGAAGCCGACAAGCAAGTGGTCGGGATCATGGTCGACAGCGTGGCCGAAGTGGTTTATCTGCGCCAATCGGAAGTGGAAACCGCACCGAACGTGGGTAATGAAGAATCCGCCAAGTTCATCCAGGGCGTGTGCAACAAGAACGGCGAGCTGCTGATTCTGGTTGAGCTGGACAAGATGATGAGCGAAGAAGAATGGTCGGAACTGGAGAGCATCTGATTGTTCCTTGAGGCCGCAGTGATCATCCTGGCCCTGTTTTGGGCCGGGACCTTGGCATTCCTGCTGCGCTATGTGCGCCAGCAGCGTGAGTCGGTGGTGCAGCAGGCCGAGCGGGATGCCGTGCGTGACCGGCGCATCCTGGAGCTGGTCAAGCGTGTCGACCATTTCCAGCAGAGTGCAGTGAAGGTGGGGGACGAGGTGCATGAACTGCGCGCGATCCTCGGGCCGTTGCCGGACAAGCTTGCGCAGCTGGAGCAGCGTGATCCTTCGAGCCTGTCGTTTGCCCAGGCTGCCAAGCTGGTGGGGATGGGGGCTACGGTGGATGAGTTGACGCAGTCGTGTGGGTTGACCCAGGCTGAGGCGCAGTTGATGAGTAAGTTGCACAAGGGCTGACCTCTTGGGGGGTATCCGGATTTGGGGTCGTGGCTGACATTGGTTCCGCCCTTACGGCGGGTCACTTTTGAACAGCGCAAAAGTAACCAAAACGCTCTTGCCCCAACACTCGGCACCTCGCCTAGGCTCGGTGTGCCCTCACTCCGGCTTGAATCCGTGGGCCGCCGCAATGGGCCATCCCTGGCCCAGTGCGGCTAACCCGGCGTCCTGCCGGGTTACCCACGGATTCAAGCCTGCATTCGGCCAGCGTGTTTAATGGGGCGCCTAGATCAAGATCAAAAGCGACTCGCTTCGCATCGTAGGTACGCTTTTTGATCTCCGTTGGACTCGGCTTGCCGGCGAAAAAACGTGATGACGCCGCGTTTATTCTGGTACCCCACATCATCGTTAACGACCATCGCAGGCAAGCCAGCTCCCACAGGTTGACCGAGCTCGAGATAAGAATCCGGTCGGCTTTAAGGCCGCCGTGCTTTTGCTTTTGCTTTTGATCTTGATCTGAGGCGCCCCATCAAACACGCTGGCCGGAATTCGATATTGATTTGGGGGGGTAAACCGGCAGGGATGCCGGTTTAGCCGCCCCGCGCCATGGATGGCGCGTGGCGGCGGCCCCCCAAATCAATGTCGGATTACGGGCACACCGAGCGTGAGCGAGGTGCCGAGTGTTGGGGCAAGAGCCCTTTTGGTTACTTTTGGGGCTTTTCCAAAAGTGACCCGCTGTAAGAGCGGAACCATAAGCCGCCATTACCACAAAAACGGATATGCCCCCCAACCCCCCAACCCCCCAACCCCCCAACCCCCCAACCCCCCAACCCCCCCAAATTATTTCCACCCCCCACTGACTTTTTCCTCCCCACCCAAGGTCAACATCCTTCAAGCACCTTAGAACCCAGGAGACCCCCCCCATGTCCACCCACAAGGCACTGTTGATCCTCCACGGCAAGCAAGCCCTCAACGAGGACGTGCGCGCGGCCGTGCAGGCCCGGCGCGACCTGGGCTGGGAACTGGCGGTGCGGGTCACATGGGAAGGCGGCGACGCCCAGCGCCTGGTCAATGAAGCGCTGGACGGCGGCTACCCGCATATCATCGCCGGCGGCGGCGACGGCACCTTGCGCGATGTCGCCGAAGCCATGGCCCAGGCCAACACCGATGCCAGCCTGGTACTGATGCCCCTGGGCACCGCCAACGACTTCGCCCGCGCCGCCGGGGTCCCGCTGGAACCGGCCCAGGCCCTGGCATTGCTGGACGTGCCGCCCAAGGCGATCGACCTCGGCCGGGTCGGCGGGCAAATCTTCCTCAATATGGCCACCGGCGGCTTCGGCAGCCAGGTCACCGCCAATACCTCCGAGGACCTGAAGAAAGTGCTCGGCGGTGCCGCCTACCTGTTCACCGGCTTGACCCGTTTCAGCGAGTTGAAGGCCGCCTATGGCGAGCTGGAAGGCCCGGATTTTCACTGGAAAGGCGAACTGCTCGCGCTCGGGATCGGCAACGGGCGCCAGGCCGGGGGAGGGCATGTGCTATGCCCGGAGGCATTGGCCGATGATGGCTTGCTGGACGTCAGCATCCTGCCGGCGCCCCAGGAGGTGGTCGGCACCCTGCGCGAGCTGATGACCAACGGCTGGGGCCTGGACACCATGTTCGTCCGCGCGCGCCTGCCGTGGGTCAATATCAAGGTTGCACAGGGCCTGTACATCAACCTCGACGGCGAGCCGCTGGAAGGCGACGACTTGCACTTCGAGGCCGTGCCCAAGGCCTTGCGCGTGCACCTGCCGGTGAATTCGCCGTTAGTCGTCCAGGCTGATGATCTGCTCGCGCACCGCGAATAACACCAGGCCCGCCACGTCGAAAATCTGCAGGCGCTTCATGATTTGCGAACGGTGCGCTTCCACGGTCTTGATGCTCAGGCCCAGGCCGTGGGCGATTTCGCGGGTGGACTTGCCGCGCACGATCAAGCGCAGGATCTCCAACTGCCGGGCAGTGAGGTTATGGCTGTGGCCGGCGGGCGTGGTGGCGCCCTGGCCGCGCACCAGCGCCTGGTTGATCACGGTGTGGGCGATCGCCGGGCTCAGGTAGCGCTCGTTGTTGCGCAAGGCCAGCAGCGCGTGTTCCAGCTCGTTGGCGGTGGTGTCCTTGAGCAGGTAGCCATGGGCGCCGGACTCCAGCGCGCACATGATCAGTTCCGGGTCGGTGTGCATCGACAGGATCAGCACTTTGCTCTTGGGGTAGCCGCGCTTGAGTTGCTGCAAGGCATCCAGGCCGCCGGTGTGCTTCATCGACAGGTCCAGCAGCACGATATCCGGCAACAGCGCGCTGAACTGCTCCAGCAGTTGTGCGCCATCGCTGGCTTCGCCGATCACCGTATAGCCGGGTATGTCCTGGACCAGCGCGCGTACGCCGGCCCGGATCAGTGCATGGTCATCCACCAGGAGTAATTTGCAGGTCACTCGAGAACCTTAGGGGAACTGGCCCGTTCGAGGGCGCGGGGCGCCCAGGGGAAGAGCGCGTCGATCCGTGTCCCTTTGCCTGGCTGGCTGCTGACGGACAAGGTGCCCCCCAGCTGATCAATCCGCTCCGACATGCCGGCCATGCCCCGTTGACCTTCCAGGCCGGGGTTGATGGCAGGCGAAAAGCCCAGGCCGTCATCGCTGATAAACAGCGACAGGCCTTCGGGCAGGCGTTGCAGGCGTACCAGCAAATTGCGCGCCTGGGCGTGGCGTAGCATGTTGGTCACCGCTTCCTGGGTAATGCGAAAGGCCGCCACGGCCATTTCTTCCGGGATGCCGGTCAGCCGTTGCTGGCATTCCAGGCTCCAGTGAATCGGGGTGTTTTCCAGGGTCTTGAGCAGGTGCGCGCGCAGGCTCGCTTCCAGGCCCAGGCTGGCCAGCTGGCGCGGGTTGAGGATGGCGGAGACGTCACGCACCTTGGCCAGGGTTTCGTTGAGGGTGTTGCACAGCACCGTGCATTGGCTCTGCAGGTCTTCCGGCAGGCGGCGTTTGAGCCACTCGCTTTGCAGCTTGGCGGCGGTCAGTAGCTGGCCGATATCGTCATGCAGTTCGCGGCTGAGGCGGTGGCGCTCGTTTTCCTGCACCTGCAGCAGGCGGTCGGCAAGTTCCTGGGGCTGGAACTTGATGGACTTGCGTGAGCGCCACTGCTGCAGGCCAACCACCACTACGATCGCCAGGTTCAACAGCACCACCACCAGCGGCATCGGCTCGGCGCGGGCGTAGGTCCACAGACTGAGCAGCAGCGAGCCAAGGCACAAGGCGAGGACCAGGCGTCGAGCATGGCTGCGGGACACGGACCTGGCGAGGAGTGACTTGAAGTTGGCGTACATAGCGGATGGAGCCAATGAGGGTTCGCTGCGGGAAGACCGGTCACGGCGGCTGACAGGGCTTTGTGTGGAATGCGTGGCCGAATCGTTTTTATACATGATGAAGTTGAGTTACTTCGAGCGGGGCATAGTATCACCCCTGTAACCGTTGGTCGCCTGGCACTTTGCTTTTGCCGTGCCTATATCCAGGCAAATACCCGGGCGGTAACCACAGAGTTTGGAACAGTGGGAAGTTGTATTATCGAAGTTGGTTTGTATCGATATGTCCGTTAGTGGCTATTTGATATTTATTCCGGTCGTTTTTAGATAACTCAGGGTGCGAATACGACCTGTCATTGGTTCAGGACGTGTGATGCATTCGTTGTTGCGGTTTGCTGCTGAAGTCTTTTTGTGGGATCTGCAGGATGACCGTGGCAATCAAGGTCGTTTGCTCGGTTTCATCCAGGGTCAGTTGGCCGGTCTTGGCGTCGATGAGTTCCAGCTGCCAGGCCAGTAACGTCAGGCAATCATGCAGCGCATCCAGGGCCTGGTCATGCAGGTGCAGAGGGTTTTCGGCATTCGCGATCAGGTACTGGATGTGCCGCGAGAACTCGCTGATGGCCTGCAGCGCCAGGGCGTCGGCCTTTTCGGCGAGCTTGATCAGGCTGATTTTCATGCAGTCGATCGCGTCGCTGTCATTGCGGATCATATGCAGATGACTGAGGCACTCTTCGGACTTGGCCAGTAGCTTCTCGGCTTCATGCAGAAACTCGGGAAGTGCAAGTTGCCACTCGTTACCGTCGTTCATCATGCAAGTCTCCACAACTTAAGGTCGGGTGATGAGATGTCGCACCGGGTGAATGGCTTAAAACTAGCGCTGAAATATGACTGAAATCTGTAGGTCGCTTCTGAGATTTCAGTAGGACGCTTATTTGAATGATGGCGACGGCGGTGCGTGGCCCTCATGAGCGGGGTCCGTTGCACACCTTCAGTTACCCTCGCGTGGAGGTCTGGAAGGCCCGTGGGCCGAGGGCTTGGGATGGCAAACAAAAGCCTGACTCCATTCATGCATTGAGAATGGCGTCACATTAATGGCTATTAGATATTGCGAATATCAGGTTGGGCCCGATTGTGTCTAAGGGAATCCCTTAGATAGCGGAACCTTGCGTCGATTTGAATGTCGCGCAACGTCGCTGCACCGCCTCTGGAGCGGCGTTCGCAGTAAACCATGATGTCAGTGTGACATCAATGAATTTACATGGCATTTTACCAGGGTCAAGGTCTGGCGCTCGCCGCCGATAACCTCTCCATGCAATGCACTCACCCTCGCGCCACACTTTCAGCGCACACCAGGAGCTTTTAATGGCCGGCATTCTCGACACGGTAGACCAACGCACGCAACTGGTGGGTGAGAATCGCCTGGAAATCCTCATGTTTCGCCTGGCCGGGCGCCAGCTGTTCGCGATCAACGTGTTCAAGGTCCAGGAAGTCCTGCAACTGCCCAAGTTGACCTTGATGCCCCAGCGCCACCCGTTCGTGTGCGGCGTGGTCAACCTGCGTGGCCAGACGCTGCCCGTGATCGACCTGTCCCAGGCGATTGGCATGCGCCCCTTGGTGCCTGGGCCGAACAGCACGATTATCGTCACCGAGTACAACCGCTCGGTGCAGGCGTTCCTGGTGGGCGGTGTGGACCGCATCGTCAACATGAACTGGGAGGCTATCCTGCCGCCGCCGACCAGCGCCGGGCGCCAGCACTACCTCACCGCCATCAGCAAGGTCGATGACCAGTTGGTGGAGATCATCGACGTGGAAAAAGTCCTCGCCGAAATCGTGCCATACAACGCCAAGGTCTCCCGCGAAAAACTCGACGACCCGGTACTGGAACGTGCGCGTGGCCGCGAAGTGCTGCTGGTCGACGACTCCAATGTGGCCTTGTCGCAACTGCGCGACACCCTCGGCCAGTTGGGTGTGAAGATGCACATCGCCAGTGACGGCCTCAAGGCGCTGAACATGCTCAAGGCCTGGGCCGACGGCGGCCAGGTGATGACCGACAAACTGCTGATGATCTTCACCGACGCCGAAATGCCCGAGATGGACGGTTACCGCCTCACCACCGAGATCCGCAACGACCCGCGCCTGCGTGGGCTGTATGTGGTGTTGCACACGTCGCTGTCGGGCAGCTTCAACGATTCGATGGTGAAGAAGGTCGGTTGCGACAACTTCCTGTCCAAATTCCAGCCCGACAAACTCGTCGATGTGGTGCGTCAGCGTCTGATGCTGGACGAAGTACCGGCTTGACCTTAGGGTGACGGCTTTGCCCCTCAGGAATGCAGGCCCATGCTTCGTCTCAGCGCGTTGTACCGTTACCCCTTGAAGTCCGGCAAGGCCGAGAGCCTGCAACACATCGGCCTGGATAAGCTGGGGCTGGACGGGGATCGACGCTGGATGCTGGTGGACGAGGCCAGTGGGCGTTTCCTCACGCAACGGGCCGTGGCGAAGATGAGCCAGTTGTCGGCGCTGTGGAGCAGCAGCGGTGGCCTGAGCTTGAGTTCGCCCGGGTATGCGCCGCTGGACGTGGCGTTGCCGGCCGGCGACGCCGCGTTGCGCGGTGTGACCATCTGGCGCGACACCCTGCGCGTGCCGGACGCAGGCGACGAAGCGGCGGCGTGGGTCAGTGACTTTATCGGCAAGCCGACCAGGCTGGTGCATATCCCCCTTGAACGCGCGCGTACCACCGAAGCGGGCTACGGGCGCGATGACGACCAGGTCGCGTTCGCCGATGGTTACCCGTTGCTGCTGATCGGCCAGGCCTCCCTGGACGACCTCTCGCAACGCATCGGCCGGCCCATGGAGATGCTGCGCTTTCGCCCCAACCTTGTGATCGAAGGCAGCGACGCGTTTGCCGAAGACGGCTGGAAGCGCCTGCGCATTGGCGATGTAGAGTTCCGCGCGGTCAAGCCGTGCTCACGTTGCATCCTCACCACCATCGACCCGCACACCGGCGAACGTAGTGCCGACCGCGAGCCTTTCGCGACCCTCGAGGCATATCGCAAGACCGAAAACGGCGCGATTTTTGGCCAGAACCTGGTCAATGACGGCGTGGGCCGGCTTGAAGTTGGCATGCCGGTGACGCTGCTTGAATAGGGTGCCGCGCGCATAAAAAATGCCCGTCTCGCAGGAGACGGGCATTTTTTTGACCGGTCGACGGCTTAGCCGCGGTATTCGCACAGGTAAGCGGTGTCCACGGCGACCTTCAGCTGGAACTTGCTGTTGGCCGGTACGTTGAACTGGCTGCCGGCGGCGAAGGTTTCCCAGTCGCTGGCGTCGGGCAGCTTGACGGTCAGGGCGCCGGACACCACGTGCATGATTTCACGCTGGGCGGTGCCGAATTCGTATTCACCCGGGGCCATGACGCCGATGGTCGCCGGCCCTTCAGCGGTGCCGAAAGCGATCGACTTGACGGTGCCGTCGAAGTACTCGTTGACTTTAAACATGGGCGATTCCTCGGAAAGTGGGTTAAGGCTTCCTGCTTCCTGCAGGCGCCCGATGCAAGGCTTGAGGGCCTCATCGGCGGCAAGCCGGCGCCTGCAGGAAGAGCAGATTACGCAAAAAGGCTGGCCAGTATGCCCAAGCCTTCGGGAGCTGCCTAGACCGGCAAAATCAGCGGCAGCAGCCGGGCGGTGTTGCGCGCGTCTTCCAGTGCCCGATGTTGCTGCCCATGGAACTGCATTCCCGCCAATTGCAGGGCGGCGTTGAGCCCCAGCGGCTTGTCCAGGCGCCGGGCCTTGGCGAAGCGCTGCTTGAGGTTTACATGGGGCGTGTGGGCGAGTGCGCTGGCCAGCTCATGGCGCTGCCATTCCAGTTCCAGTTGCACACGGTCGTAGTCACCCCAGCTGGCCCAGCCTTCCAGGCGTGCCTGGTGCTGGCCCAGCCAGCGCTCGAACAGCGACCACACCTCGATCATCGGCAACGCGCTGTCGATATTCGCCTGGGTGATGTGGGTCAGCTTGCGACAAAAGGGCGTCAACAAGGGCCGACGCAGGGGCCGTACGAAGCGCTGGAAGTGGTCCAGCTCGCGGCCCTGGCGGTTCACCAGGCTCGCGCCGATCTCGATGACTTCCATCTCCGTCACGGGCCAGCCGCCGTCATCCGTCGTGGCTTCAAGGTCAATAATCAGCCAATGAGGCATTGTGCAGCTTCCCGTACTCATCCCTTACTGATGGGGATAGAGCGTAGCCCGGCCCTGTAGTTCCCGCCCAGCGCTTAATCGATCTCGAGCAAAACCTGGCGATTGCGCACCTGATCGCCGGCAGTCACCTGCACGCCCTTGACCACGCCGTCCCTGTCGGCCTTCAGCGGATGCTCCATTTTCATCGCCTCCAGCACCAGCAACAGCTGGCCTTTGCTCACGGTGTCGCCGGCGCTGACCCGCACATCGACGATGGCACCATCCATCGGGGCCTTGACCCGGCCGCTGCCGGCGTCCGCCTGGCGCTCGACGACCTGCTGGGTGCGGTTGGTCACGGTGATGCCGGGCAGCCACAGTTGGTCGCCATCAAGGTGATAGGCGATACGCCGGCGGATGCCATTGATGATCAGGCTGGCCCAGCGCCCGTCGGTGGCAA
Organism: Pseudomonas sp. 13B_2.1_Bac1; assembly: GCF_025466155.1. NCBI lineage: Bacteria > Pseudomonadati > Pseudomonadota > Gammaproteobacteria > Pseudomonadales > Pseudomonadaceae > Pseudomonas > Pseudomonas sp. 13B_2.1_Bac1. Next base: position 37,238 of record NZ_JANLOH010000114.1, on the reverse strand, counting down.
GGGGGTGGATGTCGAGGCCGTTGGCGTACAGGCGCTCGTTCTCCAGCACGCTGACCGCGACTTCGCGGACCTCGTCGTGGACGGCCAGGCGGTAGGTCCACGCCAGCGTGGCGTTGTTGCGCCAGCCCGCCAACCCCTGGCGATGCTGGCCGGCGCTGTGCTGATAAAACAGCGCGGCGGCCACGGCGAGTTGTTCCTCGGTCGCCGCCAGGGCTGGCACCTCGCTGAAGTGTTCGGCAATAAACCCGGTACTGAAGTCAGCGCTGACAAAACCCGGGAGCTTGAGCAGGTCGGCCAGCAGGTGCTGATTGCTCGCCACCCCCAGCAGCACCGTGTCTTCCACCGCGCGTAGCAGCTTGCGCCGGGCCTCTTCGCGGGTGGCGCCGTGGGCGATGATTTTGCCCAGCATCGGGTCGTAGAACGGGCTGATGCGTTGGCCCTCCAGCACGCCATGGTCAACCCGCACGCCCGCCGCCGGTTGCCAATGCAGGACCTTGCCGGTTTGCGGCAGAAAGCCCTGCGCCGGGTCTTCGGCGTACAGGCGCACCTCCATGGCGTGGCCGCTGAGGGTCACGCCTGCCTGGTCCAGCGGCAGGGGGTGGCCGGCGGCGATCTGCAGTTGCCAGTCCACCAGGTCGAGGCCGGTGATCAATTCGGTGACCGGATGCTCCACCTGCAGGCGGGTGTTCATTTCCAGAAAGTAGAACTGGCCGTTGCGATCGAGCAGGAACTCGACGGTGCCGGCGCCGACATAATTCACCGCGCGTCCCGCCCTGAGTGCAGCTTCGCCCATTGCCTGGCGCAGCGCCGGCGTCATCACCGGGCAGGGTGCTTCTTCGATGATTTTCTGATGGCGCCGCTGGATCGAGCAGTCACGCTCACCCAAGTAAATGAGGTGGCCGTGGCTGTCGCCAAATACCTGGATTTCAACGTGGCGCGGCTCGATCAACGCCTGTTCGAGGATCAGTTCGTCACTGCCGAAGGCGTTTTTCGCCTCCGAGCGGGCGGTGTGCAGGTTATCCAACAGCGCCTCGGACTGATGCACCAGGCGCATGCCTCGACCGCCGCCGCCGGCGCTGGCCTTGATCATCAAGGGATAGCCGATGCGCTCGGCTTCTCGCTGAAGTGTGCTGTCGTCCTGGGCCGCGCCCTGGTAGCCAGCGATACACGGCACCCCGGCCTCGAGCATGGCGAGTTTGGATAGGCGCTTGCTGCCCATCAGCTCGATGGCCTCGGCGCTGGGGCCGATGAACGTCAGGCCGGCGTGTTGGCAGGCGCGGGCGAACGCGGGGTTTTCCGACAGAAAGCCGTAGCCGGGGTGCACCGCATCGGCGCCGGTGAGCCTGGCCGCCGCGATAATTGCCGGGATATTCAGGTAGGACTGCTGCACCGGCGCAGGCCCGATATTCACCGCCTCGTCGGCCATCTGCACATGCAGCGCCTGCGCGTCGGCGTCGCTGTAGACCGCAACCGTGCGGTAGCCCAGGGCCTGGGCGGTGCGCTGGATGCGGCAGGCGATTTCGCCGCGGTTGGCGATCAGGATCTTGGTGAAGTCGGGCATGGGCTTATCCCTTGACTGATGGGGTGATGGTTCGGGCCTCATTGCGGGCAGGTCGCACCGCCGCTCTCACCATTGGAATGCATTTCCCTGTGGGCGCTGGCTTGCCTGCGAAGACGTCATTTGCACCAGCGCGGTTTGCGTTTCTGCACAAACGCCTGCGTCCCCTCAATCCCTTCTTCACTCCTCACCGCCTCGGCAAACCACTGCGCGCCGCGATCCAGCACCGCTTCAAGCGGCTCATCCACACTCGCCAGCAACAGGGATTTGGTCCGTCCATTCGCTTCCGGCGCGCAGCGCAGTACCTGCCCCAGCACCTCGTCCAGGCGCTCCGCCAATGCCTGCGGGTCGCGCTCGGTGAAGTGCACGACGCCCAGCCGCTCGGCTTCAAGGCCGTCAAAGCGCGCTGCCGTGAGTGCCAGTCGGCGGGCCTGGGTCAAGCCGATACGCTTGACCACGAACGGCGCAATCTGCGCCGGCAGCAAGCCCAGGCTGGTCTCCGGCAAACCGAACTGCGCCTGGTGATCGGCAATCGCGATATCACTCACGCACGCCAGGCCAAAGCCGCCGCCCAGCACCGCGCCTTGCAGCACCACGATCACGACTTGGGGAACCGCCTCGACTTCTTGCAACAGGGTGCCAAACGCCCGGTTCAGCGCCTGGAGTTGATTGCCCGCCGTGACCAGGTCCTTCACATCGGCCCCGGCGCAGAAATGCCCGCCGGCGCCGCTGATCACCAAGGCGCGCACCTGGCCGTCGAGTTGCGCCAGCACCGCGCGCAGTTCATTGACCATTTCCAGGCTCATCGCATTACGGTTTTCAGGGCGATTGAGGGTGATGTGCAGCACGCCGTTATGCGGCTCCAGCAAGAGCGTGTTCATGCTTTTTTCCCCGGCAAGGTGCCCATCAGTTTGCAGATGATGCCCAGCATGATTTCGTCGGCGCCGCCGCCAATCGAGACCAGGCGCACATCGCGATAAGCCCGCGCCACCGGGTTGTCCCACATGAAGCCCATGCCGCCCCAGTATTGCAGGCAACTGTCGCTGACTTCACGGCCCAGGCGCCCGGCCTTGAGCTTGGCCATGGAAGCCAGGCGCGTCACGTCCTGGCCTTTGATGTATTGCTCGGTGGCCTGGTAGACCAGTGCGCGCAGGCATTCGATTTCGGTGGCCAGTTCGGCCAGGCGAAAGTGGATGACCTGGTTGTCGATCAGCGCCTTGCCGAAGGTCTGACGCTCCTGGCAATAGGCGATGGTGCTGTCGATGCAGTACTCCAGGCCCTTGATCATATTGGCCGCGCCGAACAGCCGTTCTTCCTGGAACTGCAGCATCTGCATCATGAAGCCTGCGCCTTCGTGGCCGATGCGGTTGCGCTGTGGCACGCGCACGTCATCGAAAAACACCTGGGCCGTTTCCGAACTGTGCATGCCGAGCTTTTCCAGGGACGGGCTGACGCTGATCCCCGGGGTGTTCATCGGCACCATGATCAGCGACTTGTTGATGTGCGGCTTGTCATCGGAAGTGTTGGCCAGCAGGCAGATAAAATCGGCGCTGGGCGAGTTGGTGATCCACATTTTGCTGCCGTTGATCACATAGTCGTCGCCGTCCTTGCGCGCGTGGGTTTTCAGCCCGGCCACGTCGGAACCGGCGCCGGTTTCCGACACGCCGATACAGCCCACCTGTTCGCCGCTGATGGCCGGGCGCAGGAATTCATCGCGCAATTCATCGGAACCGAAGCGGGCGAGGGCAGGGGTGCACATGTCGGTCTGCACGCCGATGGACATGGGGATGCCACCGCAGCGGATGGTGCCGAACTCTTCGGCGGCGACGATCGAATAGCTGTAGTCCAGGCCCATGCCGCCGAACTGTTCCGGCTTGGAGATGCCCAGCAGGCCGAGGTCGCCGGCCTTGCGAAAGATCTCGTGGATGGGGAAGCGCCCGGCTTTTTCCCATTCATCCACATGGGGGTTGATCTCGCGGTCGACGAAGGCGCGGACGGTGCGGCGCAGTGCCTGGTGTTCCTGGGTGAAGATCATTGTTGTTGTTCTCCTGAGCGTTAGAAACGCGCCACACCAAAGCTGTTGGGCTGCAACTGCCGCACATCAGCCTCATGACAAATATCCAGCAGCAACCCCAGCAGCGTGCGGGTATCGCGGGGATCAATCAGCCCGTCATCCCACAGATTCGCACTGCCATACAGCGCAGTGGATTGGCTGTCGAGCTTCTGCGCCGTGACCTGCTCGAGCATGTCCATCACCTTGGGATCCGGCACCAGGCCGTCCTTCAACTGTTTGGCCTCGGTGACAATCCGCAGCACCTTGCCCGCCTGCGCACCCCCCATGACCGCCGTGCGGCTGTTGGGCCAGGCGAAGATAAACCGCGGGTCCAGGCCACGCCCGCACATCGCATAGTTGCCGGCGCCGTACGAACCGCCGACCACCACCGTGAGTTTAGGCACCCGCGCGTTGGCCACCGCCTGGATCATCTTCGCACCGTGCTTGATCACGCCTTGTTGCTCCGACTCGGTGCCCACCATGAACCCGGTGGTGTTGTGCAGGAACAGCAGCGGGGTACGGCTCTGGTCGCACAGTTGGATGAACTGGGCGGCCTTGCTCGCGCCCTTGGGCGTGATCGGGCCGTTGTTGCCGATCACGCCGACGGCGCGCCCCTGGATCTGCAGGTGGCCGCAGACCGTGTGGGCATCGAACTCGCCCTTGAACTCGAGGAACTGCGAGCCGTCCGCCAGCCGCGCGAGGATCTCGCGCACGTCATAGGGTTTCTTCGGATCATCGGGGATCAACCCCAACAGCTCGTCGATGGGATACAGCGGCTCGGCATACGCCCGTCTCGACGCCGGCGGCAGGCGCTCATCCCACGGCAACAGGCTGACAATCTCGCGCACGATGCGCACGCCGTCGGCATCGTTTTCCGCCAGGTATTCGGCGGTGCCGGCGGTTTGCGCATGCATCTCGGCGCCGCCCAGTTCTTCATCCGTGGCGACTTCACCGGTGGCGGCCTTGAGCAGCGGCGGTCCGGCGAGGAACAGCTTGGCCTTGCCGCGCACCACCACCACGTAGTCCGACAGCCCCGGCTGATACGCCCCACCTGCAGTGGCCGAGCCGTGCACCACGGTGATCTGCGGCAAGCCCATGGCCGACATGCGCGCCTGGTTGGCGAAGCTGCGCGCGCCTTCGACGAAAATCTCGGCGGCATAGTTGAGGTTGGCCCCGCCGCTTTCGGCCAGGGTCACCACCGGCAATTTGTTCTCCATGGCGATCTGTTGCAGGCGCAGGGATTTCTTCAGGCCCGTGGGGGAAATGGTGCCGCCCTTGATCGCGCTGTTATTGGCCACCACCAGCATGCGCACGCCGCTGACGTAGCCGATGCCGGCGATCAAGCCGCCGCCGGCGGCGCTGCCGTCCTTGTCATCATGCAGTTTGTAGCCGGCCAGGCTCGCCAGTTCGAGGAACGGTGCGCCGGGGTCGAGCAGCAAATTGAGGCGTTCGCGTGGCAGCAGTTGGCCGCGCTGGTCGAACTTCGGTTTGGCCGCCTGCGCCTTGGCGAGCAGCGCGTGTTCCAGCTGGCGCAGGTGTTGGATGCCTTCCAGCATGGCTTCGCGGTTCTGCGCAAACTGCGGGCTGTGGGTGTCGATCAGGCTTTCAATCACCGGCATGGTTCAGCGCTCCGCCTTGAGGACATCGGGCAGGTACGCGCGGTGAAAGCCGTTGAACGGTTCACTCGGCGACGCGGCCTTGTGCAACGGCCAGGCGCGGCTGCCCAGGCTGGCGGCGCCGTCGATGCGCAGGGTGCTGCCGCTGACAAAGGCCGCGGCGGGGCTGAGCAGAAACACGATGGCCGCGCTGACTTCCGACTCGGTGCCGATCCGCTTGAGCGGCACGTGTTCACGCAGGCTCGGGATCACCGCCTTGAACGCGCCCTCGTAAGTGTCCATGCCACTGGAGGCGATCCAGCCCGGCGCCACGGCATTGACCCGCACCCCGGCATACCCCCATTCGAAGGCGGCGGTCTTGGTGAAGTTGTCCATGCCCGAGCGTGCCGCGCCGGAGTGGCCCATGCCGGGCATGCCGCCCCACATGTCGGCAAGCATGTTGACGATGGCACCGCCATGCTTGCTCATCGACTGGTTGAACACTTCCCGCGCCATCAGGAAACCGCCCACCAGGTTGGTGCGCAGGACCGTTTCGAAGCCCTTCTGATTGATCGACGCGAGCGGCGACGGGTACTGGCCGCCGGCGTTATTCACCAGGCCATGCACAGGGCCATGTGCTTGAATGATCTGCGTGACCAGCGCTTTCACCGCCTCTTCATCACGAATATCGCAGGCCTGCCAATGGGCAGTGCCGCCATCCTCGGCAATTTCCGCCGCGACCTTCTGCAGCTTTTTCGGCTTGCGTCCGACCAGGATCACGCGGGCGCCAAGGGCCGCCAGTTCGTGGGCGGTGCAGCGGCCAATCCCGCTGCCACCGCCGGTGACGATCACGGTGTGTCCCTGGAACAGGTCGGCTTTGAAGATCGAATCGAAGGCCACGGCAACGCTCCTTTAAGTGAGTTGATCAGCGATGTGTTGCGGCACGGCGATGGGAATTTCCAGCAGTTGCTGGGCGAAGGCCTTGCCTTGCGGGTCGATGCGCAGGCTGGCGATGCCGCCACCGCCCAGGGCGTTCTCCAGCAGGAAGTTGAGGCTGTGGCTGCCGGGCAGGTACCAGCGTTCGACGCGGCCGTGCACGGGGTCGAGCACGTGGCCCATCCAGTCGACGATGACTTCCGGGGTCAATGCCTCGGCGATCCACGGCAGGTACTCCGGCGCGCGCGCGATCACGCCGATATTGCTGTGGTTGCCCTTGTCGCCGGAGCGCGCCACGGCCAGCTTCACCAACGGCACACTGGCGTCCGCGCGGCCTTGGGGTTTGGGCGGATCCACGGCAGCGGCCGGCAGGAGAGGGGCGTCGGCGGTCGGCAGCGCGCAGGCGTGTTTGTCGCCCTGGAAGTCGATCACCACCTCACAGGCGGACTTGTCGATCAGGAATGAAAACAGGCGAATCAGCGGGTACACCGTCGGGCGTCCCCCGACAATGCCGGTCAGCCCCGGCGCCATGCCGGTGGCCGCCTGGGCGATCTCGCGGGCGAACAGCACCAAGGCCTGTTTGCTCGGGTGCCGCACCGCCAGTTTCACCACCACCTCGCGGCAATCCTGGCGCTGGGCGTGGGCGCCGTAGGTGGCCTCGCTGCCGAGCAGCTCGATGTTCACGTCGGTGTAGGGCGCCCAGCCGCGCTGGCTGAAGAGTTCGGCGGTCTTGTTGATGATCGCCTGGCTGACGCGCTCGGCCTTGGCTACCGCGTCGATGCCGGCAATCAGGCAACTGGCGGTGCAGCGAAAGCCGTCCGGGTAAGTCGCACTGACCTTGTACTGGTCGGTCGGCGGCAAGCCCCTGGCACCGTGCAGGCGCACGCTGTGTTTGCCTTGCTGGTGCAATTTGACCTGGCTGAAATCGCAGATCACATCGGGCAAGAAGTAGGCGCGTGGGTCGCCGATCTCATACAGCAGTTGCTCGGCCACGCTGAGTTCGCTGATCAGGCCGCCCGTGCCATCGACCTTGTTCACGGTGAACTGGCCGTCGGCACTCACTTCGACGATGGGAAAGCCGATGTGCTCGTAGTCCGGCACGTCGCGCCAATCGGTAAAGTTGCCGCCGGTGCATTGCGCGCCGCACTCGATGATGTGCCCGGCCAGTGCCGCCTGGGCCAGGCGGTCATAGTCCTGCCAGGACCAGTCGAAGGCATGCACCAGCGCTGCGCTGACCACCGCGCTGTCGACCACGCGACCGGTGATCACGATATCCGCACCCAACTGCAGTGCCTGGACAATCCCGGGTGCGCCGAGGTAGGCATTGGCCGACACGCACAGTGGCGGCAGCGGCGCGCCGTTGAACATATCGGTGATGCCGTGCAGGTGCTTGAGTTGAGGGTGCAGGTCGTCGCCCAGCAACACGGCGATTTTCAGCGGGACCTGGGCCTTGTCGCAGGCCGCTTGCAGGGCGGCGGCGCAGGCCTGCGGGTGGATACCGCCGGCGTTGCTGATCACGCGGATGCCCTGGCGCTGGATCTCGCCGAGCAGCGGCGTCAACACTTCGACAAAATCCGTGGCGTAGCCGGCCTGGGGATCTTTGATCCGCGCACCGGCGAGGATCGACAGGGTGACTTCCGCCAGGTAGTCGAACACCAGGTAATCCAGTGCGCCGCCGTGCACCAATTGGGCGGCGGCCGTGCATGTGTCGCCCCAGAAGGCGCTGGCGCAGCCGATACGAACCGTCTTGCTCATGAGAAATCCTTCCTCGAATGGCTGGCAACGAGACTACCAAGCAAGCGCTTGGTTTGTAAACTCCAGACACAAGTTTTGCCCAAGCGCTTGCTTGGGTGGCGGCCACGGCCTAAATTGCCGGCCAAGACGTCCGTAGAAGTAGAGGAGAGCAGCATGGATGAGCAAAAAGCCCTGCGGGTGATGCGCACCATGGTCGACGGTGGCCAATTGACTGACCCCGACAGTGCCCGGGGCAAGTTGCTGCAGACCGCGGCTCACCTGTTTCGCAACAAGGGATTTGAACGCACTACGGTGCGCGACCTGGCCGGTGCCGTGGGCATCCAGTCCGGCAGCATCTTTCATCACTTCAAGAGCAAGGACGAGATCCTGCGGGCGGTGATGGAGGAAACCATTCATTACAACACGGCGATGATGCGCGCCTCGCTCGAAGAGGCGACCACCGTGCGCGAACGCGTGCTGGCGCTGATCCGTTGCGAGTTGCAGTCGATCATGGGCGGCAGTGGCGAAGCCATGGCGGTGTTGGTCTATGAATGGCGTTCGCTGTCGGCCGAGGGCCAGGCCCAGGTACTGGCCCTGCGCGATGTATATGAACAGATCTGGCTGCAGGTGCTGGGTGAGGCCAAGGCGGCGGGCTACATCAAGGGCGATGTGTTTATCACCCGGCGTTTCCTCACCGGTGCGCTGTCCTGGACCACCACCTGGTTTCGCGCCGAGGGCAGCCTGACGCTGGAAGAGTTGGCTGAAGAAGCCCTGCTGATGGTGTTGAAGCCCGACTGAGGCGCAAGCTATTCATTTGACGGTGAAAAAGTTGTCTCGCCAGACAAAAACGCCTAGCTTATCGCCATTAACGTAGTGAACGGTGTGTGCCTTGATGTTTTCGCCATGGCGGCTGGCTGCAGGACTTACTTTTTGGGCACTGGGCACCGCGTGGTGGATGCCGGCTTCGGCTGCGCAATTGGTACGGATCGGCGCCGCGCACTTTCCACCCTACACCGTGCGCCCCGAGCAGGGCGCCGACACCGGGCTGCTGCCGCAGTTGGTCGAAGCGCTCAACGCTTCACAGGCCGACTACCAGTTTGTGCTGGTGCCCACCTCCATCCCGCGACGTTTTCGTGATTTCGAGCAGGGCCGTATTGACATGGCCATTTTCGAAAACCCCGACTGGGGCTGGCAGAAAATTCCTCACACCAGCGTGGACATGGGCCTGGAAGACGCGGAAATCTTCGTCGCCCAGCGGCAGCTCGATCGCGGCCAGGACTATTTCACCGACCTCACCGGCAAACGCCTGGCGGTGTTCAGCGGTTATCACTACGCCTTCGCGCATTTCAACCCTGACCCCAAGTACCTGGCCGAGCAGTTCAACGCCACGTTGACGTATTCCCATGACAGCAACCTGCTGATGGTGGTGCGTGGGCGTGCGGATATTGCGCTGGTCACGCGTTCCTACCTGAGTGATTTCCTGGTGCGCAATGCGGACATGGCCGGCCAGTTCCTGGTTTCGGAGCGCATCGACCAGGTCTATCACCACTACGCCTTGCTGCGCCCCAAGGCGCCGATCACCGGCGCAGCCTTTTCCGCCTTGCTCAAACGCCTGCGTGACAGCGGCGAGCTGCTGAAGATTTTCGAACCCTATCGCATTGACGTCATGCCGACGCCCTGAAGGCTAAATTTCCTAGCGCTGCTCACGTCATCTCAACCAACGGTTGACGATGTTTGCGAGTGTCCTTCATGTCACATCCCACTGATCTTTGCGGCCTTTCCCACGGTGAAGTCCTGCGGCGTTTCGATGCGCGGTTGGCGGCGCTGGTGCATTACTTCTACCTGGATGCGCAGTGTGCAGAAGGGGCCGCAGGCTCCGCGCAGAATCGTTGTCCCCATTGCCAGCGAGAATTCGACTTCGCCCATAAACGCGCGGCGCTGCTGATTCTTGGCGCGCAACGGGCCGGCCCTTCGCGCATCAACGTTTAGACCCGGCGTGCAAACGTATCGCTGTGGCTGCCCGAGACCTTGCGGCAATGCACCAGCGCGTCGCGGATCATGAAGTTCACCAGGGTCGGCGAGACGCCGAGTTCCTTGGCGATGTCCTTTTGCGGCACGCCGTGCAGGCGGTACATCTCGAACGCGTAGCGGGTGCGCTGCGGCAGCTCCGTCAGGGCGTCGGCGATGTTTTCCAGGGTATTGAAGTTGATGTGCGAGGTTTCCGGTGAAGCGCCGTGAATAACCACATTCAAGCCTTCCTCTTCCGTCCCGGAGTATTTGAGCTCCAGGGCCTGCTTGCGGTAGTGATCGATCGCCAGGTTGCGCACGATCTGGAACAGATAGCTCAACTGGGCCTTGAACGACGAGGTGATCGTCGGCGCGGATTGCAGCCGGAAGTAGGCGTCCTGCACTACGTCTTCGGCCCGCGAGCGGCAGCCGGTAATACGTGCCGCGATCTTCACCAATATCAGTCGATTGTCGACGAAAGCCTGGAGAAGTGGTGAGTCGCACCTGCCTGTGGTTACTGGTTCCGTCATGGAAATCACCTTGTCGCAAAAGAGGTTAGGGGAGGGCGTCCTTGCTGAGGCCTCCTACACATCGGGCAACAAATTATGCTTAATGATAATGATTGTCAAATGAGAAGACGAACTAATCTTATGCTTTCTTGTTAGATGTGAACCACGTCGCGCTCGCTCCCGGCGACTAATTATTTGCCGGTGCCGTCCGTTCTTCTGGGTGACAGGTCCGTTAGTAAAACGGCCAAGGATCAGCCCCCGCAGGAGGACGAAATGGGTTTCTATCGTGCATACAGCGTGTTTCAGTTTGGAGTCGTCGGCCGATGACTGCGCCGACGCGACTGCGCCTGTTTTGCCTGCCCTATTCGGGTGCCAGCGCCATGGTCTACGCGCGTTGGCGCCGAGCCCTGCCGGAATGGCTGCACGTGTGCCCGCTGGAATTGCCCGGGCGCGGCATGCGCATGGACGAGCCCCTGCAGCGCGATATCAAGGCCCTGGCGGCGCAGCTCGCGGAAGAAATCAGCCGCGACTTGAGCGGCCCCTACGCCTTGTTCGGCCACAGCCTCGGCGGCCTGCTGGCGTTCGAACTGGCACATGCCTTGAAGGCGCGCGGTGTGCCCGCGCCGCTCGCGTTGTTTGCCTCCGGCACATCCGGGCCGGCGCGCCGGGATGTCAGCGAATACGCCATCGAGAAAACCGATGAGCAGCTGATCGCCCGCCTGCGCGAGCTGCAAGGCACCGCCGAAGAAGCCCTGGCCAACCCCGAGTTGATGCAGTTGATGCTGCCGATCCTGCGCGCCGATTTCCTGCTGTGCGGCAGCTTCATCTATGGCCAGCGCACGCCGCTGGACATGCCGATCCATGTGTTCGGCGGCAAGCAGGACAGCGTGCGCGCCGACCAGTTGCTCGACTGGCAACTCGATGCCGCCAGCGGCTTTTCCCTCGACATGTTCGACGGTCACCACTTCTTCCTTGTGCAGCACGAAAGCGCCGTATTGCGCTGCGTGCGCCGTTACGCCGATGAACACCTGGCCCGCTGGCGCAATGGCGCGGCGCGGCAACTGGCCGCCGGCTGACAGCTCCCCACTTCCCGAATTTCCCGTAAGCCGATTTCAGGCAGGAACCCCATGATGGACGCCTTCGAACTTCCCCGTAACCTGGTCGAGTCCCTTCAACGTCGTGCCGCGCAGACCCCGGACCAGGTGGCCCTGCGCTTCCTCGCCGAGTCGGCCGAGCACAGCGTGGTGCTCAGTTACCGTGACCTGGACCAGCGCGCCCGGACCATCGCCGCCGCCTTGCAGGCGAAGGCGACGCTGGGCGATCGCGCAGTGTTGCTGTTCCCCAGCGGCCCGGACTACGTCGCAGCGTTCTTTGGGTGCCTGTACGCCGGGGTGATCGCGGTGCCGGCCTATCCGCCGGAGTCCACGCGCCGTCACCATCAGGAGCGCCTGCTGTCGATCATCGCCGATGCCGAACCGCGCCTGCTGCTGACCATCGCCAGCCTCGGCGATGGCCTGGCCCAGATCGACAACGCGCCGCCGGTGCTGAGTGTCGACACCCTCGATGCCGGCATCGCCGAGCGTTGGCTGGCCCCTGAGCTGCAGCCCGACGACATTGCCTTCCTGCAATACACTTCCGGCTCCACGGCGTTGCCCAAGGGCGTGCAAGTCAGCCACGGCAACCTGGTGGCCAATGAAGTGCTGATCCGCCGTGGCTTCGGTATCGACCTGAACCCCGACGACGTGATCGTCAGCTGGCTGCCGCTGTACCACGACATGGGCCTGATCGGTGGCCTGTTGCAACCGATCTTCAGTGGCGTACCGTGCGTATTGATGGCGCCGGCGTATTTCCTCGGCCGGCCGTTGCGCTGGCTGGAAGCGATCAGCGAATACGGCGGCACCATCAGCGGCGGACCGGATTTCGCCTACCGCCTGTGCAGCGAGCGGGTCAGTGAATCCGCGCTGGAACGCCTGGACTTGAGCCGCTGGCGCGTGGCCTATTCCGGCTCCGAGCCGATTCGCCTCGACACCCTGGAACGCTTCGCCGAGAAGTTCGCGAGCTGCGGTTTCACCCCGAACAATTTCTTTGCCTCCTACGGGCTGGCCGAGGCGACCCTGTTTGTCGCCGGTGGTCGCCGTGGCCAGGGCATCCCGGCGCTGCGTGTCGACGAGCAGGCCCTGGCCGCCAATCGCGCCGAGCCTGGGCAGGGCAGTGCAATCATGAGTTGCGGCACCAGCCAGCCGGAACACGCGGTACTGATCGCCGACCCACAGACCTTGAGTGAACTGGCCGACAACCGCGTCGGCGAACTCTGGGCCACCGGGCCGAGCATCGCCCATGGCTACTGGCGCAACCCCGAGGCCACCGCGAGGACTTTCGTCCAACACGCCGGCCGTACGTGGCTGCGCACCGGTGACCTGGGCTTTATCCGAGACGGCGAGGTGTACATCACCGGGCGCCTCAAAGACCTGCTGATCGTGCGTGGCCACAACCTGTATCCCCAGGACATCGAGCAGACCATCGAGCGCGAAGTCGAGGTGGTGCGCAAGGGTCGCGTTGCGGCGTTCGCGGTGAATGACCAGGGCCTGGAAGGGATCGGCATCGCCGTGGAAATCAGCCGCAGCGTGCAGAAAATCCTGCCGCCCGACGCGCTGATCAAGGCGATCCGCCAAGCGGTGGCCGAGGCCTGTCAGCAAGCGCCGAGTGTGGTGGTGTTGCTCAATCCCGGCGCCTTGCCCAAGACCTCCAGCGGCAAAGTGCAGCGTGCCGCGTGTGCGTTGCGTCACGCCGATGGCAGCCTCGACAGCTATGCGCAGTTCCCCGACCTGCACGTGCAGGCAAGCGATGCGGCGTTGGAATCCGAGCTGCAAAGCCGGATCGCAGCGATCTGGTGCGAGCAATTGCAGGTGCCGAGCGTGGCCGCCGATGACCATTTCTTCCTGCTCGGCGGCAACTCCATCACCGCCACCCAGGTGGTCGCGCGGCTGCGCGAAACCCTTGGCCTGGAACTGAACCTGCGCCTGCTGTTCGAGGCGCCGACGCTGTCGGCGTTCGCCGCGAGTGTGGCGCAACTGCAACAGGACGGTGGCCTGGCCCAAGGCGCGATTGCTGCCTTGTCGCGCCAGGACGAACTGCCGCAATCGCTGGCACAGAACCGCCTGTGGATCACCTGGCAACTGGACCCGCAGAGCAGCGCCTACACCATCCCCGGTGGCTTGCGCCTGCGGGGCGAGTTGGACGCAGATGCAGTGCGCGTGAGCTTCCAGCAACTGATCCAACGCCATGAGGCCTTGCGCACGCGTTTCTACGAACGCGATGGCCAGGCTTTCCAGCGCGTGGCTGCTCACGCCGATTTCGAGCTGCAAGTCATCGACCTCAGTGACCTGCCTGCCGCCGAACGTGAAGCCCGCGCGCAACAGATCCGCGAGGACGAAGCCCGCACCCAGTTCGACCTGGAAAAAGGCCCGTTGCTGTGGGTAACCCTGGTGTGCCTGGACGATGAAGATCACCAACTGCTGGTCACCCTTCACCACATCATCGCCGACGGTTGGTCGCTGAATATTCTGCTCGACGAGTTCTCGCGCCTGTACGCCGCCGCCAGCCAGGGCCAGGCCCTGACTTTGCCGCCACTGACCCTGCAGTACGCCGACTACGGCAGCTGGCAGCGCCAATGGCTGGCCCAGGGCGAAGGCCAGCGGCAACTGGCGTACTGGAAAGCGCAACTGGGTGAGGAGCATCCGCCCCTGAGCCTTGCCACTGATCGCCCACGTTCGGCGCAGCAACGCTACAGCGCCTCGCGCCACAGTGTGCGTTTGAGCGCCGGCCTCAGCGCAGCGATTCGCCAGACCGCCCAGGCCAATCAATCCACGCCGTTCATGGTGTTGCTCGCGGCGTTCCAGAGCCTGCTCTACCGCTACAGCGGCCAGCGCGATATCCGCATTGGCGTGCCGAATGCCAACCGTCCGCGCCAGGAAACCCAAGGCCTGATCGGCTTCTTCATCAACACCCTGGTGCTGCGCGCCGAGTTGGACGGGCGCCTGCCCTTCAGCCAACTGCTGGCCTCGACCCGCGAGACGGTATTAGGCGCGCAAGCGCATCAGGACTTGCCGTTCGAACAACTGCTGGAAGCCTTTCCGCAGGCCCGCGAACAAGGTCTGTTCCAGGTCATGTTCAACCACCAGCAACGCGATTTGAGCGCCCTGCGCCGCCTGCCCGGCATGCTCGCCGAGGAGCTGCCGTGGCACAGCCGCGAAGCCAAGTTCGACCTGCAACTGCACAGTGAAGAAGACCGTAATGGGCGCTTGAGCCTGTCCTTCGATTACGCCGATGAACTGTTCGAACACGCGACCCTCCAGCGCCTGGCCGAGCACTTTATCCAGCTGCTGCAAGCGGTCTGCGAGCAGCCGCAGCAAACCCTCGGCGACCTGCCGTTGAGGCTGCAGGACGAACAGCCCGCGTGGAGCACGGCACCGTGTGCGCCGGCCCGGCAGTGGCTGCCCGAGTTGCTCAACCAGCAGACCTCGGACCGCACCGCGCTGGTCTGGCAGGACGCTAGCCTGACCTTCGCCCAGTTGCACACCCAGGCCAACCGCCTGGCCCACTACCTGCGCGACAAAGGTGTCGGCCCCGACGTGTGCGTGGCCATCGCCGCCGAGCGTTCGCCGCAGCTGTTGATCGGCCTGCTGGCGATCATCAAGGCTGGCGGTGCCTATGTGCCGCTGGACCCGGACTACCCCGCCGACCGCCTGGCCTACATGCTCAAGGACAGCGGCGTACACCTGCTGCTGACCCAGACCGCGTTGCTGGACCGCGTGCCGGCTGCGCCCGGCGTGTGCGTGATTGCCATGGACAGCCTGCACCTGGACAGCTGGCCGACCCAGCCACCGGGCCTGCACCTGGAGGGCGATAACCTCGCCTACGTGATCTACACCTCCGGCTCCACCGGCCAGCCCAAGGGCGTGGGCAATACCCATGCGGCCCTGGCCGAGCGCTTGCAGTGGATGCAGGCGACTTATCAACTCAATGACACCGATGTGCTGATGCAGAAGGCGCCGATCAGTTTCGACGTGTCGGTGTGGGAGTGCTTCTGGCCGCTGATCACCGGGTGCCGCCTGGTACTGGCCGGCCCTGGTGAGCATCGCGACCCGCATCGCATTGCGCAATTGGTGCAGGAGCACGGCGTAACCACGTTGCACTTTGTGCCGCCGCTGTTGCAGCTGTTTATCGATGAACCGCTGGCGGCCGAATGCACCAGCCTGCGTCGCCTGTTTTCCGGCGGCGAAGCCTTGCCCGCCGAGTTGCGCAACCGTGTGTTGGCACAGTTGCCGGCAGTGCAGCTACACAACCGCTATGGCCCGACCGAGACCGCGATCAACGTCACCCACTGGCAGTGCACGGCCGCAGACGGCGAGCGCTCACCGATTGGCCGGCCGCTGGGCAATGTGATCTGCCGCGTGTTGGACGAGCAGCTCAATCCGTTGCCGGCCGGTGTGCCGGGTGAGCTGTGCATCGGCGGCATCGGCCTGGCACGCGGGTATCTCGGACGAGCCGGGTTGACCGCTGAACGGTTTGTCGCCGATCCACTGGGCGAGGGCGGCGCACGCTTGTATCGCACCGGTGACCGCGCGCGCTGGAGCGCCGACGGCGTGCTCGAATACCTGGGTCGCCTCGATCAGCAGGTCAAGCTGCGCGGCTTCCGTGTGGAGCCGGAAGAAATCGAAGCGCGCCTGCTGGCCCTGGACGGTATCGCCCAAGCCGTGGTGCTGGTGCGCGACGCGCAGTTGATCGGTTACTACACCGCCAGCACTGCGCTGGATGAACAGGACGTCAAGGCCGCGCTGGCCGCCGAACTGCCGGAGTACATGGTGCCCGCGCTGTTGATGCGCCTGGACGCCATGCCCCTGAGCCCCAGTGGCAAGCTCGACCGCCGTGCCTTGCCGGCACCGGTGTGGCAAACCCGCGAACATATCGAGCCGCAAACCGCACTGCAGCAACAGATCGCGGCGATCTGGCGCGAAGTGCTCGGCGTGCCGCGCCTGGGCCTGCGCGATGACTTTTTCGTCCTCGGCGGCCATTCGTTGCTGGCCACGCAAATCATCTCCCGCACCCGCCAGGCCTGCGACGTCGAGTTGCCGTTGCGCACGTTGTTCGAAGCCAGCGAGTTGGGCGCTTTTGCCGAGCAAGTGGCGCTGATCCAGGCCTCCGGCCAGCGCAACCAGCAGACGGCAATTGCCCAGGTCGACCGCAGCCAGAAGGTGCCGCTGTCCTATTCCCAGCAGCGCATGTGGTTCCTGTGGCAGATGGAACCGGACAGCCCGGCCTACAACGTCGGCGGCATGGCGCGCCTGCGTGGCGTGCTGGATGTGGGGCGATTCGAGGCGGCGTTGCAGGCCTTGGTCATGCGCCACGAAACCCTGCGCACGACCTTCCCGAGTGTCGATGGCGTGGCCTATCAGAAAGTCTCGGCGCAGACCGGCCTGCGTATGGACTGGCAGGATCTCTCGGCGCTGGACGCAACCGAGCGCCAGCAGCGCCTGCAGCAACGTGCCGATCAGGAAGCCCATACGCCGTTCAACCTGGAGACCGGGCCGTTGCTGCGCGCGTGCCTGGTCAAGGCGGGCGATCAGGAGCACTACCTGGTGCTGACCCTGCACCACATCGTCACCGAAGGCTGGGCCATGGACATCTTTGCCCGGGAACTCAGCGCCCTGTACGAAGCGTTTATCGATGAACGCCTGTCGCCGCTGCCGCCGTTGCCGGTGCAGTACCTGGACTACAGCGTGTGGCAACGCCAGTGGCTGGAAAGCGGCGAACGCCAGCGCCAACTGGACTACTGGACGGCGCAGCTGGGCAGCGAACACCCGCTGCTGGAACTGCCCGGTGATCGTCCGCGGCCACCGGTGCAAAGTCATCAGGGCGAGCTGTACCGCTTCGACCTGAGCGACGATTTGGCCGCCCGCGTGCGCGCGTTCAACGCCGAGCACGGCCTGACGCTGTTCATGACCATGACCGCGACCCTGGCCGTGTTGCTCTACCGCTACAGCGGCCAGACCGACCTGCGCATCGGCGCGCCGGTGGCCAACCGGATTCGCCCGGAAAGCGAAGGCCTGATCGGTGCGTTCCTCAACACCCAGGTGCTGCGCTGCCAGCTCAATGGGCAGATGAATGTCGCTGAGCTGTTCGAGCACGTGCGCCACACCGTGATCGAAGGCCAGTCCCACCAGGACCTGCCGTTCGATCATCTGGTCGAAGCCCTGCAACCGCCTCGCAGCGCGGCCTACAACCCGCTGTTCCAGGTGATGTGCAACGTGCAGCGCTGGGAGTTCCAGCAGAGCCGCCAACTCGCCGGCATGACTGTCGAGTACCTGGCCAACGATGCCCGCGCGACCAAGTTCGACCTCAACCTGGAAGTCACCGACCTCGACCATCGCCTGGGTTGCTGCATGACCTACAGCACCGACCTGTTCGATGAACCGCGCATTGCGCGCATGGCCGAACATTGGCGCAACCTGCTTGAAGCCCTGATCGCAAATCCCGCGCAGCGCCTCAGCGAGCTGCCGTTGCTGACCGCGGTTGAGCAACAAGCCTTGCAGGACAGCCTGGGCGTCGAGGCCGGTGAACATCGCCTCGACCAGTGCATCCATCAACTGTTCAGCCTACAGGCGGCCAAGCGTGCGGATGCCCCGGCGCTGACCTTTGCCGGCGTGACCCTTACCTACGCCGAACTCGATGCCCGCGCCAATCGCCTGGCCTGGATGCTGCGCGAGCGCGGCGTCGGCCCGCAGGTGCGGGTCGGCCTGGCGTTGCCGCGTTCGCTGGAAATGGTCATCGGCCTGCTGGCAATCCTCAAGGCCGGCGGCGCCTATGTGCCGCTCGACCCGGAATACCCGCTCGACCGCCTGCACTACATGATCGAAGACAGTGGCATCGGCCTGCTGCTCAGCGATGCGGCGATGTTCGCAGCCCTCGGCGAATTGCCGGCCACCGTGGCCTGCTGGTGCCTGGAAGATGACTTGCCGGTGCTGGCAAATTACCCGGCCGACGAGCTGCCGTTCATTAGCCTGGCGCAGCACCAGGCGTACCTGATCTACACCTCCGGCTCCACCGGCAAGCCGAAAGGCGTGGTGGTCGCCCACGGTGAAATCGCCATGCACTGCCAGGCGGTGATCGAGCGCTTCGGCATGCGCCCGGATGACTGCGAGCTGCACTTCTATTCGATCAACTTCGACGCCGCCACCGAGCGCCTGCTGGTGCCGCTGCTCAGCGGCGCGCAGGTGGTGTTGCGTGCCCAGGGCCAGTGGGATGCGGAGGAAATCTGCGCGCTGATCCGCACCCATCGCATCAACATCCTCGGTTTCACCCCGAGTTATGGCAGCCAGTTGGCGCAATGGCTGGCGACCCAACACCAGACGCTGCCGGTGCGCATGTGCATCACCGGTGGCGAGGCCCTCACCGGCGAGCACCTGCAGCGCATCCGCGCAGCGTTCCAGCCCGACGTGTTTTTCAACGCCTATGGCCCGACCGAAACCGTGGTGATGCCGCTCGCCAGCCTGGCGCCGCAGCACGTGGAGGAGGGCGCGGCCAGCGTGCCGATCGGCAGCATTATCGGTGACCGCGTGGCCTACATTCTCGACGCCGACCTGGCGTTGGTGCCACAGGGTGCGACCGGCGAGTTGTACGTCGGCGGTGCCGGCCTCGCCCAGGGGTATCACGAGCGTCCAGGCATGACCGCCGAGCGGTTTGTCGCGGATCCATTCGCGGCCAACGGTGGGCGTCTGTATCGCACCGGCGACCTGGTTCGGCAACGCGCCGATGGCCTGGTGGAGTACCTCGGGCGCATCGACCATCAAGTGAAGATTCGTGGTTTCCGCATCGAGCTGGGCGAGATCGAAACCCGCCTGCTGGAACACCAAGCCGTGCGCGAAGCGGTGGTGCTGGCGCTGGATTCGCCGAGCGGCAAGCAACTGGCGGCGTACCTGGTCAGCGACGCCGACCACGGCACCTTGCGTGACGCGCTGAAGGCGCACCTCAAGGCGCAGTTGCCGGACTACATGGTGCCCGCGCACCTGATCGTGCTGGACAGCATGCCGCTGACCGCCAATGGCAAACTCGACCGCCGCGCCTTGCCGCAACCCGACCCCGAGGCCAACCGCCAACACTACGTGGCGCCGCGCAACGAGCTGGAACAGACCCTGGCCGCCATCTGGTGCGCGGTGTTGAACGTGCAACAGGTGGGCCTGGACGATAACTTCTTTGAACTGGGCGGCGACTCGATCCTGTCGATCCAGGTGGTCAGCCGCGCGCGGCAGGCCGGGATTCACTTCAGCCCGCGTGACCTGTTCCAGCACCAGACCGTGCAAACCCTGGCCGCCGTCGCCACGCGCTCCGAGCAGGTCATCGCCGAGCAGGGCGTGCTCACGGGGCCCTCGGGCCTGACACCGATCCAGCACTGGTTCTTCGATACGGACATTCCCAACCGGCAGCACTGGAACCAGGCCTTGCTGCTCAAACCGCTGCAACTGCTGGAACCTCATCGCCTTGAACAGGCGCTGCTGGCGGTGCTCGAACACCACGACGCCCTGCGCCTGAGTTTCACCCCGCGCGATGCGCAGTGGCACGCCGAACACCTGGCCGTGCCCGAGGGCGGCGTGCTGATGCAAGCGAAAGTGCGTGATATGGCGCAGTGCACCGCGCTGTTCACCGACACCCAACGCAGCCTCGACCTCGAACACGGGCCGCTGCTGCGGGCCTTGTTGGTGGATGGCCCGCAAGGCCAGCAACGTCTTTTGCTCGCGATCCATCACTTGGTGGTGGACGGCGTGTCGTGGCGCGTGTTGCTGGAGGACTTGCAGACGGTTTACCGGCAACTGAGCGACGGCCAATCCGTCAACCTGCCGGCCAAGACCAGTGCCTTGCGTGACTGGGCCGCGCGCCTGCAGGCGTATGCCGGCAGCGAGTCGCTGCGCGAAGAGTTGAGCGTGTGGCAGGACCAGTTGGCGGGCCCAGCGGTGGCGTTGCCGGTCGCTCGCCCGCAAGGGTCGCTGCGCCACCGCGATGCCGACACCGTCAGCGTGCGCCTGGATGCCGAACGCACCCGCCAGCTGCTGCAACAAGCGCCGAGCGCCTACCGCACCCAGGTCAACGACCTGCTGCTGACGGCCCTGGCCCGCGTGGTGTGCCGCTGGAGTGGCCACGCTTCGGCGCTGATCCAACTCGAAGGGCATGGTCGCGAAGCGCTGTTCGACGACATCGACCTGACCCGCAGCGTCGGCTGGTTCACCAGTGCCTATCCATTGCGCTTGACCCCACAAGCCGGGCAGGGCGACTCGATCAAGGCGATCAAGGAGCAACTGCGCGGCGTGCCGCACAAGGGCCTCGGCTATGGCGTGCTGCGCTACCTGGCGGATGATCTGTGCAAGCGCAGCATGGCCGCGTTGCCGAGTGCCGCGATCACCTTCAACTACCTCGGCCAGTTCGACCAGAGCTTCGGCGCCGATGCGCTGTTCCATCCGCTGGACGAGTCCGCCGGCCTGGCCCATGACCCGGACGCGCCGCTGCCCAATGAGCTGAGCGTGGATAGCCAGGTCTACGGCGGTGAACTGGTGCTGCGCTGGACCTTCAGCCGTGAACGCCACGACCCGCAGACCCTCCAGGCGCTGGCCGATGCCTACCTGGCCGAACTGCAAAGCCTGGTTGCGCATTGCCTTGAGGACAGCGTGGGCGGGCTGACCCCGTCCGATTTCCCGCTGGCCCACCTGACCCAGGCGCAACTGGATGCGTTGCCCGTGCCGGCCAGTGCCATCGAAGACGTCTACCCGCTGACCCCGATGCAGGAGGGCCTGCTGCTGCACACGCTGCTGGAACCCGGCACCGGCCTCTACTACATGCAGGACCGCTACCGCATCAACAGCGCGCTCGACCCCGAGCGTTTCGCCCAGGCCTGGCAGGCGGTGATTGCCCGTCACGAAGCGTTGCGCGCGTCATTCTGCTGGAATGTCGGCGAAGACATGCTGCAGGTGATCCACAAGCCCGGCAGCACGCCGATCGAGTATCTGGACTGGCGCGCCGACCCGGAGAGCGAGCAGGAGCCGCGTCTGCAGGCGCTGCTCAAGCAGGAGCGCGAAGCCGGTTTCGATCTGCTCAACCAGGCGCCGTTCCACCTGCGCCTGATCCGTGTCGGCGAAGCGCGCTACTGGTTCATGATGAGCAACCACCACATCCTCATCGATGCCTGGTGTCGTTCGCTGCTGATGAATGACTTCTTTGAGCTCTACACGGCCCTCGGCGAAGGCCGCGAGGCGCAACTGGCCACGCCGCCGCGTTATCGCGACTACATCGCCTGGCTGCAACGCCAGAACCTGAACGCAGCGCGCCAGTGGTGGCAGCAGAACCTGCAGGGGTTCGAGCGCACCACGCCGATCCCGAGCGACCGGCCGTTCCTGCGTGAACATGCCGGTCACAGTGGCGGCATGGTGGTGGGCGACTGCTACACCCGCCTCGATGCCCGCGACGGCGCGCAGTTGCGCGAATTGGCCCAGGCCCATCAGCTCACCGTCAACACCTTCGCCCAGGCAGCCTGGGCGTTGGTGCTGCGGCGCCTGAGCGGCGACCGCGACGTGCTGTTCGGCGTCACCGTGGCCGGGCGCCCGGTGGAAATGCCCGAGATGCAACGCACCGTCGGCCTGTTTATCAACAGCATCGCGCTGCGTGTGAAGCTACCCGAGGACGACCAGCGTTGCAGCGTTCGCGAGTGGTTGAGCGGCCTGCTCGACAGCAATATGCAGCTGCGCGAGTACGAATACCTGCCGCTGGTGACTATTCAGGAACACAGTGAACTGCCCAAGGGCCAACCGCTGTTCGACAGCCTGTTCGTGTTCGAAAACGCTCCGGTGGAAGTCTCGGTGCTGGACCGTGCACAAAGCTTGAATGCCACCTCGGACTCCGGCCGCACCCACACCAACTTCCCGCTGACGGCGGTGTGTTATCCGGGGGATGACCTCGGTTTGCACCTGTCCTACGACCAGCGTTATTTCGACGAAACCACCGTGCAAGGCATGCTCGGCGAATTCAAGCGCCTGCTGTTGGCGCTGGTGCAGGGCTTCCATGGCGACATGGCCGACCTGCCGCTGATCGGCGAGCAGGAGCGCGAGTTCCTGGTAGACGGCTGCAACCAGAGCGAACACGCCTATCCACTGGAGAGCAGCTACATCGAGTTGTTCGAGGCGCAGGTGGCCGCGCATCCGCAGCGGATTGCCGCCAGCTGCCTCGACCAGCAGTGGACCTATGACGAGTTGAACCGGCGCAGTAACGGCCTTGGCCACGCGTTGATCGCGGCGGGTGTGGGCCTGGATCAACCGGTGGCGTTGCTGGCCGAGCGCAACCTGGACCTGCTGGGCATGATCATCGGCAGCTTCAAGGCCGGCGCCGGTTACCTGCCGCTGGACCCGGGGCTGCCCAGCCAGCGCCTGAGCCGCATCATCGACCTGAGCCGCACGCCGTTGCTGGTGTGCACCGAGGCGTGCCGCGAGCAGGCCATCGAACTGCTGCAGGGTTTTGATTGCCAACTGCTGGTGTGGGAAGAAGTGCCTGGCCGTGGTGCCAATCCCGGTATCTACAGCGCAGCGGACAACCTCGCCTACGTGATCTACACCTCGGGCTCCACCGGCCTGCCCAAAGGCGTGATGGTCGAACAGCGCGGCATGCTCAACAACCAGTTGAGCAAGGTGCCGTACCTGGACCTCGGGCCGGCGGATGTGATCGCCCAGACCGCCTCGCAAAGCTTCGATATTTCCGTGTGGCAGTTCCTTGCCGCGCCGCTGTTCGGCGCGCGGGTGGACATCGTGCCGAACACCATTGCCCACGATCCGCAAGGCCTGCTGGCGCATGTACAGGCCCAGGGCATTACCGTGCTGGAAAGCGTGCCGTCGCTGATCCAGGGCATGCTGGCCCAGGAGCGCATGAGCCTGGACGGCCTGCGCTGGATGCTGCCGACCGGCGAAGCGATGCCGCCGGAACTCGCGCACCAGTGGCTGCAGCGATACCCGCAGATTGGCCTGGTGAACGCCTACGGGCCGGCGGAATGCTCGGACGATGTGGCGTTCTTCCGCGTCGATGTGGCGTCGACCCGTGGCACTTACCTGCCGATCGGTACACCGACCGACAACAACCGCCTGTACCTGCTCGATGGCGCGCTGGAGTTGGTGCCGCAAGGTGCGGTCGGCGAGCTGTGCGTGGCCGGTACCGGTGTGGGCCGCGGTTATGTCAGCGATCCGCTGCGCACCGCCCAGGTGTTTGTGCCGAACCCGTTCGGCGCGCCGGGCGAGCGCCTGTACCGCACCGGCGACCTCGCGCGTCGGCGCAGTGATGGCGTGCTGGAATACGTCGGGCGTATCGACCATCAGGTGAAGATTCGCGGTTACCGCATCGAACTGGGTGAAATCGAAGCGCGCCTGCACGAGCAGCCGTACGTGCGTGATGCCGCCGTGGGCGTGCAGGAAGGCGTCAACGGCAAGCATCTGGTCGGCTATCTGGTGGCGGCCGATGAAGCGCTGAGTTCAAGCGAACGCCTGGACCGCATCAAGCAACGCCTGCGCGCCGAACTGCCGGAATACATGGTGCCGTTGCACTGGTTATGGCTCGAGCGCCTGCCGCTCAACGCCAACGGCAAGCTCGACCGCAAGGCCCTGCCGGCACTCGAAATCGGCCAGTTGCACAGCCAGGACTACCTGGCGCCACGCAACGCACTGGAGACCACCCTGGCCGCCATCTGGGCCGAGGTACTGAAAGTCGAGCGGGTGGGCGTGCAGGACAACTTCTTCGAGCTGGGCGGGCACTCGTTGCTGGCCACCCAGATTGCCTCGCGCGTGCAGAAGTCCCTGCAACGCGATGTACCGCTGCGAGCCATGTTCGAGTGCAGCACGGTGGCGGAGTTGGCCGAGTACATTGATGGGCTGGCGGCGAACGAGATCAGCGCGGAGAAAGTGGATCGGTTGAGTGATTTAATGGCGGAGCTGGAGGGGCTTTGATATTTGTGGTCCGCCAGGGGCTCAGCGCCGGCAAGCCGGCTCCTACGGGAGTTGGCTTGCCGGCGATGAGGTCAGGCCAGGCGCTGCTTACTTCGGCCCCAAAATCTTCACCAACTTCTCCGGCGACGGCGCCCCTTGCTGTTGCTGCAATTGGCCCTTGTCATCCAGGTAGAAAATCGCCGGCGTTGCCGACAGTTCCAGCTCATCCATCAACTTCATGTTGGCATCGAGCTTGGCTTCGATAGTCGCCGGGATCTTGGCCAGCGCCTGCAACTTGCTGGCTTTGCCGGCGGCCTCGTGTTCTTCCAGGGCTTTTTGCGGGTCCTTGGCGGCGAACAGTGCGGCGGATTTGCCTGGGCTGTCTTCGCGGATGATGCCGACCATGATGTGGCGCAACTGCACCTTGCCGGCTTTCACCCATGGCCGCGCCTGTTCCCAGAACATGTTGCAGTACGGACAGTTGGGGTCGCTGAACAGGTAGACGGTGCGCGGCGCGTTTTTGTCGCCGTCCTGGATCCAGCTGCTGTTTTCCATCTTGGCCCAGACTTCCTTGGCCATCGGCGCGTACACCAGTTTTTCCAGGGGCGCGCTGCTCAAGTCATTGCCTTGGGCGTCGTACAGGTTGCCGGCGATTACGCTCTTGCCGTCGGCGGTCAGGTACAGCGCCATGCCGCGATTCTGGTATTGCGCGGCGTAGCCGGTGAGGCCGCTGGGCGCATCGAACTTGCCGAGGATCTTGGCGCCCTTGGCCTCGATCTGCTTGATCGGTGCCGGCCAGTCTTCGGCCTGGGCCAGGGTGGCTGTCGCGCTGAGTGACAGGAAGGTCAGCGGCAGCAGGGTCAGCAGGTGGCGGAGGCGGGGCATGTCGGTTTCCTTATGGCGGCAGGTTCGGTGTCGAAGGGTTCCATGGCACGGGCCAGGCTGGCCTGGGACAACTCGCCCAGGTGGCTGTTGATCAGGCGCCCGTCGGCCCGGTAGAACAACGTGGTCGGCAGCGCCATGGAGCCCACGGCCTGGCCGAGGCGGCCGCTGGCGTCGAAGAGTACGTTGTCGAGGGTCAGGCCCTGGGTAGCGAGGAAGGTGCTGACGCTCTGCATGCTTTCGGCCTGGTTGACGAACAGGAAGGTCACGTCCGGGCGTTGGTGTTGCGCGCGTTCCAGCACCGGCATTTCCCGCCGGCACGGTGGGCACCAGGTGGCCCACAGGTTGATCACCAGCGGGCCACCCTTGTAGTCGGCCAGTTGCACCACCTCGCCATTGGCATTGCGCAGGGTGATGTCCGGCAGTTGCGTGCCTTTGTCGTATAGGCTCAGGGACAGGGTGGCCATGCCCCAGAACAGCAGGCCGGTGATCACCCCGGCGCTCAGCGGCTTGCGCAGGGCCGGGCGACGCCAGCCGTAGGCCAGTGCGCCGAGCACCAGTGCGACCACGCCAGGCCAGGCGAGGAAACCGCCGTCGCGCAGGTCGACCATCTGCAGCCAGTCGTTGCTGTAGTCACTCCAGTACATCAGCACAAAGCTGATGCGGGCCACCAGCATGCCCAGCAGGAACAGGCTGAACAGCACCGATTCCGGGTTTTCACCGCCACGCTTGGCCACGCGCCAACCCACCAGGGTGGCGAGAATCAGCGCGCCGATCAACAGGATGTGATTCAGGGCGATGGCGAAGGTGCCGATGGTCAGGGTCAGCATCAGAGGGCGTCCCGGGTCTGGGTCCAGCGTTGCAGGAAAGCGGCGGCGTCCACTTCGCCAGTGATGCGTTGGGCACGGCGCTCCTCACCGTCGGGGCCGATCCAGACAAAGCTCGGCGGCCCCGGCACCTTGTAGCGGCCGAGCAGCGCACGGCTGGCGGCGTTGTCGGCGGTGACGTCCAGGCGCAGCAGGCGGACATCCTTCAGGGCGGCCATGACCTCGGGTTTGCCGAACACCTGTTTTTCCATGACTTTGCACGACACGCACCAGTCGGCGTAGTAGTCCACCAGCACCCATTGGCCCTGGGCCTTGGCGCTGTCGAGCTGGCTTTGCAGCACGGCTGGATCCTTGATGGTCATGAAGGCGTCGTGGGCGTCCGTTGCGGTGGCGACTCGCGAACCGCTGTAGACCTTCAATGGCTGGAACAGGTCATCGCTGCCACCGGCTGCGCCCACCACCAGCACCGCGCCCCACAGGCCGAGCACCAGCGAACCGGCACCGAACACCTTGGCGGCCAGGCCGTACTCGCGGGCCAGGGTCCAGCCGCAGTAAGCCATCACCAAGGCCAGTGCGCCCCACAGGCCGATCCACAGGCTGTCGTCGACCACCGGGCGAATCATCAGCACCGCGGTGCCCAGGAACAGGAAGCCGAAGACGCCCTTGAGCACGTTCATCCAGGTGCCCGGCTTGGGCAGGAAGCGGTTGCCCACGGTCACCAGCAGCAACAGCGGAATGCCGATGCCGATGCCCATGGCGAACAGGATCAAGCCCCCGTGCACGGCATTGCCGCTCTGGGCGATGTACAGCAGGGCGCCGGCCAGGGGCGCGGTCATGCAGGGCCCCACCAACAGGCCCGACAGCGCGCCGAGAACCCCGGCGCCCAGCAGGCTGCCACCGCTTTGCTGGCGGCTGACGTTGTCGAGGCGGTCACGCAGGAAGGCCGGCAGTTGCAGCTCGAAGAAGCCGAACATCGGCAGCGCGAGGATCACGAACAGCGCGGCGAAACTGCCGAGGATCCACGGTGTTTGCAGCAGTGCGGCAAGGTTGGCGCCGAGCAAGGCGGCCAACACGCCGAGCGCGGCATACACCAGCGCCATGCACACCACATAGCTGCTGGCCAGGGCAAAGCCGCGACGCGGGCTGGCGCCACTGCCCACCACCAGGCCGGCGAGGATCGGCAGCATCGGTAACGAACAGGGGGCAAACGCGAGCAGCAGCCCGAGGCCAAAGAACACCAGCAGGCTCCAACCCAGGCTGCGTTGCTGCAGGCCGCTGGCCAGGCTCTGGTCCTGGGCCTCGGCGGTAGCGGCAACGGCGGGGTTGCCGCCCAGGTCTACAGTGATCGATTGCGGTGGGTAGCACAGGCCGGCATCGGCGCAGCCCTGCCAGCCGAGCTTGACCTGGCCGGTGGCGCCGGCGGGGATCCTCACTTCCAGGCCCTGGCGATACACCTCCTGCTCGCCGAAGAACTCATCGCTATGGGCCTCGCCCTGCGGCAGCACTGGCTGTTGGGCCAGGCCATCGAATTTCATGCGCTGCTTGTACAGGTAGTACCCGTCGGCAATCTGCCAGTAAAGCTGGGTCTCACCGGATTCCAGGCGCTCGGAAGTAAAGGTGAACGCTTTGCCCACCGGCAGGAAGTCGGGTTTGGTCTCGAACGGGTTGCCCGGCGCGGCCTGGGCGCATCCCGCGAACAACACCAGCAGAAAGGTAAACAGATGCCGCATGGTCAAGCCTTAGTTCGATGCAAGTAGGCACACAATGTGTGGCGTTGATTAACCGATGATTAACCGGGCGCTATTCTAAAGTGAAGGGGATGACTGAGCGCGCCTCTTTTCACGGCATAATCGGCGCTTAATCCGCGACACCTTTAATCCTCCCCATCTTTCATGAAGGGTTCACCATGCACGTACTGGTCTGTGAAGACGACAAGCTGATCGCCAGCGGCATCGTCGCCGGCCTTGGCGCCCAGGGCTTTACTGTCGAGCACGTGGCCACGGCGGCGGCGGCGCGGGCGATGCTCAAGGCGGCCACGTTCGACATCATGGTGCTCGACCTCGGCCTGCCCGACGAAGATGGCCTCAAGCTGTTGCAGCAGCAGCGCAGCCAGGGGCTGGAGATCCCGGTGCTGATCCTCACCGCGCGAGATTCGGTGACCAATCGTGTCGACGGCCTGCAAGCCGGGGCCGATGACTATTTGCTCAAGCCATTCGACCTGCGTGAACTCGCCGCCCGCCTGCAGACCCTGCTGCGGCGCGTGGCGGGGCGCAGCGTCAACCTGATCGAGCACGGCCGCCTGGCCTACGACCCCAGCAGCCGCGAGACCTTCCTCGGCGGCCAGCCGGTCGACCTGTCGCGCCGCGAGCAGGCGCTGCTGCAGGCCCTGCTGCATAACAAGGGCCGGGTGCTGTCCAGCGAGCAGCTCAAGGACAGCGTCTACGGCTTCAACGACGAACTGGAAAGCAACGCCCTCAACGTGCATATCCACCACCTGCGGCGCAAATTGGGCAATGGCAT
This sequence comes from Pseudomonas sp. 13B_2.1_Bac1, assembly GCF_025466155.1. NCBI lineage: Bacteria > Pseudomonadati > Pseudomonadota > Gammaproteobacteria > Pseudomonadales > Pseudomonadaceae > Pseudomonas > Pseudomonas sp. 13B_2.1_Bac1. The sequence continues at coordinate 8,614 of NZ_JANLOH010000114.1, read as the reverse complement.
CGTCGAAACCGTGCGTGGCCTGGGCTACCGCCTCGGGCCGGCGGACGGGGGAGAGGACGTGTCGTGAAAAGCCTGCGCCTGCGCCTGACCTTCAAGTTGGGCGCCGCTTTTGTGCTGATCTGGGCCCTGGCAGCGGCCTGGATGCTCAACGACCTGCGCAACCAGATGATGTTTTCCCTCGACCAGCGCCTGGTGGCGTCCGCGCGCATGGTGGCCGGGCTGACCGAGCAAATGCCGGGGCTGGCGAGTGTCAGCGGCGGCGCGCATTTCAGCGCCGAACAACTGCACGTGCCGGGCGGCATGGCCTGCCAGGTCAGCTCCTTGCGCGGCGAAATCCTCGCGCGCAGCCATACCACCCCGGAAGAGGGTCTGGAGTCGCGCAAGAGCGGCTTCCGCGACCAGGTGGTCGACGGTGTGGGCTGGCGCAGTTTTACCCTGTCGCGTGGCGACCTGCTGATCACCACCGCCGACCGCCAGGTGGAGCGCGAGGCGCTGAACCTGTCGATCCTGCTGGCTGCTTCGGTGCCGGTCGGCGTGGCGATGCTGGGTTGCCTGTGCCTGTTGTGGCTGGGCATCGGCCAGAGCCTGTTGCCGCTCAATCGCATGCGTGACGCGCTGATGCGCCGCAGCGCCGATTCCCTCGAGCCGCTGCAGATTCACCCGTTGCCCAGCGAGCTCAAGCCGCTGCTCGATACGCAGAACCAACTGCTGCAGCGCATCGCCAAGACCATCGAGCGCGAACGCCGCCTGACCGGCGATGCGGCCCACGAGTTGCGTAGCCCGCTGACCGCGATCAAGACCCACCTGCAAGTCGCGCGCATGACCGAGGGCGCGGCGCGCGACCAGTCGCTGGCCCACGCCGAGGAAGGCGCCGACCGCCTGCACCGGACCTTGGAGCAATTGCTGCTACTGGCGCGGGTGGAGGGCAGCCTGTCATTCGACGATGGCTTGCAGTCCAGCGCCGAGGAAGTCGCGCGGCTGGCGATCGAGGATGCGAACGCCGGCGACAACCAGCGCATCGACCTGGTCCTGGCAGACACCCTTACCAGCGCCCCGGTGGAAATGCCGGTGGGCCTGGCCGTCGCTGCCCTGCGCAACCTGCTGGACAACGCCTTGCGCCACACCCCGGCCGACACCCGGGTGGAACTGAATGTGTTCAACGCTGGCGATCAGGTGGTGTTCCGCGTGCGTGACCACGGCATGCAGATTTCCGCCGAGGACCTGCAGTACCTTACCCAACGCTTCTGGCGCAATGGCAACAGCGAAGGCTGTGGCCTGGGCCTGGCGATCGTGCAGGCCATCGTGCAGCGGTGTTCCTGTTCATTGACATTCGACAGCCAGGCAGATGGCCTGCGCGTCGACCTGGGCATGCCGTTGCGACGCTGATCCGTTTTCTCATGTGCCAAATAGTTACCGCCCTGCTGAAGATCAACCCTTCAGGATGGCGGTAATTTTTTTGCGCTTGAACGGGCCGAAAGACTCGGCCTGTACTGAAAAGGACAGTTCTTATGTTGGTCATCGATACCAGTTTCCCCGCCCGGGACTTCAACGAACGCAGCGGCGAGCCCGTGCGCCAGGTGGTCCTTCACTATACCGCGGCGCCTTTCGCGTCGTCCTTGCGGACCCTGACGCAGAACGGGGTCAGCGCTCACTATCTGCTGCCCGATCCCGATGAACCCGGCTACCGCGCCGCCGGGTATGAAGAGTTGCGCGTCTTTCGCCTGGTGGGCGAGGACCTGCGTGCGTGGCATGCTGGGGCCAGCCATTGGGGCGGGCGTGACAACCTCAACAGCCGGGCGATCGGCATCGAGATCGTCAACCTGGCGCGCGACGATAGCGGGGTGTTTACCTTTCCCGCGTACGGCCAGGCGCAGGTGGAGGTGCTCATTGCCCTGATGCGCGACATCCTGGGGCGCCATCCGCAGATCGGCCCGGCCGACGTGCTGGGGCACTCGGACGTGGCCTACTGGCGCAAGAGTGACCCGGGGCCGCGCCTGCCGTGGCGCACGTTGTTCGAGGCGGGAGTGGGCGCGTGGTTTGACGAGTCGACGCGGGCCATGTACCAACGCCGGTTTCGCCTGGGATTGCCGCCTGAAGTGGAGGTGGAGCGGGCGTTCCAGCGCTATGGCTATAAACCGGCGCAGAATCGCCAGATGTTCGAGCGGCGCACGCGCGCTTTCCAGATGCACTTTCGCCCGCGGGATTACGGCGGGTGCCTGGACGCGGAGACCTGCGCGATTTTGTATGCGCTGAACGAAAAATACCTCGGGTTGTGACGCCGGGCGCGAGGCTCATCCATCCGTTAACCGTCACTGCCCCCTAAATCCTCTTCTCGCTGGTGCGTTTCCAGAACAGGAAATCCGTGCGCATGCCCTTGGGCCAGACGCCAACGGATCGGCAGTTTGGTCACCATCATCAGCGTATTGAGGGATCGAGAGATGTCAGTCGCTATCAGCCGTATCGAAGATGCCCCGGTGCATGCCAGCCCGGCGCCCGCGGAAACGCTCTACCAGTTCGACGAAACCCCGCTGCTGGCTCGACAGCGCCAGCAGGAATCCAACGCGCGCAGCTACCCGCGGCGCATTCCCCTGGCGCTCAAGCGCGCCAAGGGTATCTACGTGGAAGACGTGGAAGGCCGCAGCTTCATCGACTGCCTGGCCGGTGCCGGCACCCTGGCGCTGGGGCATAACCACCCGGTGGTGATCGAAGCCATCCAGCAGGTGCTCAGTGACGAACTGCCCCTGCACACCCTGGACCTGACCACGCCGGTCAAAGACCAGTTCGTGCAGGATCTGTTCGGCCTGTTGCCAACTGCGCTGGCGCGCGAAGCCAAGATCCAGTTCTGCGGCCCGACCGGCACCGACGCGGTAGAAGCCGCGTTGAAGCTGGTGCGCACCGCCACCGGGCGCAGTACGGTGTTGTCGTTCCAGGGCGGCTACCACGGCATGAGCCAGGGCGCGTTGAGCCTGATGGGCAGCCTGGGGCCGAAGAAACCCTTGGGCGCCTTGCTCGGCAATGGCGTGCAATTCCTGCCGTACCCCTACGACTACCGTTGCCCGTTCGGGCTGGGCGGCGCCGAGGGTGTGCGGGTCAACCTGCATTACCTGGAAAACCTGCTCAATGACCCGGAAGCCGGGGTGTTGCTGCCGGCGGCGGTGATCGTCGAGGTGGTGCAGGGCGAAGGCGGCGTGATCCCGGCCGATCTCGATTGGCTGCGCGGTTTGCGGCGGATCACCGAGCAGGCCGGCGTGGCGTTGATCGTGGATGAAATCCAGAGCGGTTTTGGCCGTACCGGCAAGATGTTTGCCTTTGAACACGCCGGCATCATTCCCGACGTGGTGGTGATGTCCAAGGCCATTGGGGGTAGCCTGCCGTTGGCGGTGGTGGTGTATCGCGACTGGCTCGACACCTGGTTGCCGGGCGCGCATGCCGGGACCTTCCGTGGCAACCAGATGGCCATGGCGGCGGGCTCGGCGGTGATGCGCTACCTCAAGGAGCACGACCTGGCTGGCCACGCGGCCGCCATGGGCGAACGCCTCGGTGAACACCTGAGAATCCTGCAGCGTGAATTCCCGCACCTTGGCGATATTCGCGGGCGTGGGTTGATGCTCGGCGTGGAATTGGTCGACCCCGAGGGCACCCTGGATATCCAGGGCCATCCACCGGTGCATCGCCAATTGGCGCCGCTGGTGCAGCGTGAATGCCTCAAGCGCGGCCTGATCCTTGAACTCGGCGGCCGGCATGGCAGCGTGGTGCGCTTCCTGCCGCCGCTGGTGATCACCGCCACCGAAGTCGACCGAGTGGCCGAGATCTTCGGGCGCGCCCTGGCCGCAGCGGTGGCCAGCCTCTAATTTTTTTACGCTTTGGTACGTTTCTACAGATATCAGTGCTGCGCGTGGTGCGCAGCCAGCCTTTGAGCGATGGAGAACAGCAATGACCTCAGTATTTGACCGCGACGACATCCTGTTTCAGGTAGTGGTCAACCATGAAGAACAGTATTCCATCTGGCCCGACTACAAGGCGGTGCCAGAAGGCTGGCGCACCGTGGGCAAGAGCGGCCTGAAGAAAGAATGCCTGGCCTACATCGAAGAAACCTGGACCGACATGCGTCCGTTGAGCCTGCGCCAGAAGATGGACGGCGCTGCGCTGTCCTGAGCCAGCGCTGCAGCAGGCTCGGTTGTTGTGGTATACGGGCCTGTTGTGGCATTGGAGGGGGGTTGTGGTTGGAGGGCTTCCTGTGGTCTGAGGGGGCTGTGGTCTCAGGGCTTATTGTGGTGAGCAGGGCTGTTGGGGTGAGCAGGCTTGTTGTGGTGAGCGGGCTTGCCCCGCGTTGGGCTGCGAAGCAGCCCCAAAACCAGCCGCTGAGGTTTACCTGATGCACTGAGTGTTTCTTGAGAGGGGCCGCTGCGCAGCCCAACGCGGGGCAAGCCCGCTCACCACAACAAAGCCTACTCACCACACAGCCCCGTTCAACCCAACAAGACCACAGGCCCCTCCCACTCACGCGTTCTTCTCTTTCTCCAACCCGCCCGACGCCCCCGTCACCACCTGCACGCTCAAGCGCGGGGTGGCCAGGTCCAGGCCGGCTTCGTCCAGGTGGCGTTTGAGCGACAAGTTGAACGCCCGCGACACTTCCCATTGCTTGATCGGTGCCGTCTTGAACCGCGCGCGCAGGATCGCGCTGCCGGATTCGAAGCTTTCCACCCCCTGGATCTCCAGCGGCGACCAGATATTGCGGCGTTGCAGCGGGTCGTTGCGCATCTTCTGGCCGACATCGCGCATCAGCTTGATCGCGTCGTCGATTTCCATGTTGTAGGGGATCGCCACGCGGAAGATCGCGTAGCCGAACTCCCGCGAGTAGTTCTTGATGCTCTTGATCTCGCTGAACGGGATGGTGTGCACGATGCCGTCGATGTCGCGCAGGCGCACGGTGCGGATGGTCAAGCCTTCGACCGTGCCGAGGTGGCCGCCGACATCCACGTAGTCATCGATGGCCAGGGAGTCTTCGATGATGATGAACAGACCGGTGATCAAGTCCGCGACCAGCGACTGCGCACCGAAACCGATGGCCAGGCCGATCACACCGGCACCGGCCAGCAGGGGCGTGACGTTCATGCCCATGTTCGCCAGCGCGACGATGGCCGCGATGATGAAGATGGTCACGAACAGCACATTTCGGATCAGCGGCATCATCGTCTGCGCGCGGGCATTCGCCAGGCCTTTGCGCGAGCGGGTGAGGGCGTGGTGGATCGCGGTGTCGCTGAGGATCCAGATCAGCCAGGCAAACAGCAGCGTGCCGCCCAGGCCGAACAGCTTGACGCTGATTTCATGGCCGTCGCCTTCGGTAAAGCGGATCAGCGACAGGCCCCAGACCCGCAGGCCCAGCTCGATAAACACCAGCCACACCACCAGGTGAGCCAGGGTGTAGACGAAGCTTTTCAGGCGCTCGGAGTACAGCGCATGGCGCTTGTGCCCACGTTGCGGCTTGAGGGCGTGGCGGCGGACCAGGCCGTTGATCACCATGCACAACACCAGCAGCACCGTGCACAACAGTGACTGACGCAGGGCGGTACTGGTGTCGCCGGCGGACACGAAGGTGGCGAACAGCGAGATACCCACCAGCAGCAAGGCCGGGATGTACCAGAACGAACCGATGATTTCGATGGTGTCGCTGAGGGCGCGGCGCGTGAGGCGGCGTGACAGCGGCTGGTTGCGGATCAGGTGGGCGATCGGACGACGAAAGCGCAGGATGAACACGCCGGTGGACAGCGCGGCCATCACATTCGCCACGGTCGCGGCGGTGTGCGCCAGGTGTTGTCCCAGGGCCTGCATCATCCGTGGGTCGCTCAGCGCCTCGCCGAAGGCCGCAAAGCTGCCGATCAGCCACAACGGACGAAACGCCTGGTGGCGCAGGATATACAGCGCGCGGTGACGGTGCGGGCCGTCCAGCACCGAAAACGCGATGACGCAGATCGCCGAGAAACACGTGCCGACCACCAGGGCGTAGGCCAGCACCATCGCCAGGGATTTACCCAGCGACGAGGGCAGCGCATAGCTCAGGTACACGGTGATCACCAGCGCGATCAGCCACGGCCCCAGTTTGCGCAGGGCAAAGCGCAGCATGTCCCAGGTGCGCGGGTGTTGCGGCAGTTCCTCGGGCAGGCCGAAGCGCTCACGCACGCGGTGGCTCAGCCAGATCAGCGCGGCTGCGAGCAGGCTCCACACCGCCAGGATCAAGGCAAAGCCGAAAATGATCGGCAGCCATTCGCTGGCCGGCAGCATCAGCGCGCCGAGTTCATCCTTGGCCAGGTCGACTTCATTGGACCAGCGTCCCAGCGGGCTGTCGGCACCGTAGAACTGCTGCTCGAAGCCCGACAGCGTACTGCCGATCAACCCGAGCACGCCTTGTTCGGCGGCCGGCTGGGCCTTTTGCGTGGCTTCGCGCAGTTTCTTCAGGTCGCTCAGCAACTGGGTGCGTTGCTGGTCGTTTTCCAGGGTCTTGATCACCTCGTCCAGGGACTGGCCGAGCGGCACTTCGGCCTGGGGTTGGGTCTTGTTGGTGCTGCCCAGCAGGCCGGGCAGGCTCACGGCCTGGGCAGGCGCGAGCGGCAGCAGCGTAAGCAGAGCGATCAGGAGGTAACAGGGCAGGGCGAACAGACGGGAAAGCACGAGGCGGTCAACCTTGGAAACGACGAATTGACCGAGTGTACGAGGCCGCTATGCCCAATGCGAGTGCATTTGTCATTCGGCCAGTTTGGCGAGGATCTTGTACACCACGGTGCCCAGGATCAGCAGCATGCCTACCCACATGCCGAACACCCCGGCAGGTTTGTCACGAAAGTTGAAGCCGACCGCGAGCATGATCATGCCGATCACAATTGGGATAAGCATGGCGTGGAAGGAGGACATGGAGATCATCGGGCGACGGCCTTGTCAGAGTGGGAATTCTGACAAGTCTAGGCCGGATTGCAGAAAATGCAGGTGATACAGATCAGGTGTGCGCAGAAATGAATGTGGGAGCGGGCTTGCTCGCGAAGGCTATACATCAGTCAGCCGATTCAGTGGCTGACACACCGCCTTCGCGAGCAAGCCCGCTCCCACAGTTCTGACCGCAGTCAGTTGCCGAGATCAGGGCAGGTCGCGGCTCGCGTAGAACGCGCCGAGTACCTTCACCAGATGCGCCAGGTCATGGCTGCCGCACAGTTCACGGATGGAGTGCATGGCAAACGTCGGCAGGCCGATGTCCACGGTGCGCACGCCCAGGTGGCTGGCGGTAATCGGGCCGATGGTGGAGCCGCAGCCCATGTCGCTGCGCACTACAAAGCTTTGTACCGGTACTTCCTGGGCCATGCACAGGTGGCGGAAGAACCCGGCGGTTTCGCTGTTGGTGGCGTAGCGCTGGTTGCTGTTGACCTTGATCACCGGGCCGGCGTTGAGCTTGGGGCCGTGGTTGGCGTCGTGCTTTTCGGCGTAGTTGGGGTGCACGCCGTGAGCATTGTCCGCAGACACCAACAGCGATTTCTGAATGGTGCGTACGAATTCATCACCTTCCGGCAACAAGCGCCGCAGGGTCTGTTCGAGCATCGGGCCATCGGCGCCGCAGGCCGAGCAGGACCCGACTTCTTCGTGGTCGTTGCATACCAGCACGCAGGTTTCATCGGTCTCGCTGGTAAGCAAGGCTTGCAGGCCGGCGTAGCACGACAACAGGTTGTCCAGGCGCGCGCCGGCGATGAAGTCGCCATTCAGGCCGATCACGGCGGCGCTCTGGGTGTCGTAGAAGCTCAGCTCGTAGTCGAGCACCACGTCGGCGTTCAGCCCGTGTTCGCGGGCCAGTTGCTCGGTGAGCACGGCGCGGAAGTCTACGCGCTCATCGCCGGCAAACTGGGCGAGGATCGGTGGCAGCTCGGTCTGCGCATTGATCGCCCAGCCCTGGTTGGCTTCACGGTTCAAGTGAATGGCCAAGTTGGGAATGATGGCGATGGGCAGCTTGAAGTCGATCAGCTGGCTTTCGACCTTGCCGTCACGGCGGAAGGTGACACGGCCCGCCAGGGACAGGTCACGGTCGAACCACGGCGCCAGCAGCGCACCGCCGTAGACTTCGACGCCCAACTGCCAGAAACCCTGGCGCTGCAGTTCCGGCTGTGGCTTGACGCGCAGGCACGGGCTGTCGGTGTGGGCGCCAACCAGGCGGATGCCGCCCAGCAGCGGCGAGTGGCGGCCGAGCTTGAAGGCGATGATCGAGGAGTCGTTGCGGGTCACGTAGTAGCGACCGTTGGCTTCGGTGGTCCAGGTTTCGCGCTCGTCGAGACGCTGGTAGCCGGCGGCTTCGAGGCGCTGGGCCAGGGCGGCGGTGGCATGAAAAGGAGTAGGGGAGGCCTTGAGGAAGTCGATCAGGCCTTGATTCAACGCTTCGCGCATAAATAGCTCCAGACAGCAATGCGCGGAGTTTACCGTATTGGCTACACATTTGAAGTGAAGCCGCCTTCTTGAGCACCACACATAACCACTGTGGGAGCTGGGGGGGGGGGGGGGGGGGGGGGGGGGGGGGGGGTGGGTGGGGGGGGGGGGGGGGGGGGGGGGGCCGGGGGGGGCGGGGGTGCGCTGCTTCATTGTG